>JAGXFT010000160.1 GCA_024637135.1 Nitriliruptorales bacterium | reverse complement strand
TCATGGAACGGACCGGGGCCGCTGCGCGTGGGATGGGCGACGGACGACCGCACGCTGTTCCATGACCGACCACGCAAGGGCCACGCATGACACCCAGGACCACGGTGGACGGACCCGACGCGGTCGAGACACGCTCGACCAAGGGAGCCCAACACGGGCAGCACGCGGAGACCATGGCCACGCCGTACACGTTCGAGCGCTTCTGCCGCCCGAACCGACCGTCGTGCCCGAACCGGCACCCTCGCCGACACCGACCCCCACGCCCGCGCCCACACTGACGACCAGCCCCGGCCCGCCGCCCACGGCCACCCGAGTCCGACGCCATCACCGGAGCCACCTCCGCCGACTGCCCGGCCCGGCTCGCTGGTGGTGGCCCCCGACGACGGCGTCCTGGGGATGGACGGGGACCAGGTCACGCCGGTCCCCGGGCGGCAACCGTCGGGGGCGACGCCCGGCGCGAGACGCACGCGTACTACGCCTTCGAGACGGGCGGGGACGTGTCGCTCGACGGACGGCGCGTGCTGTCCAACTTCTCCTCCCAGGGGTACGGATCGCTGCGTGGGTGGGACGACGGCGACCCGGTCGAGCGGGGATGGGACAGTGCCTACGCCGCGTGGACCGACCCGACGACCTCCTGTTCCTGGATGCCGAGATCACGCCGGGAGGTCGTGACGTGGTACTGACGACTGTCGACGAGACCGACCAGACCTTCCGGCTGGAGGTCCGCCGCCTCCTCTCGGGCGACCCCCGACCCGCCGCGCCTGGAGCGACCTCGACGAGGGCGCGCCGGACGATCCAGGTCGTGGTCCCGACACGGTTCCTCGCACCTGCCGGGCGCACCGGGCAGCCTCGTTGACGTGGCTACCCCCCACTCCCGGCACGGCCCTCGGCGCTGACGTCCGCAGCCACACCCTGTCGTGCGCTGAACGCACGGAACGAGACCTCCGAGAACCTGCGCGGCGACTCGTGCGTGGGGGTCCCGACCGCAGCCGCGACCACCCGAGGGCGACGATGACGAGTTCACCACCCGCAACCGCCGGGGCGAGCGTCGGCATCCATCGGACCGCAGCATCGACCCACACGACGACGGAGGGTGCCGTGGAGGCCGACCTGGGGTTCGAGGAGTTCCACCGACTGCATCGCGATCGACTGGTGCGCACGCTCGCCCTGCACCTGCGCGACCTCGACCTGGCCACCGAGGCCATCGACGTCGCGCTGGAGCGGGCATGGCAACGCTGGAACCGCCTCGACGACCACGCCGATGCCGGTGCGTGGGTCTACCGGGTCGCCGTGAACTGGGCGACGTCGTGGTTCCGCAGTCGTCGCTGGATCAGCCGCGATCCCGTTCCCGAACTGCCGGTCGAACCGCATTTGCCCGAGGTCCGACCCCGCCTGCGCGAGGCCATCGACGACCTCGACGACTCGCTGCGCGCCGTGTTGATGCTGCGCCACTACGCCGACTTCTCCACCGCCGACACCGCGACCGCCCTCGGCATCCCGGTCGGGACCGTGAAGTCGCGTCTGTCCCGCGCCCTCGACCAACTCCGCACCGACCTGGAGGGACCCCGATGAACGACGTCCCGAACGACGACCTGACCAACGACCTGCGACGCCAACTGGCCATGGACGGTGACGCCATGCCGGTCGACGACATCGACGCCGCCACGGTGGCGGAGGCCGGGCGCCGTCGCCACCGCCGCAACGTGGTGCTGGGTTCTGCAGCTGCCGTGGTGTTCGTCGCCGGGGCGGCCTGGGCGGGCGCGTCGTGGTTGATGGACGATCGTCCGCCCAGCGTGGCGATCGAGCCCCTTCCCAGCGTGAACACGCCGACCCAGGAGCCACTCCCCACGACCTCGCCGACGCCGACGCCGACCCCGACGCCCGGTCCCGCCGAAACGGTGGTGCCGGCACCGACCGTCGCGCCGACGCCCACCCCGGACGGCACCCCCAGCCCTGATCCCGAGGCGACCGAACCCGGCCCCGCACCGACCACCTCCAGCGGGCCGACCGAGACGGCCTCGCCCGCCCCGACCACCCCGAGTCCGACCCCGGCGCCGGCCGGCCCGACGCTGGTCGTCGCGGGACCGGACGGGCTTCCGGGACTGGACGGGCCCGTGGACATCGCCTTCGACGACGGGGCCGGCGGGTTGTTGTTCCAGCGCAACCCCCGGGGGATCGGACGGTTGTCCGATGGCCGCGTGACCACCATCGCCAGCCTCGACGACGTCGGTCCCCGCGACCCGGACGAGTTCGACCCGAACACCTCACGGCTCCAACCGGTCGCCATCGAACTGGTCGACGTCGACCTGGGGACGCAGCAACTGGCCTACGCCGTGACCTACCAGCACGGTCCCGACACCGTCACGCCCTACGACGTCGTCGGGTTCTTCACCGCCGACCTCGACGGCGCGAACCAACAGGACCTGCTGGACGCCGGGACGTGGGAGTCCTCGACGCACATCGCCCTGGGCGGCCCCCGCGTGCTGGTGAACGCCGCGAGCGAAGGCGGCGGCGCGCTGACGGTGTCCCCGCGCGGCGACCTGGGTGACGTCCTGCTCGACCGCTCCTACAGCTTCGTGGACGACGGGGACGGTCCCGTCCTGGCTGGCGGCCAGCTCGACGACCAGGGCCGGCGTGTCGCCACGACCGTCCGGGGCGGCACCAGCCCGCAGCTGCGCATCATCGCCGTCGACGGTGGTGACGGGCGCACGGTCGACCTCGGCGACGTCATGTTCGACCGGTTCGAGGTGACCGACATCCACGGTGACTGGGTCGTCGTGCACGGCACCACCACCACCGCCGGCGACGACCTGTCCGTCGCGGTGAACCTCACCTCCGGCGCGACGACCTCCGTGCCGGGATACGCGACCCTGGCCCGCTGACCACGTCGTTGTCGCTCGGGCCCACCCCCACCGGTGCGGGCCCGAGGGGGTGGGCCACGGGCTGGCAGTTCGACGACGGCCAGGGTCCCGCCTTCTTCGGCGCCCAACCGGACCCGACCGCCGAAGCCATCGCGATCACGATGGTCGACCTCGACGGCACGGCCGAACTGCAGGTGCGCCACGCCGACGACGGCAGCGAGGTGGAGGGCCACAGCATCCCGTCCGCCGGCGACGTCCAGACGGACATCACGGCGACCACCGTCGTCATGGCATCGGGCACGGAGCCCGTCTCCTCCGTCGTCGACCGGGGCGAGGGAGCCACGGTCACCTCTCGCGACCGTCCGACCATTCCCGGGCGCGCCGTCCAGGCCCGCGGCATCGCCGTGTCGCTGGTCCCTGCCACCGGCGACGTCACGGAGCCGACCGCGGAGCCCACGCCGACCGCCGCTGGCATCCGGGTGGACCTGCTGGGCTCCTGAGGTCTACAGGCCGAGGTCGCGGGCGATCAGCATGCGCTGGACCTCGGAGGTGCCCTCGCCGACCTCCAGGATCTTGGCGTCCTGGTAGAAGCGGCCGACCCGGTACTCGGTCATGAAGCCGTAGCCACCGAACACCTGGCTGGCCTCGCGCGCCGCGGTCACGGCCTGCTCGGTGGAGTAGAGCTTGGCGATGCAGGCCTGGCGCTTGTAGTCCAGTCCCTGGTCGCGTCGCCAGGCGGCCTCGTAGGTCGCCAGCCGTGCGGTGTGCGCGGCCACCTCCAGGTCGGCGACCTTGAACGACACGCCCTGGTTGGCCCCGATCGGCTTGCCGAAGGCCTCGCGTTCGGTGGCATACCGGACGCACTCATCGACACAGCCCTGGATCAGCCCCACGGCCAGCGCCGAGATGGCGATCCGCCCGTCGTCGAGGGTGGCGAGGAACTGGCGGAAGCCCTGGCCACGCTCCCCCAGGGTGTGGTCCAGCGGGACCCGGACGTCGTCGAGGATCACCTCACGCGTGTCCGAACTGTGCCACCCGACCTTGCGGTACTTCGGCGCCACGGAGAAACCGGGCGTGTCGACCGGCACCACGATCGAGGTCATCTCGTCCTCGCCGGTGCGACACATGACCGTGACGACCGACGTGATGTCGGTGCCGGCGTTGGTGATGAAGACCTTCGACCCGTTGATGACCCAGTGGTCGCCGTCGACCGTCGCGGTGGTCCGGGTGGCCCCGAAGACGTCCGAGCCGCCCCCCGGCTCGGTCAACCCGAACCCGGCCACCCGGCGCCCGGTGACCAGGTCGGGCAGCCACCGTGCCTTCTGCTCGTCGGTGCCGTACGTGGCGATCGGGGTGGCGCCGAGGCCGACTGCGGCCTCCAACGTGATCCCCAGCGACTGGTCCACCCGGCCGATCTCCTCGATGGCGATGCAGAGCGTGGTGAGGTCGGCGCCCATGCCCCCGTCGGCCTCGGCGAACGGGATGCCGAACAGGCCCATCTCCCCCATCTGGTGCACGATGTCGACCGGGAAGGTGCCCGTGGCGTTGAGGTCGTCCGCGGCCGGCGCCACGACCTCGTCCGCGAAACGGGTCACGAGCGCACGGAACTGGTCCTGTTCCTCCGTGAAGGCGAACGACAGGGCCATGGCGGACCTCCTGGAGGTGGCGGCGAGCGGACCGACGAGCCTAACGCGCAGGCGGTCGCGGACATGGGGGCGATCCCCCATCGCCGGGCCCGCGAGGATGTGGCAGGCTGAACCTCGACGACCGGCGAACCACCGCCCTGATCGGTTCGACCCCGGAGAGCACGCCATGACCACCGCCACCACACCCACGACCACCGACCCCGTCGTCGGGCGTCGCCACGAACTGGCCGTGCTGCTGGGCAGCGCCTGGATCATGATCGGACTGTTCCTGGACGGCTGGGCCCACACCAACATCCCGGAGTTGGAGTCGTTCTTCACCCCCTGGCACGGCGTGTTCTACAGCGGCTTCGCGCTCACGGCCCTGCTGGTGCTGGCCCGGCTCCGGCGCCGGCGCGAGGCCCTGCCCGCCGACCAACGATCATGGGCGGCGGTCGTCGACCCGGCGACCCGGGGGACGGTGGCCGGGCTGGCGCTGTTCGCGGTCGGCGGGGTCGGGGACGGCATCTGGCACACGCTGCTGGGGGTGGAGACCTCGATCGACGCCCTGCTCAGTCCCACCCACGTGGTCATGTTCCTCGGCCTGCTGCTGGTGTTGAGCACACCGCTGCGCCGACCGGGCGGCATCGGGTCGCTGGCCCCCACCTGGCGTGGCCAGGGCGTGGCCGTGACCTCGCTGCTGCTCACGGTCTCGCTGGTGGCGTTCTTCCTGACCTACCTGTGGGGCCCGGGCATGCCGTTCCTGTACGACCAGTCGTTCGCGCCCGGCCAGGAGGTGGCGGCGACGACCGGCATGGGGGCAGTACTGGTCAGTTCGCTCGTGCTGACGTGGCCCCTGCTGTGGCTGCTGACCCGTGGGCGCACGGCACCGGGCGCGCTGGTGCTGGTGCCAACGGTCGTCAACGCGCTGGTCCTGTTGGCGTTCTGGGAGCACCCGCTGGCGATCCTGTCCCCGGTTGTCGCCGGGGGCGTGGCCGAGGTCGTGGTGCGGTCACGGGTCGCCGAGCGACTGCCGGGACGCGGCCGCCTGGTGGTGGTCGCCGTCGCATTCCCGGCCCTGACCTGGGCGACCACGTTCGTCCTGTTGGCGGTGGAGGGATCACTGCAGTGGCCGCCCGAACTGTGGGGCGGCGCCATCCTGTTCGCGGGGTTGTCCGGACTTGGGCTCGCCCTGCTCCCAACGGACCCGGCGGCACCCACCACGGAGACGTCGGCCATGGCAGGCGCTGCGGCCCCACTGGCCTCACGCGCCGCCGACCAGGCCCTGCCGATCGGCACCGACTCCCGGTGACCGCGGCTCAGGCGGCCGGGGATTCGGCCGTGGCAAGGACGTCCCGGACGGCGGCCCGCGCCTCGGCCGGGGAGGTGGTGACCAGGGCAGCCTCGGCCGCCGCCCGGCAGGTCGCCAGGTCGACGGTTCCCAGCTTCGCGCCGACGGCCGGCAGCGCCGCCGGGGCAGCCGACAGCGTCGCGATGCCCAACCCCACCAGCACGACGGCCAGCAGCGGGTCGGCGGCCGCTTCGCCACACACGCCAACGGACTTGCCGGCCGCGGTGCCGGCGCTGGCGGTCCGGGCCACCAGTTGCAGGACCGCCGGCTGCCACGGATCGGTCAGGGAGGCGAGCTCGGCCGACATGCGGTCGGCGGCCATCACGTACTGGGTGAGATCGTTGGTCCCGATGGAGAAGAACTCCACCTCGGCCAGGATCTGTTCGGCCAGCAGCGCGGTCGCCGGGATCTCCACCATGACCCCGGGCGTGAGGCCCCGCTCGCGCACCTTCTCGGCGAACCCGCGGGCCTCCTCCACCGTGCCGACCATGGGCGCCATGACCCACGGCGACGTGCCGGTGCGCTCGGCGGCCGCCTTGATGCCGTCGAGCTGGTGCAGGAGCAGGTCGGGCTCGGCCTCGGCGATCCGCAGGCCCCGCACCCCCAGCGACGGGTTGGGCTCGTCGGGCAGGCCGGCGAACTTCAGCGGCTTGTCGGAGCCCGCGTCCAGGGTCCGGACGACGACCTTGGCGTCGTCGGGGAACGCCGCCAGCACCCCGCTGTAGATGGCGGCCTGCTCGTCGACGGTGGGCTCGGTGTCCTGTTCGAGGAAGCACAGCTCCGTACGGAACAGTCCGATGCCCTCGGCGACGGACTCGGCGGCCCGTTCGGCGGCCCCGGAGTCCTGGACGTTGGCCAGCAGCCCCACGGCATGGCCGTCGGAGGTCGCGCAGGGACCGGTCCACGAGTCGACCGCCTCCTGGGCCTGCCTGGCCTCCCGCACCCGACGTTGCGCCTCGTCCATGTCCGGCTCGATCTCGACCGTGCCGCCCGTGCCGTCGACCAGCACCATGGTCCCACTCGCGATGTCCCCGAGTCCATCGACCGCGACGACACACGGCAGGCCCATCTGGCGCGCGATGATGGCGGTGTGGCTGGTCGGACCACCCAGTTCGGTCGCGAGCGCGATCACGCGCTCGACGTCGAGACCGGCGGTGTCGGCCGGCGCGAGGTCGTCGGCCAGCAGCACGGACGGCTCGTCGGGTGTGGGGATGCCCGGCTCCTCGGCTCCCTGCACCTCGGCGATCACGCGGTCGCGCAGGTCCTTCAGGTCGGTGACCCGCTCGGCCATCACGCCCCCGACCTGCTTGAACATCTGGGCGAACTCCTCGGTGGCCTCGGCCACGGCGACGTCTGCGGGGGTGCCCTTCCCGATGCGCGACGTCACCGCCTTGCGCAGTCCCCGGTCGGTGGCCAGCCCCGCCGTCGCCGCCAGCACCTCGGCCGCGACACCATCGGCCACCTCGGACCGCTCCTTCAGACGCCTGGTCACCGTCTCGGCCGCGGCTTCGTAGCGCGCCACCTCGGCCTCGCGCTCGCCCTCCTCCACCTCCGGTGCATCGGTGTCGGCCACCGGACGAGGTGCCGGCCACACGGCTGGCCCCACCTGGATCCCGGGCACCACCGGGGTGCCACTGAGTGTCGCCTGGCTGGCCGGACTGCTCATGTGGGCTCCCACGTCGAGAAGGTCGGCATCGACCCTAGCCAGCGTCCAGCCAGGAGGACCAGCATTCGCACTGGGACTCCTGGATCGTGGCAGACATGCCGCAGGGCATGTCTGTTTCTCTTTGTTTGAAAGAAGGTGTTGACAAAACAAAGAGGATCGGGCATCGTTGGCAGGACGGCGTCGATGACGGAGGGCTCGTGTACGCAGAGGAACGTCAGCGATCCATCGTCGACCTCGTCCTGGCCGACGGGCGCGCCGCCGTGGGCGACCTCGCCACGCAACTGGACGTCACGCCGGAGACGATCCGACGCGACCTCGACCGACTCGAGGCGGATGGCCTGGTCCGCCGCGTCCACGGCGGGGCCCTCCCGGGCGGACCCGTCACCGCCCTCGAGTTCACCATGGACGAGCGCGAGCTGACCCAGTCGGCGGAGAAGGAACGGATCGCGGCGGTGGCCGAGCAACTGCTGCCGGCATCGGGCGGCTCCGTCATCGTCGACGCCGGGACCACGACGGGTCGGCTCGTCGGTCGCCTGCCGCTGGACACCGACCTCACCATCGTGACCACCAGCGTGACCATCGCCGCCCGACTGACGCGCCACCACGACCTGACGTTGCACGTGATCGGTGGCCGGGTCCGCCCGACGACGCAGACCGCGGTCGGCCCCACCACGGTCACCGACCTCGCCCGGCTGCGCGTCGACGTGGCCTTCCTCGGGACGAACGGGCTGACTGCCCACTTCGGCGCCTCGACGCCGGACGCCGACGAGTCGGCCGCCAAGCGCGCCATGGTCGACGCCGCCCATCGCGTCGTGGTGCTGGCCGACGCCACCAAGCTGGGGCGCGAGCACCTCCATCGCGTCGTAGACGCGGATCGCATCGACACGGTGGTCACCGACGATGCGGCCGACCCCGACCACGTCGCCGCGCTCGAACGCGTCGGGGTGCGGGTGGTGCTGGCATGATCGTCACGCTGACGGCGAACCCGAGCCACGACCGAACCGTGACGCTGCCGGCCGCGCTCGAGCGCGGCGAGGTGCAACGCGTGCCGAGCGCCACCGTCGAACCGGGCGGCAAGGGCGTCAACGTGGCACGGGCAGCCACCAACGGCGGCGTCGGGGCGACGGCGGTCTTCCCGGCACCCCCGGGGGATCCATTCGCGGCCGCGCTCGCAGACCGCGGCATCGACCACGTCGCCGTGCCGGTCACGGAGCCCGTGCGCACCAACCTCACCCTCACGGAGCCCGACGGCACCACGACCAAGATCAACGAGCCCGGACCGACGCTGTCCCCCACCGACGTGGCCGGCCTGGTCGCGCGGGTCGTGGACCTCGGGTCCAGCGCGGACTGGGTCGTGCTCGCGGGCTCACTCCCACCGGGTGCCCCCCACGACCTCTACGCCCGCATCGTCGCCGAACTCGGCGGTGCGCCGACGCGGGTGGCCGTCGACACCTCGGGCGAGCCGTTGCGTGCGCTGGTCCGCGGCACCCACCCGGCCGACCTGGTCAAGCCCAATGCCGAGGAACTGGCAGACCTCGTCGGCGGTGACCCCGCGCAGTACGAGGCCGACCCGACGGCGGCCGCCCGAGCGGCCAGCGAGCTGGTCCGGGGCGGCATCGACACGGTGCTGCTGACCCTGGGTGCGGCGGGCACGGTCGTCGTCCGGGCCGCCGGCGAGGCGATCACCGCTGCCTTCGCCCCGCCCCTGTCCGTGGAGCCACGAAGCACCGTTGGTGCAGGTGACTCGTCCCTGACCGGCTGGATCCTGGCCGACCTCGCCGGCCACGACAGCGACACGCGCCTGCGCTGGGCGACGGCATGGGGCGCCGCGGCCGTCAGCCTGCCGGGCACGGCGCTGCCGACCCCCGACCTCGTCCGCCCCGACGACGTCGACGTCCAGCACCTCCGCGTGGACGTCGACATCGGCTGAACGCTTCCCATCCACCCCGACGATCGCACCCGACCACCCAACCCCCGCACCACCTGCCGCCACCCTGCGAAGGAGCACTCCCCATGGAACCCCTGATCACCTCCGAACTGGTGGCGCTGGACGCCGACCTCGGATCCTCACCCCCGGATGTCATCCGGGCACTCGCGCAGCGCCTGGGCGATGCCGGCCGCGCGACCGACGTGGACGGCCTGGTGGCCGACGTCATGGAGCGCGAGGGCAAGGCGGCCACCGGCCTGCCCGGGGGGATCGCCATCCCCCACTGCCGCTCCGGGCACGTGACGACGGGCTCGCTGGGCTTCGCCCGGCTGGACCCGAAGGTCGAGTTCGGTGCCAGTGACGGCCCGGCCGACCTGGTCTTCCTGATCGCCGCCGCCGCGGACGGCGACGCGGACCACATGAAGCTGCTCACGGCACTGGCCCGGGCGCTCGTCCGGCCGGAGTTCACCCAGGCCCTCCGTGACGCCGACTCCGACCAGCAGATCGTCGACCTGGTCAGCGAGGTCGTGACCCCGGAACGCGCCGCCGCCACCACGGGTGGCAGTCCCGAGGCGGCCACCGCGGGGACCGCGACGGCAGCGACGTCGACCGACGCGACCGGGACCAGCGGCCGACGCTCGATCCTGGCCATCACCGCCTGCCCGACCGGCATCGCCCACACCTACATGGCCGCGGACTCGCTCGAGCGCGCCGCCGCCGAGGCCGGGGCGGACTTCGCCGTCGAGACCCAGGGATCGTCGGGATCGACGCCGTTCACCGACGAACAGATCCGCAACGCCGACGCCGTGATCTTCGCCGCGGACGTGGGCGTGCGCGACCGTGGGCGCTTCGCCGGTCTCCCCGTGATCCAGTCCGGGGTCAAGCGCGCCATCAACGAACCCGACGTCATGGTCTCGGAGGCGCTGGCCGCCGTCGACAACCCGAACGCACAGCGGGTCGAGGGCTCGGCCGACGGGGGCGAGGAGGACGCCGGCACCGACGGTGCCGCGACGACCCTGCGCAAATGGTTGATGACGGGCGTCAGCTACATGATCCCGTTCGTGGCCGCAGGCGGCCTGCTCATCGCGCTGGGCTTCCTGATCGCCGGCTACGACATCACGGAGACCGCCGAGGTGGTCGTGGTCGAGAACTCGTTGCTGAACCTGCCGGATGGCGGGATGCTGCAGTACCTGGGGGCGGTCGCGTTCCGCCTGGGCGCGTTGGGCTTCGGCTTCCTGGTCCCGGCGCTGGCCGGCTACATCGCCTACGCCATCGCGGACCGCCCCGGCATCGCGCCCGGCTTCATCGTCGGCTCGGTCGCCGGTGCGGTCGGTGCGGGCTTCCTGGGCGGCCTGATCGGCGGGCTGCTCGCCGGCATCGTCGCCCTGTGGATCAGCCGGTTCAAGGTGCCGGACTGGGCTCGGGGGCTGATGCCCGTCGTCGTCATTCCGCTCGGCGCCACGCTGATCGCGGGTGGCCTGATGTTCATGGTCCTGGGCGAGCCGCTGGCCGCCATCACGACCGGGCTGGAGTCCTGGCTCGGCGGGCTGAGTGGGACCTCGACGTTGCTGCTCGGCGCCGTCATCGGCGCCATGATGGCCTTCGACATGGGTGGGCCGGTCAACAAGGCCGCCTACACCTTCGGTGCTGCCGGACTGGGTGCGGCCAGCACCGCAGCCGGCGGCGACCAGGCGCCACTCGTCATCATGGCCGCGGTCATGGCGTCGGGCATGGTGCCGCCGTTGGCCCTGGCGCTGGCCACCGTGGTCCGCCCGGCAGCATTCACCCCTGCCGAACGCGAGAACGGCAAGGCGGCCTGGCTGCTCGGTGCGTCCTTCATCACCGAGGGCGCGATCCCCTTCGCCGCCGCAGACCCGATCCGCGTCATCCCGTCGATCATGCTGGGGTCGGCGATCACCGGTGCCATCGTCACCGTCGGCGGCGCGACCCTCCGAGCACCGCACGGCGGCGTCTTCGTGCTGTTCGCCATCGGTGGGATCTTCACGTTCCTGCTCGCGCTGGTGGTTGGCACGGTGGTGGCGGCGGCGGCAGTGCTGTTCGCCAAGCAGTTGGGCCACCGGGACGTCGCCGCCGTCTGAGCCGGTCCGCGGCACCGGCCACGCGACGGTTGCCCGACATACCCGTCGCTTGAACCCCCGGGGGCATGGCCCCCGGGGGTTCCGGCGCTCCTCGATGAAATCTCCGGACCTGGCACCAGGTGCTGCCTAGGCTGAACGACGATGCGTCCGATCGTCGGACCGTCCCCCATCGAGGAGCATCGCATGCCGAGCACCACCGTCACCGTTGGTTCGTCCGTCGGCCTCCACGCCCGCCCGGCCGACATCATCTCCAAGGCCGCAGCGACGTTCGACGCCGAGGTGACCATCGCCAAGCCCGACGGCGACCCCAAGGACGCCGGTTCGGCCCTGATGCTGATGACGCTGGGTGCCACGCACGGTGACGAGGTCGTGGTCTCCAGCGACGACGAGGCCGCGATGACCCGAATCGCGTCGCTGGTCGAGCAGGACCTCGACGACGAGGACTGGGTCGACGACGAGGGCAACCTCGACGAAGAGGTCTAGCACCACGACCAGCGCACTGCGCACCCCGGCGGTACAGCAAAGGACTTCCCCATGGCACGCGATCTCGTCCGCCCGCTCTCCGACTTCGGGAAGGACGATGTGGCCATCGTCGGGGGGAAGTGCGCCTCGTTGGGCGAGATGCTGTCGACCCTGGAGGGCCGGGGCGTACGGGTGCCCAACGGCCTCGCCGTCACCGTCGAGGCCTTCAACCACTACCTCGAGCACAACGACCTGCACGACGGCATCGAGGCCGAGATGCAGACGCTGCACGAGGGCGCCGACCTGCGTGACGTCGGGGCCACGATCCGGCGCCGGATCGGCCGGGGCGAGTTCCCCGACGACCTCGAGGAGGCCATCCGCCAGGGCTACCGCGACCTGTGTGAGCAGTACGACCAGGAGGAGGTCGACGTGGCCATCCGGTCGTCGGCCACGGCCGAGGACCTGCCCGACGCCTCCTTCGCCGGCCAGCAGGAGACCCTGCTCAACGTCACCGGTGAGCGCGACGTGCTCGACGCCGTGCGCCGGTGCTACACGTCGCTGTTCACCGACCGAGCGATCCACTACCGGGCCGAACAGGGCTACGACACCGAGGCCGTCGGCCTGTCCGTCGCGATCCAGAAGATGGTTCGGTCCGGGTCGGCCTGCTCGGGCGTGATGTTCACCCTGGACCCGGACACGGGCTTCCCCGATGCCGTCGTCATCAACGGATCGTGGGGGCTCGGTGAGCTGCTGGTCGGCGGCAGTGTCGAGCCGGACGAGTGGGTCGTGTGGAAGCCGGGGCTGTCCGACCCCGACCGCAAGCCGATCATCGACCGCATCCGTGGGGGCAAGAAGGCCAAGATGGTCTACTCCCCCGGCGAGATCAACCCGATCAAGGTCGTGGACACTCGTCGCCGTGAGCGCGAGACCGTGGTGCTGTCCGACGACGAGGTCATGGAGCTGGCCGGGTGGGCGGTCGCCATCGAGGACCACTACGGCCACCCGATGGACATCGAGTGGGCCAAGGACGGCGACACCGGCACCCTGTTCGTGGTCCAGGCCCGTCCCGAGACCGTCCAGTCCCGCGAGGGTGCCAGCTCCATCCGCAGCTACTCGCTGTCCACCACCGCCACGCCGATCCTCGAAGGCATCGCGATCGGCGGGTCGATCGCCTCGGGCGCCGTGCGCGTGCTCACCAGCCTCGAGGATGCCGACGAGTTCGAGGACGGTGAGGTGCTGGTCACCGAGATGACCGACCCGGACTGGGTCCCGCTCATGTCGCGCGCGTCGGCCGTGATCACCGACCGCGGTGGACGCACCGCCCACGCCGCCATCATCAGCCGCGAGCTGGGCGTGACCGCCGTCGTCGGCAGCAGCGACGCCACCCGGATCCTCGAGACCGGCCAGGTCGTGACGGTCTCGTGCGCGGACGGCGATTCGGGCAAGGTCTTCGACGGCGAACTGGACTGGGACGAAGAGGAGATCGACCTGTCCGACCTGCCCGAGACCAGGACCCAGGTGATGATGAACCTCGCCTCGCCCGGGGCGGCGCTCGGCTGGTGGCGCATGCCCGCCGACGGCATCGGGCTGGCGCGCATGGAATTCATCATCAACGACCACATCAAGGTGCATCCGCTGGCCCTGCTGCGCTTCGACGACGTCGAGGACAGGGACGTCCGGCGGATCATCGAGGACATCGCGATCGGCTACGACGACCTGGCGGACTACTTCGTCGACACGCTGACGCACGGCATCGCCCGGATCGCGGCCTCGCGGTATCCGCAACCGGTCATCGTGCGGCTGTCGGACTTCAAGTCCAACGAGTACGCCGACCTGATCGGCGGCGTGCAGTTCGAGCCCGACGAGGAGAACCCGATGCTGGGCTGGCGGGGCGCCCGCCGGTACTACTCGGAGAAGTACAGCGAGGCGTTCGCATTGGAGTGTCGGGCGGTCAAGCGCGTCCGTGAGGAGATCGGGCTCGACAACGTCATCATCATGGTGCCGTTCTGCCGG
>JAGXFT010000159.1 GCA_024637135.1 Nitriliruptorales bacterium | reverse complement strand
TGGTCGAGCGTGTCTCGACCGCGTCGGGTCCGTCCACCGTGGTCCTGGGTGTCATGCGTGGCCCTTGCGTGGTCGGTCATGGAACAGCGTGCGGTCGTCCGTCGCCCATCCCACGCGCAGCGGCCCCGGTCCGTTCCATGATGGTCCGCCGCCGTGCGTTGATCGCACGCAGGGGCAGGGGAGGGGCACGGGGTTCCGTCCTGCCGAGCGTGGTCCTGCCCACCCACGGGACCCATACGATCGACGGCCGATCACACCGAACCCCGACGCCGGCAGGACTCGCCGATGGCCGATCGCTACACCTCCCGCCTGGCGCTCCTGGTGGACGAACCCGCGCACGTGGGCGACGTGGTGGCCGCGGCCATCCAGGGCGGCGACATCGATCGAAGCCGACCCGTGCGGGACGTCGCGGAGGCGGCCGAGGTGAACTGGGGTGGCCGCATGGCCAAGGCGGTGATCCGCCGCGTGGAAGACGACGGCGAGTCGCTCGTGCGGGTCGAGGCCTACGTCGGTGCCGATGGCCTGGTCAACGGCATGCAGCGCCAGGCACAACTCCTGCAGGCCGTGTCCCGCCAGCTTCGGGGACACGTCACGGGCGTCCGCGACCTGTCGGCCCGGATCGACCGTGATGTCGCGTGGATGAACCGGATCGCGATCGGCGCCGTGCATCAGGACGACGTGGTCGTGGCCCATGCCGAGGGCGAGGGAACCCACTGGGTCGCGACCCACGGTGCGGCCCGACTGGACGTCCCCGACCTCGAGCTGTACGGCCTCCGTCGCGACCAGGTGGACGGGGCCGTCGCCACGCTGGCGCACGTGCATGCCCAGTTGCTGGAGCGAGGCCTCAAGCGCGCCGACCTCGCACTGGCGTCGGGGACGCCGATCTACCTCGTCCCGGTGCTGGAGGCATGGCAGGACCTCCCGATGGAGTGGCCGGGGATCGGTCGCGCCGGCGTGGAGCGTGGTCCGGGACTGGACGGGCCGCGGGCCACCCTGTCGGTGCTCCACAAGCCCCGGTTCGGGCGCTACCGCACCGACTTCGCGGGCGTCCTCGCCGACCTGTGACCCACGGTCGGCGGTCGGCCCGGGTCAGTTCGCCGGTGCCGCCGTCACGGGTCCGCGCAGCACGCTGTCACCCGAATGGGCCGGGTCGCCGTCCGCGGGTTCGACCGACACGTCGATGGTCGGCCAGGACCCGTCCGCGACCGCGGTCGGCACGGTGAAGGTGCCGTCGGGGCCGACGGGGCCCAGGCTCACGAGGCGGCCCTGGTCGAGGTCGAGCAGCCACAGTTCGTAGAAGGTGCCGCCCGGTGCGGGTGGCAGGGAGTCGAGGTCGACGTCGACGGCCTGGCCGCTGTCGGCGGCGACGATCGTGCCGGACACGGCGGACTGGACCCGGTCGTCCAACGGGTCCATCCGGAACGTGGCGACGGGCGTCGGGGCGGCTTCCCGGGTCACGACCCACGACACGCCCACCACGACCAGCAGGACCGCGGCGATCCCCGCGAGCGCGCCGGCCACCGTGCGGCGTTGGCGGGCCTCGACGCTGCGGACCATCGACGAGCCTCGTCCCCGGTGGGAACGGGTGGTGTCGGGGCGGTCGTGCGTGGCGACGGCAGCGAGCCTGGGGGGAGTCGTCAGCTCGTTGGCGTCGTCGCCGAAGGCCGCGGCGGCGATGCCGTCCCACAGGCTGGCCAGGTGCTCGGGTGTGACGTCTCCGAGTTCCTCGGCGCCCTCGCGAGCCAGGGCCAACAGGTCGGCGTCGGACAGCGCCTCGACGTCACGAGGCGCCTGCGGACGGGTGGTGTCATCGCCGTCCATGGTTCACCTCCAGTGCGTGTCGGAGGCGTCGCAGTCCGCGACGCTGATGGCTCTTGACGGTTCCGAGCGGCATGTCCAGTCGGTCGGCCACCTCGGCCTGGGTCAGTCCCTCCCAGTAGGACAACTCCAGGGTCAGTCGTTGGGGTTCGGGCAGGTTGGTCAGGACGGTGGCCAGCAGCAGTTCGTCGGCCACCTGGTCGGCGCCGTCGTCCTCGGGACGGTCCACCCGGGTGACGTCGGTCGGGTCGGTCGGGATCTCGCGGACGCCGCGGAAGGAACGGTTGGTCAGGTTCCGGGCGATCCCCACCAGCCAGGCCCCGAGGTCTCCGCGAGACGGGTCGTGGTTCGCGCGGCCCTGCCACGCGGCCACGAACACCTGTTGGGTCAGGTCGTCGGCCGCGTCGGCATCTGCCCAGCGGGTGCACAACGCGTGGATCATGCCGCCCCATCGGCGGTACGCATCCTCGAGGGCCTGGTGGTCGTCGTTGGCCAGCGCGGCAGCGATGCGGCGTTGCTCGATGTCATCGTCAGCCCCCTCCTCGGCGTCCGTGAAGGGGTTCGTTGCGGCATCGGTACGGGTTTGGTGGGGCGCGTCCGTCGATCGGGGCAGGCGGCGGCCGGCCCCGTCGTCCGTGGGGTCGCCAAGGCGAGACGTCGATGGGCCGATCGCGATCCTCCTGGCTGGCCGGGAACCCCCGCGGAGCGGACCCGACAGGCTGGGTGGCGACTGCTGGCGCGGGGCCGTGAGGCTACACCGGGTGCGCCACGACCACGACGTTCGAGCGATACGAACGGACGCTGCCATCGAAGTCACCTCCACACGTCACCAGGACCAGGCGGGGCTGTCCCGAGCGTCGGAACAACGCGCTCGGGTCGAGCGCGGCCTTGTCCACCAGGCGTCGTCCGGCCACCACCCACGTCGTGGTGCCGTCGTCGGAGGTGACCTCGACCCGGTCGCCGACCTGCAGGTCCACCAGGCGGTGGAACGCACCCAGGCCCTGGACACGACTGTCGACGTGGCCGGCGATCACGGCGTTGCCCGGGTCGCCGGGCGTCGGTCCGTGCCGGTACCACCCGGCGTCGCCGACGTCCTCGGGGACCTCCATCTGGCCATCGTCGTCGACGCCGACCGCGACGACCGGCAGGTCGAGGTCGAGCGCCGGCAGACGCAGACGGTCGGGGACGTGGACCGTTGGCGGGGCCTGGTCGGCGAGACGCGCGTCGTGGACCGGGACGTCGCGGACGGCCGTCGGTGCGGTGCTGGGCGTCGGCGCAGGTCCCTGCCGGGCGGTCGCCAACCGGCGCGGCGGGGATGGCTCGGCGGTCGGGCCGGGGGTGGCGGTCGGGTCGGGGTTGGCAGTCGGGCCGGAGGCGGCAGTCGGGTCGGGGGTGGCGCCAGCCACGCGGGAGCCCGAGGTGGTTGGCGAGGACAGGTCCACCTGGCCCACGTCGACCGGACGGTCGACCACCAGGACGGCGGCGACCAGGAGGAACGCGATGCCCAGCACCGCGGCGAGCACTCGGGTGGCCATCGACCGTCCTCCAGCTCGTCGGGTCCCCGCCCCGGTCGGGTCGTCGGATGACCCCGGGTCGAGCCGGCACGGGCGGCTCGACCCGAGACCCCGGTGGGGGAACCGGGGCGAAGGTGGAGGCCGGGGGTCCGGGACCGGCGGGAACTCGGACCCCCGACCACGTCGGGGAGGGTGTCCGCCGTGACCGGGCGTCGGACCGGTCACGGCGGTGGGTCGGGAGCAGGGCCGCGAGGCCCCCTCCGTCCCCAGGCTTGGTCAGGCGTGGTCGCGTGCCGGTCGACGGCGGGCCGCGAACCCAAGGGACGCGAGTCCGAGCAGGCCCAGCGCGACTGCCAGGAGCGTGCTGTCAGCGGTGTCGACCAGGCCGGCATTGCCGGCGGGGACACCCGCCGGGTCACCGTGGAGGCCGTCGATGGCCTGCACCAAGACGTCCACGGTCCCGTCGTCGAGGCTGCCGATGGCGTAGGCGATGGTGTTCATGCCCTCGGCGAGGGTGGTGCCCGGCAGCGCGATGACCTCGGTGTCGGTGCCCGCGGCGTTGACCGCGAGGTCGTAGTCGCCCGCCGGGACGTCGGCCACGGCCTCGTCCGGGTTGGCAAGACCGTCGACCAGGACGTCACCGTCGGCGAGGATGTCCACGGCCGGGGCGGCGGCGGTGTGGCGGACGGTGACACGCGCGTTGCCGGCGTCGATGGTGGAGATGTCGTTGACGAACAGCGACACGGTCGGGTCGCCGCCCTCGGTCAGGTGCGCGACGGCGGAGACGTTCGCGTCGGCCTCCAGGGTGGCATCGGCCGACAGGATCGGATCGGCGTTGTCGGCGGCGTCCGGCGCGGTCAGGTCGAAGGTGTAGTCACCAGTGGGCAGTTCGAGCGGGTCGGTGACGGTGCCGGGTTGGAAGTCGTCCAGCGTCAACTCGTCGTTGACGTAGACGTCGACGGGGGTGTCGGGGATGCCGTGGACCACGGTCACCGTCCCGGTCGAGTCCTGCGCGGAGGCAGCGGTCGGGAGCAGCAGGATGACAGCGGCAGCGGCCGCGGTTGTGAGCGGTGGCAGGGTTCGCATGTGGTGAGACCTTCGTGGGATGTCGGGTGCCGGTCCTGCCGGCTCGTGCGTCCCGGTCCGGCGTCACCCCCACTTGCCCTGGCACCCCGGATCCGGATGCAGTCGGCCTTCGTTCGTGCGCTCACCGCGCATGTGGGCCAGGGCGTCCGCGGCTCAGGGCACGACCGGTGTGGCCACCACGACCACGTTGGCGCGGTACGAGCGCTGGGACCGGTCGAACTCGCCGCCGCAGGTGACGAGCACCAGCTGGGCCGGTCCGGACCGACGGAACAGCGCCTGGACGTCGAGCGCCGACTTGTCGATGAGCTCGCGCCCGGTCACCTCCCAGCGGGTGGACGTGCCGTCGTCAGCGGTGACGACCACCTCGTCACCCACCGCCAGGTCGACCAGTTCGTGGAAGACACCGAGTCCCTGCTCCCGGTCGTCGACGTGGCCGGCGATGACCGCGTTGCCCGGGTCGCCGGGCGACGGACCGTGCCGGTACCAACCGGCGTCGTCGACATCGGCGGGCACGGCCATGCGCCCGTCGGCGTCCTGGCCCACCATCACCACCGGCAGGTCGAGGTCGAGTGCGGGGAGGGCGAGTCGGACCGGCGCGACGGCTGCCTCGACCTGCTGGTCGGCGGCGCGGGCCGAACGCACCTCCACGTCGACGGCGGGCGTGGGGGCCTCGTCGACGGCGGGCGTGGGAGACGCCGGAGCCGGTGAGGATGCTGTCGGTGCCGGTGACGGGGTTGGCGTTGCCGGGGGTTGCGGTCTCGGGGCCGCCGGTTCCGGCGTGTTCGCCGGCGAGGGAGGCGCCACGGGGCGCCGGTCGCGTGATGCGGCCGACGGCTGGTCGTCGGCGCGGGCAGCCGGGGCGGTCTCGGGACCGGCGGGCAGGAGGGTCGGGGGTGTGGCGGCCACCACGCCGTCGTCCGGTGCGAGGTCGACCTCGCCGACGTCGTCGCCACGGGCAGCGCCCATCGCCAGGAAGCCCGCGACCAGCAGCGCGACGACGGCCGCCAGCGACAGCAGCCGCGACGCCAGCCGACGGGTGCGGTCGGACGTCCGTGGCGGTGTCGTCGCCGTGGCGGGAGGCAAGCCCGGGGCCGGCGGCGGTGTCGTCGCCGTGGCGGGAGGCATGCCCGGGGCCGGCGGCGGTGTCGCCGCCGTGGCGGGAGGCATGCCCGGGGCCGGCGGCGGTGTCGCCGACCGGGGCGGGTCGGGCCGTGCGGGTGCCGGGACCAGCGGCGGGGCGGACGGTCGTGGGGGCGGTGGAGCCGCGACCGGTGGGGGCGGCGTTCGTGGCGCTGGGGGCATGCCCTCACGGGGGAGGGCGGTCACCAGGGGGTCCGGTTGGACCGGGTCCGGGCGGCTGACCTCGTCCGAGGGAGGCTCGGCGGGCACGACGAGTCGGGGCGGTGGCTCGGTGTCCGCGGCCGGTCGGCGTGGCCGCGCTGGATCCGGCGCGGGCCCTGCCGTCGCCGGTCCGACCCGCTTCCGACCACGCGTGACCGCGATCCACGCGCCGGTCACCAGCGCCGCGGCCAGCAGCGCGGTCGGGTTTCGCCGAGCCATCGTTGCTCCTCACGGCCGTGGGCGAGCACGGCCCACCGGACGGCGCCTGGATCGTCCGGTGGGACCGGCGGGTCAGCGGGTGCCGGCGTCCAGGCGGCGGCGGGCCACAAGCATCATGGCGGCCAGCGCGACCAGCCCGACGATCAGGGTGACGGGGCGGCCGTCGTCCACCAGCCCGGCATTGCCGGCCGGCACCGCGGCGGGTGCGTCCTGCAGGCCGGTGATGGTCTGCACCAGCGCTTCGAAGGTGCCGCTGGCCGGGCTGCCCACGGCGAACACCAGCGTGTTGGTGCCCTCGGCCAGCGAGGTCCCGGGCAGTGCGAGGAGTTCGTCGTCCGTGCCGGCGGCGTTGACCACGATGTCGTGGTCACCGGCCGGGACCTCCGCGACCGCCTCCTCGCCCCCTTCGAGGCCCTCCACCAGCGGTTCGCCGTCCGCCAGTATGTCCGCCGCGCCGACCGAGGCGACGTGGCGGACGGACACGCGGGCCGTCCCGCCGGGCAGGGCCGACACGTCGTTGGTGAAGTCCACCAGTTCGATGTCGCCCACCTCGGTCAACTGGGCCACCAGCGACACGTTGCTGTCGGCGGCCAGCGACACGTCCAGCGACCCGACCGGGTCGCTGTCGTCATCGGCGTCGGGGGCCGTCATGGCGATCTGGTGGTCACCGGCCGGCACGCTCAGGGGTTCGGTGAGGCTGCTGGGCTCGAAGTCGTCGAGCAGCAGGGCACCGTCGAGCCACACGTCCAGCACGGTGTCGGGGATCCCGTGCACGACGGTGACCGTCGCGATGCCGGACTGGGCGGAGGCGGCGGGGGCCACGAGGAGGAGGCCGGCTGCAGCGGCCGCGATCAGGGTGAATGGTGTGGTGCGCATGGATGGTCCTCGGTGATGCGGGATGCGTGGCCCTGGACGTACCCCGCGGCTCGTCAAACGGTCGTCGGGGGTGCCCTCGCCGCCCGATCGACACGATGCGAACGATTCCCCCGCGGTCGATCCTAGCGGTCGGCGCGGTGGATGGATGCATCCGCGCGCCCCGACATGCGTGGTCAGTCAACGTCCGGCGGCTCCACCCACTCGCCGTCGTCGCCCTCGGGTCGCCGGTCGCCCGCCAGTTCGCGCAGTCGCAGCGCCCCCTCCTCCGGACCGATCGCGAGCAGGCGGTCCCCGGCCCGGACCTCGCGGCGACCACGGGGCCGGTAGATCCAACGCCCACCGCGGTCGATGGCCAGGACCTCCATGCCCGTGTCGGTGTGCACCCGATGGGCTCGAAGGCTCGAGCCGTCCAGGGCCGAGCCCGCGGCCACGAAGGCGTCCGCGGTGATCTCGTCGGTCTCGCTCAGCGCGGCCGCGATGATGGGGTGGGGGGCCTCGTCGGTCTCGATCACCCTGGTCAGCGACTGGGCCGAGTCCACGATGCGTTCGGACGCGGCAGCCAGGTGCAGCAGCCCACGCAGGACCTCGGGGTCCTCCAGCGATCCGGCCGCGCGCAGGACCCAGCCCTCGAGTCCGTGGAAGAGGTCGTCGGAACTGTCCTCGATGACGCTGACCTCGGCGGCCAGCGACCGGTCCCGCAACAGGATCGCGGCGTAGGCCAGCCCCACGGCCACCTCGGAGACGTTCTTGAGTTCGACGACCAGGTCGACCGCACGGTCGAGGTCGCTGAGCCGGCGGCGTTGCGGTGGTTCGGTCACGGTCTTGGGCGGCGCGCCGGCCAGGTCCCGGACCACGTCCATGCCCTCCTCGGGACCCTGCAGGAACAGCACGTCACCGGCACGCAGGACCTCGTCGGGACCGGGGCCGTAGCCCCAGTCGACGTCGCGACGGAGCGCGATCAGCCACATGCCGGTCCGCGCCGGGAGTTCGAGGTCGCGCAGGCTGTGGCCCTCCAGGCGGTTGTCGTCGCGGATCCGGATCCGGCCGGTCACCTCCTCGGCGTACTTGAGGTCGTCGCGCAGTTCGGGTGGGACGCCGATGTCCTTGAGTTGGACCCGCGCGATGTCCTCGGCCGAGTCGGCGATGCCCTCGATCGACATCGCGAGGGACAGCACCCCGGCCAGGGCGGCGGCGTCGGCCGGCGTCCGGGCGGCCAGCATGCACACCGCCCGCAGTTCGACCAGGGAGTCGTCGATGCGGTCCTCGAGCCGCAGCACCTCCCGGGCCATCGAGTCGTCGCCGAAGAAGACCGCCGCGTAGGCGAGGTCGACCATCAGCTCGGCCGCGTCCTTGGCGGCCACCAACAGTTCCTTGACGGTGCGTCTGTGCATCATCCAACTCCCGTGAGGCCGATGGCACCCACCAGGCACAGGATGCCGAACAGGTCCATCGATGCGGTGACGATCGGAATGCCGTGGTTGTCCGGGTCCAGCCCGAACCGGAACGTGGCGACGGCGGCGCCGTAGGCCACGGCGGCCAACAGCAGGGTTGCGAGCAGGCCGCCCAGGACGGCCGTGCCGATGAGTGCCGGCGCCGGCGGCGGCGACAGGCCGGCCAACCGGGCCGCCAGCCACCCCACCCCACCGACGCCGATGAACGAGCCCAGTCCGAGCAGGAACGTCAGCGAGATGTCGAGGCCGGCCAGCGCCGTCGGCCACGTCCGTGGCGCCAGCAGCCCGACGTGCAGCTTGGAGGCCAGGCGCGACGCCAGCATCCCGCCCAGCGACCCGCACACGGCCACGAACGGCGGGATCAGCACCAACAGGGCGGGGTTGGACAGCAACGAGTCGAGCCGGGCGTCCATGACCACGCCGGCAAGGACGTCCAGCGCGACGGCTGCCGTCAGCACGACCAGCGACTCCCGCACGATCCGGCGGACCATGTCGTCGTGGTCGCGCCAGCCCACGACTGCCCCGGCCACGGCGGCCGCCAGGCCGATCACGCCGATGGCCGCGGCCAGCCAGCCAATGTCCAGCAACAGGGTCGCCCCCAGCAGCGCCGGCAGGGTCACGAGGTCGCCGGTGGCGGTGATGACCGGGGCACCGACGTCGTCCATCGAGTAGCCCCGGACCCGGGACTGGCGGGCGATCACGACCGTCACGCCCAGCAGCACGGTCGAGGCCAGCAGGCCACCGACCACCGACACCGCCACCAGGTCCACCAGGGGCATCACCGGTCGGCCCAGCAACACCGATGCCGCCCACGCGATCGCGCCGGCCTCCGCGGCAGTGGACATCGTCAGGAGGGTGGTGGCGCGGACCTGGCGACCCAGGAACGAGTCACGGGTGGTCTCCGGCCCCATCTCCCCGGTCAGGATGCCGGTGCCCAACCGGGCCGCCAGGGCCCCGAAGATCGATCCCCGCATCCCGATCGCGGCGGGGATCAGGACCAGCAGGCCGGGGTTGTCGGCCAGTGCGCCGCTCGCACCGCCCAGCACCGTGCCGGCGATCAGGGTCGCCACGAGCCCGATCCCCAGGGCGCCCGACGACGCCCGGATCGAGGCCGCCTCCTGGCTCCAGTAGTGGCCGATCTGGGCGGCGGGCAGTCCCAGCGCCCGCAGGACGGTCACCACCGGTCCCGGCAGGTGGGCGCGCGCGGCGGCGGCCCGGACGCGGTCGCGACGACGGCCGTCCATGCTCCCACCTCCCCGTGTCGCGTGTCCAGTCACCGCGACGGATCCGCCGGGTTCGCCCCCGATGGTGCCGTACCACCCCCCGCCATGCGTTCCCGTCAGCGTGTGCGTCCGTCGTCCCGCAGGTGGCACGAGCGACGCACACGGGGAGGTGGCCGGGGGAGGTGGCTGGCCCGGGGGCCTGGGAAGGGAGGTCGGGGAGGCAGGTCGGGGAGGTGGTCGTGAACTACCCTGTGGGGCATGACTGACTACACACCGCCGCTCCGTGACATCCGCTTCGTGCTCGACCACGTGGTCGACCTCGACCGACTGCTCGAGCACCCGGACCTGGCCGCGCTCGACCGCGACCTGGTGACCGGACTGCTCGAGGAGGCCGGACGCTTCACCGCGTCGGCCCTGGCCCCGACCAACCGCGACGGTGACACCATCGGTGCGACCTTCGCCGGCGGCGAGGTCACCACGCCGGAGAGCTTCCACACTGCCTACAAGAACTACGTGGCGGCGGGGTGGGGCGCGCTCCAGCACCCGACCGAGATGGGTGGCGGCGGCTTCCCGCTGGTGGTGTCCAACTGCTTCAAGGAGATGATGACGTCGGCGAACATGGCGTTCGCCCTGGGGCCGCTGTTGACCACCGGCGCGGTCTACGCGATGCTCCACCACGCCGACGAGGACCTCCAGCAGACGTGGCTGCCGAAGATGGTCTCGGGGGAGTGGTCCGGGACCATGAACCTCACCGAGCCCAACGCGGGTTCGGACGTCGGGGCGCTGACCACGAAGGCCCAACCGGTCGAGGACGGCACCTACCGCATCACCGGCCAGAAGATCTACATCACGTGGGGCGAGCACGACCTGACCGACCAGATCGTCCACCTGGTGCTGGCCCGGCTCCCCGACGCGCCGGCCGGGACCCGGGGCATCTCGCTGTTCGTCGTGCCGAAGTTCCTGCTGGACGACGACGGCAACCCGGCCGAGCGCAACGACGTGACCTGTGTCTCCATCGAGCACAAGGTCGGCATCCACGGGTCGCCGACCTGCGTCATGGCCTACGGCGAGGGGGGTGACGGCGCCGTCGGCTGGCTGGTCGGTGAGGAACACGCGGGCATGCGCGCGATGTTCACCATGATGAACGACGCCCGCCTGGGGGTCGGTCAGCAGGGCCTGTCGATCGCCGAACGCGCGTACCAGCAGGCGTTGCAGTACGCGCAGGACCGCCGCCAGGGGACGGCACCCGGCGCCGAGCGCGGGACCCAGTCGCCGATCATCGACCACGCCGACGTCCGCCGGATGCTGCTGGGCATGAAGGCGCGGATCGAGGCGATGCGCGCGCTGACGATGACGAACGCCATCGCGATCGACTTCGCGCACACGCTGGACGGCGACGAGGCCGCCCACTGGCAGGCCGTCGCCGACCTGTACACGCCGTTGTCGAAGGCGTGGTGCACCGACCTGGGGGTCGAGTTGACGTCAACCGCCCTGCAGGTCCACGGCGGCATGGGCTACGTCGAGGAGACCGGGGTCGCGCAGCACTGGCGCGACGCCCGGATCGCGCCCATCTACGAGGGCACCAACGGCATCCAGGCCCTCGACCTCGTGGGTCGAAAGTTGGGCCTGGACGACGGCGACTTCGTGCCGGCGCACCTGGCGTCGTTGCGTTCGCTGCTGGACGACGACCGCGAGGAACTGGCGTCGACCATGGCCGGCGTCGCTCGTGGCCTGGACGTGCTGGAGGAGGCGACCGACTGGCTGGTGGCGCACCGCGACGACGCCCGGGACGTGTTCGCCGCGGCCACGCCCTACCTGCGACTGTTCGCCACCGCGGTCGCGGGCGCGCTGCTGGCCAAGGGCGCCCGGGCCGCCCTCGACGAGGTCGAGGCCGGCAACGACGTGGCCTTCCACGAGGCCAAGCTGACCACGGCCCGGTTCTTCGCCGAGCAGGTGGTCCCGGAGGTCCACGCGCTGCTGCCGCAGGTGACCGCGACCGGCCGTGACCTGTTCGCACTGGACGCCGACCAACTGGCCGGGTGAGCCCGGCGGTGCCGGCACCGGGTCACGTACGGTTGCGCCCACCCGGTCGAGGGCGGTTCCGATCGGCGGGACGCCGGATGTCGTCGACCTGACGACCCGTCCGTCACGTCCCCGGAGTTCGCGCCAGTACGTCGCCCCAGACCCCACCTCGAGACCCCACCTCGAGACCCCGCCTCGAGACCCCGTCCGGGAACCCGCCCCAGGAATCCACCTGTGTCCGAGTCCGACCTCTTCCGTTCCGTGCGCCGGCCCGACCGCCGTCGGGCCCACCTGGCCGTGCGGATCGTGCGCTGGGTGGTCGTGCTGGCCGTGCTGGCCGTGTTCGGGGTCGTCGGCTGGTTGCTGTGGCGGGCCACGAACATGCTCGAACCGTTGGAACTGCAGACCTTCGTCCTCAACGAGACCGACCCGGACGCCGTCACCGACGAGGTCCGGGGCACCTCCACGAC
>JAGXFT010000158.1 GCA_024637135.1 Nitriliruptorales bacterium | reverse complement strand
GAAGATGCCCACCACCAGGCTGCCCACGAGCGCGCCGTAGGCCGTCCCGATCCCACCCAGGATCATGCCGGCGAAGATGGGCAGCAGGAGCCGGAAGCCCATGATCCAACTGACGGACTCACCCACCCCCCACAGGACCCCGCCCAGGGCGGCGAGCCCGGAGCCGACCGCCCACACGATCAGGATGACCCGCTGCACGTTGATGCCCGAGGACTCGGCGAGGTCGCGGTTGTCGGACACGGCCCGCATCGCGCGGCCGATCCGGGAGCGTTGCAGCATCAGGCCGATGCCGCCCAGCACGATGATCGACAACGCGATGGACCAGATGTCCTTGGAGGCCAGCACGATCGGGCCGTAGGAGTTGCCCCGCTGGATGGCGTAGTCCGCGTAGGACCGCGGATCACCGCGGAAGTAGTACAGCATCAGGTACCGCATGAACAGCGACAGCCCGATGGTGATGACCAACTGCGAGATCAACCCGATGCCGCGTTTGCGCAGCGGCCGGAAGATCCCGAGGTCCATCAGGGCACCGGCGGCGGCCGTGGCCACGATCGCGAGGATGGCGCCCAGGATCAGGGGCATCCCGATGGTGACGTTGAAGACGTAGGCGAGGATGGCGCCGAGGGTGATCAGTTCACCGTGGGCGAAGTTGACGAGCTGGGTGGTGCCGAACACCAGCGACAACCCGATGGCCATCATCGCGATCAGGAGGCCGAGCTTGATGCCCTCCACCATCAGTTGCAGGATCAGGCGGACGTCGGTGCCGGTGCTGGCGGTCCCGGGGATCGGCCCGTCCCCCAGCGGGAACAGCATCGGGCGTACCTGGCCGGGGTTGACCGTGAAGGTCCGGGCCGGGGTGTCGGGATCCCGCAGCGAGACGCCGTCGGGGAAGGTTGCCTGGTCGACGGTGGCGGTGTACTCGCCCGGCCTGGGCACCTCGACCACCCAGGCGCCGTCCGCGCCGGAGATGCCCTCGCCGACGACCGCGCCGTCGGCGTCGGTGACCTCGACCCGGATGCCCTCAATCGGCATGGGCTCGTCGCCGGGGTTGACGAAGGTGCCCCGGATCCCGACGTCGGGGCCCTCATCCTGGGCCAGGCCTACCGTCGACAGGGTCGTCCCGAAGGCGAGGAACAGGGCGAAGAGCAACAGGAGCCGGCGGCGACCGGCCAGGCTGGACGCCCTCACGGAGATGGTCGCGGTCTTCATGTTCCTCCGACTGTCCGATGCAGGGCCGCCGTGGAGACTAGTCCCTCGGCCCCGCCACGGGGGCCGGACACGCCCCCGACCACGTCGTACGTCGAGGTGTGGCGAGGTCATGCGAGGGTGCCACCCGTCGTCGTGGACGGCACGGACGCCCCGTCGTCGGATCCCGGACGTGCGCTGCGCGTGCACCGGTGGCGGACGCGCCAACCAACTACCACTATCATAGGTTCCTGTTCGTCAGACCTGGCGAGACAGACGCAAGGAAGAACATGATGAGGAACACACGACTGCGCGCAGTCGCCCTACTCGGCGCGGCGTCGCTGGTCTTCGCCGCCTGTGGCGGCGACGCCGAGGAGCCAGCCGAGACCGGCTCGGCACCAGCCGACACCGGCTCGGCACCAGCGGACACGGGATCGGCATCCGAAACCTCGATGTCGGAGTCCGTGGCACCCACGGGCAGCGAGGCCCCCACCGCCGGTGGCGAGGGCGTGCTCGAGGGCGTCCGGGGAACCCTTCCCTCGGCCGACCTGGGGGATGACTTCCGCGATCGCCTGCTGGAGGTCAATCCCGACCTGACGGACTTCTCCTACTCGGCCGAGACCTACGACGCGATCGTCATCGTCGCCCTGGCCGCCCAGGTGGCCGGCACCGACGACCCGCTGGCCATCGCCAGCGAGATCAACGGCGTCACCAAGGACGGCGAGGTCTGCACCGACTTCACGGCCTGCAAGGACCTGGTCGACGCCGGTACCGACATCGACTACGACGGCGAGGGCGGTCCCTATGCGTTCTCCGCCGCGGGCGAGCCGACCCAGGCCAGTTTCGCCATCCTGCAGTACGGCGCGGACAACCGGATCGACGACAGCCTCACCGAGTTCCGCGAGGCCGAGATCTCCGAGGACAGCCTGCCCTCCGACGTCGCCACCGCGGCGGGATCCGGCGGCGAGTCCGACGGTGTCCTCAAGATCGGGACCCTGCTCCCCGAGACCGGTGACCTCGCCTTCCTCGGCCCCCCGGAGTTCGCGGGTGCCGAGATGGCCGTCAACGACATCAACGAGGCCGGGGGCGTCCTGGACGCCGACGTCGAGTTGATCCAGGGTGACTCGGGTGACACCAACACCGACATCGCCAACCAGACGGTGGACGAGCACCTGTCCGCAGGGGTCGACGCCATCATCGGCGCCGCGTCGTCGGGTGTGTCGTTCACCGTGATCGACAAGATCACGGCGGCAAACGTCATCCACTTCTCGCCGGCGAACACCTCGCCGGACTTCACCACCTACGACGACAAGGGCCTGTACTTCCGGACCGCGCCGTCGGACGTGCTGCAGGGCCGCGTGCTGGCCGACGCGATCCTTGCCGAGGGTGGCGCGAACGTCGTCATCTTCACCCGCCAGGACCCCTACGGTGAGGGCCTGCTGAACTTCACGCAGACCCCGCTGGAAGAGGCCGGTGCGACCGTCACCCCGATCGTGTACGACCCGTCGGCGACCGAGTTCGCCGCGGAGGTCCAGGAGGCCGTCTCGGCCAGCCCGGACACGATCGTGATCATCGGCTTCGCCGAGACCGAGCAGGTCGGCAAGACGCTGATCGAACAGGGCCTCGGCCCGGCGGACGTCCCGTGGTGGTTCGTGGACGGCAACATCGGCAACTCGATGGGCGAGAACTTCGACCAGTGAGCTGACCACCAGCACCATCGACGAGGGCCCCGGGATCTCCCGGGGCCCTCGTTTCTTTGGGTCGTCCCGACCCCCCGACGGCGGCCGCCCCCGGCACGGGGCGTGCGGGACCGAACGGGTGGACGTCGCACGGGCGGCCGCACGCTCCCCCCAAGGGGAGAACGCCGGGTTCCGACCCAGCGCGCGGGACGAGGGGAGCCACAGCAGGTGTCGACCGTGCTCGACGCGTCGACCGCCGTGGGGGGTCCCGGACGTCGAGAACGGGTACGCCGGCGATGACGTGTCGACCGGACGCGCGGCGGGTGCTGTTAGGGTCGGGCGCCGCGAGGGAGGACAGACGAGTGACGAAGGTGAGCGCACGGACCGGGCTGACGGTGCCGATCTTCGGGCCACTGGCGGAGCCCGGTCGGGTGGCCGAGTTGGCGACGAAGGCCGAGCAAGCCGGCTGGGACGGGTTCTTCGTGTGGGACCACGTGGTCTACCGCCGCGATCCCGACGGCCGCGACGCCAGCGGGCGCGCCGACCTCCCGGTCGCCGACCCGTGGGTGACGCTGGCCGCGATCGCCGCGGCCACGCACCGAGTCCGGCTCGGGCCGCTGGTCACCCCACTGCCCCGTCGTCGCACCCACGTGCTCGCGCGTGCCACCACCTCACTGGACCGGTTGTCGAACGGGCGCCTGGTCCTGGGCGTGGGCATCGGCGGCGATGGCTACGGCGAGTTCTCCGACTTCGGCGACGAGGTGGATGCCTCCACGCGCGGGGCCATGCTGGACGACGGACTCGACCTGCTCCGGTCGCTGTGGTCGGGCGAGGTCGTCGACCACCACGGCCCGCGCGTCCACGCCCACGACGTCCAGTTCCTCCCGACCCCGGTCCAGGACCCGCACCCGCCGATCTGGGCGGCCGGGCGGTTCCCGAACCCGGCCCCGATGCGCCGTGCCGCCGGGGTCGACGGCTTCTTCCCGATCGACATGGACGGCCCGGACGACCTCGCGACGATCCGCGCCCGGGTGACTGCGCAGCGCGGCGACCTGGACGGCTGGGACCTGGTCGCCCAGGGACGGCCCGGTGACGACGCCCGCCCGTGGCTGGCAGCCGGCGCCACGTGGTGGCTGACCACGTTCTCGCCCTGGGGAATCACCGCCGACGAGGTCGCCGCAACCATCAGCGCAGGTCCCCCACCCACGACCTGACCCCGACCTCCACGAGCCACCAGGTGGCCCAGCGGGCCACCTGGTGGCTCGACCTCAGGTGGAGGTGGAGATCTCGGCGGTGGCGATGCGCTGGTCCAGCCAGGGGACGAGTTTGGCGCGCTGGCGCGGGGTCGTGGCGGTGCGCGGGACATAGGTCGTCGAGCGACGTCGTCGGTCGTGCCAGAAGTCACCGGAGGTGCGGGCGGCCTCGTCGGCAGTGGCCAGCCACACCATCGTGTCAGCGGCCTCCTCGGCCGTGCGCAGGATCGGGCCCATGACCTTGTCGAACACCGGCAGGCCGGCCGACACGCCGTCGGTCGCCGCCCAGCCCGGGTGCATCGCATGGACGATCGCCCGGCCGCGATACTCCTCGGCCAGCAGCCCGGCCAGCACCACCTGGGCGCGCTTGGCGCGGGCGTAGGCGGTGGTCCCGGAATAGTCCGTGTCGTCCATCTCCAACCGCGACACCACCAGCGGCTGGGTGTACATGCCACCCGACGACATCCACAGGACCCGGGCACCCGGCGACAGGTGGTCCTGGAGTTCGCGGGTCAGCAGGTACGGCCCGACCAGGTGTGCGGCCAGGGTGGCCTCGATCCCCTGCGACGTCTCGTGGCGCTCGGCGGTCAGGGCACCGGCGTTGTGGATGAGCAGGTCGATGCCCTCGGTCTCGTCCCGCAGGCGGGCGGCGAAGGCCCGGACCTGACCGAGTTCACCGGTGTCGACGCCGTGCGGCACGGTCGCACCAGCGCCGGCGGCGGCCGCGATCTCGTCGGCGGCGTCCCGGGCGCGGTCGTCGGATCGACTGGTGACCCACACGGTCGCACCCAGGGCGGCCAGTTCGGTCGCCACCTCGCGGCCGATGCCGCCAGAGGATCCGGTCACCACGGCGACACGGCCGGACAGGTCGGCGGTGGGGTCGGTCCAACCGGCGACTCGACGGCGGACCACGGGTCCGATGCGCGAGAAGCTGGGGACGATCGTGGCCTCGAGCAGGGCGTCGAGGAAGCGGGCGACGGGCACGGGGGACCTCGGTTCGGGTGGTGGGGCGGGGCGGGGCGGGTGGTCGGGCAGGGCAGACGTGCGGCCCACGGTACGGCTGGCACGCCGACGGCCAGTCGCCCAGTGGGCCGGGTCAGCCGACCGCGAGCAACCCGTAGACCGCGATCCCGAAGGCCGTTCCCACGTTCAGGGACCGCTTGGTGCCGCGCATCGGCAGTCCGATGACCCGGTCGGCTCGCGCCAGGATCGCCGGGTCGACGCCGGCCACCTCATGGCCGACCACCACCACGACCCGGTCCGGCCACGACCCGTCGGGCACGGCCACGCTGGCCTCCGCTGCCGGACCGGCCTCCAACGCCCACACGGCCCAGCCGTCTGCCGCCAGCGCGTCCACCGCATCGGGCCCGTGGCGATGGTGGGTCCACGGCACCGTGTGCTGGGCGCCCAGGGCCGTCTTGTCGAGGCCCTCGTGGTCGCCGGGGGCGGTGATGCCACACAGGTGCAGGTGCACCAGGCCGGCGGCGTCGGCGGTGCGGAACATCGCCCCGACGTTGCGCACGCTCCGGACGTTGTCGAGCAGGCCGGCCACCCGCGGACCGGTCAGCTCGTCGGCCGCCGACATCGAGGTCGGGGGTGGGGGGTTCGGGACGGGGTCGCTGGCCGTGGTCGTCGCGCCGCAGCGGGGACAGTGATCGGCACCGGGATGGCCCACGGGCGCCGGGAACCGCAGGCGACAGCCGGGTTCCGTGCACGCCTGCATGAGGTGGGCCGGGCCCTCGACGGCCGGCTCGCGGCGCATCGTGGCGCCCACGTCGCCGACCGGGGCGCCGGTCACTGGCCCTCGACCGCCCCGATGGCCATGCGGGCGGCGGCCGGGCCGTCAGGGGTCACGGTCGAGGTCGCCGCGGCAGTGTCCGGCGCGGCCTCGCCGGTCTGGACCCGCCACAGGGCCGCGTACAACCCACCGTGTGCAAGCAGTTCCTCGTGCGTCCCGGCCTCGACCACCCGGCCGGCATCCAGCACGTGGATCCGGTCGGCGTGGCGAACGGTGGACAACCGATGGGCGATCACCAGCGTGGTCCGGTCACGCGACACGAGCGCCAGCGAGCGCTGGATGGCGGCCTCGGTCTCGTTGTCGACCGCCGAGGTGGCCTCGTCCAGCACCAGGATCGTGGGATCGCGCAACAGCGCCCGAGCGATGGACACGCGCTGACGTTGCCCGCCGGACAACTTCTGCCCGCGCTCCCCCACCACCGTGTCGAGCCCATCGGGCATCGCGGCGATGAAGTCGGTCGCCTCGGCCAGCCCGGCCGCGCGCCAGATCGTGTCGTCGTCCGCGTCGGGCTCGCCGTACGCGATGTTGTCGCGGACCGTGCCATGGAAGAGGAACACGTCCTGGCTCACCAGCCCGATCGCCCCACGCAGGGCCGTGAACGACAGCTCGCGCACGTCGACGCCGTCGACGGACACCGCCCCGGACTCCACCTCGTACAACCGCAGCAGCACCTTCACGACGGTCGACTTGCCCGCGCCGGTGGCACCGACGATCGCATGGGTCTCGCCCGCCGGGACGTCGAGGTCGAGACCACGCAGCACCGACGTCCCGCGGCCGTAGGCGAAGCCCACGTTTTCGAAGCGGATCGACCCCGACGGCTGTCCCGGCGCGGCCTCGGGCAGGTCGCGCGTGCCGGCGGTGATGGTCGGTGCCACCCCCAGCAGGTCCAGCAGTCGCCGCACGGACGCCATCGCCCGCTGGTAGTCGTCGAAGACCTCGCCGAGCCGGGTCAGCGGCCACAACAGTCGCTGGGTGAGGAACACCAGCACCGAGTAGGTGCCGACGGCCAGCAGCCCCTCCAACGCCTGGACACCGCCCAGGTACAGCGTGGCGACGAACCCGGCCAGGATCGCGATCCGGATCAGGGGCACGAACGCACTGGACAGCCGGATCGCGCCCCGGTTGACCTCGCGGTAGTCGTCGGACGCCGCCGCCACCCGGTCGGCCTCGCGCGCCTCGGACCCGAACGCCTTGATCGTCGCGATCCCACCGAGGTTGTTGGCCAGCACCCCGTTGAGCTGGCCGACCCGGTCACGGACCTGGGTGTAGCGCGGTTCGAGCCGGCGCTGGAACCAGAACGACCCGGCCAGGATCACCGGGATGGGGAGGAAGGCCAGGGGTGCGATCGCCGGGACCAGCACGACGAAGGCGCCGCCGACGAACACCACGGTCGCCAGCACCTGCAGGATGTGGTTGGCGCCGGTGTCCAGGAAGCGCTCGAGCTGGTTGACGTCGTCGTTGAGGATCGCCATCAGGCCACCGGTCGACTGATCCTCGAAGGTGGCGAGGTCCAGGTCCTGGACGTGGGTGTAGACGTCCAGTCGCATCTCGTGCTGGATGGTCTGGGCGAGGTTGCGCCACGCGAGGCTGTAGGCATACTCCGCGATCGACTCGATCGCCCACACGATCGCGCTCAGGACCGCGATCGCGACCAACTGCGCCCGCGGGTCGACGATGCCCAGCACGTCCGCGGCCCACGACTGGTCACCCTCCACCACGACGTCGACGGCGGCCCCGATCAGGAACGGCGGCGCCAGGTCGACCAGCTTGTTCAGGATCGACAGGCCGCTGGCCCACAGGATGGTGGGCCGGTGGTCGGACGCGTGGTGCCACAGCCGCCACAGGGGGTGGCGAGCCGACGAGTCAGTCGCGGCGACGGTCGACATGGCAGTCCTGCGGGACGGGCGGAGGTGCTGGCGGGGCCGGATCGGCCCGACGATCGTACGGGCGCCGCCCGTGGCCCTCGGACGATGGACGGTCGGCCGCCGGTGTGCCGTCGCCGGCCACCGACCGTGTCGGGCGTGCGGTCTAGGCTCGGCCGCCCAGCCACCAACACCCCCGCCGAGGTCTCGCATGGAACGTGACGAACTCGCCACGGCCTCGTGGCTGGTCGCCGGCGGCCGGCCGCACGGACCAGGGTCGCCGATGAACCCGCCGATGGTGCCGTCGTCCACCTTCCAGCACGGGGCGGACCGGCTCTACAGCCGGTCCGACGCCACGACCGGTTGGGAGGCCGTCGAGGAGGTGGTCGGGGGACTGGAGGGTGGCACCGCCCTGGCGTTCTCGTCGGGGATGGCCGCGGTCGCCGCCGTGCTCGACCACCTCCCCGCCGGTGCCACGATCGCGCTCCCCGACGACTGCTACCAGGGCGTGGCGATGCTGGTCGACCGCGGGGTCGACCAGGGCCGCTGGACGGTCCGGCACCTGCCGACGGCCGACACCGCCGCCTGGGTCGCCGTCCTGGACGAGGTCGACCTCGCCTGGTTGGAGTCCCCGTCGAACCCGCTGCTCGCGATCGCCGACGTCCCGACGATCGCCGGGACCGCCCGGACGTCGTGCGTGGTGGCCGTGGACAACACCTTCGCGACCCCGCTCAACCAACGACCGCTCGCGCTGGGCGCCGACGTCGTGGTGCACTCGGCCACCAAGTTCCTGGGCGGCCACTCCGACCTGTTGGCCGGTGTGGCGGTGACGGCACCGGGACGCGACGACCTGCACGCGGACCTGCTGACGGCACGGAGCCTGGGAGGCGCGACGCCCGGCACGCTCGAGGCCTTCCTGGCCCTGCGCGGGACCCGCACCCTGGCACTGCGGTTGGCCGCAGCACAGGCCAGCGCCCAGGTCCTGGCCGAACGCCTCGCGGACCATTCCGGCGTCGACGTGGTGCGCCATCCCGGACTGCCCGACCACCCCGGCCACGACCTCGCGGCCCGCACCCTGGACGGGTTCGGGTCGATGCTGTCCTTCGACGTCGCCCGTGGGGCCGTGGCCGCCGAGGCGATGTGTTCGACCGTGCGACTGGTGCGCCACGCCACCTCGCTGGGTGGGGTGGAGACCTCGGTCGAGCGCCGGGCCGGGCTGCCGGGACAGGAACACCTCCCGGCCGGGTTGCTGCGGCTGAGCGTCGGCTGCGAGGACGTCGAGGACCTGTGGCGGGACCTCCGCACGGCGCTGGACGCGGTCGCGTGACGGGGCCCGCCGACCACGCGCCCCACCACGCGCCCGATCAGGCGCTGGGGCCGATCACGACCGTCGACTACCACACCGCCGGCGAACCCTTCCGGATCGTCACCGGGGGCGTCGACCCGCTGCCCGGCGACGACGTTCCGGCCCGCCGGGCCCATGCCGCAGCCCACCTCGACGACGTGCGCCGACTGCTGGTCAACGAACCCCGGGGGCATGCCGACATGTACGGCTGCTTCGTGACCCCACCCGACGATCCCGGCGGGGACCTGGGCGTCGTGTTCTTCCACAACGACGGGTTCTCGACCGCCTGCGGGCACGGCACCATCGCGCTGGTCACGTGGGCGATCGATGAGGGGATCGTGGCCCGCACCGGGGCCGAGACGCGAGTGGTCGTGGACGCCCCGTCCGGTCGGCTGGTCGCGACCGCCACCAGCGACGGCGACCGGGTCGTGGGCGT
>JAGXFT010000018.1 GCA_024637135.1 Nitriliruptorales bacterium | reverse complement strand
CGTGGCAGGCGTCGGCGAACCCGTACGGCCCCGGCCACCGCGGTGTCGACCTCGCGGTCGCGTCCGGCGATCCCGTGGCGGCCATGGCGGGCGGGGTGGTGGGCTTCGCGGGCGTCGTGGCCGGACGGGCGTGGGTCAGCGTCGACCACCCCGGCGGGCTCCGAACGACCGTCGGGCCACTTGCCGTGGTGGCGGTCGCTGCCGGCGAGGAGGTGCGGCAGGGCCAGTTCGTCGGGACCGCCGCCGGGACCGCACACGCCGACGCCCGTACGCCCCGGACCGGGCGCCTGCACGTCTCGGCCCGCGTGGACGGGATCTACGTCGACCCGGTCCCACTGGTCGGACCCCTGGTCGCCACCCTGCTCCCGGTGCCGTGACGACCCGCCGACCCCGGGAGGCCTGGCTGCGTCGCCCCAGGGTCAGCGGGACCGTTCGGCGCAGGTTCAGGTCGCGCCGTCGGGACGGGTGTCGTCGGTGGGTTCACGGTGCTGGTGGCGGGCCAGCCGGTCGGCCCCGGCGTCCAGTCCCGGCAACTGCAGCGGCATGCCACCGAGCTTGGCCGCGGCCAGTTCGGTGACGATCCCCTCGACGTCGTCCCACGAGTGCGCCCGCAACCCCTCGATGTCGCGGTTGTAGGGCTGGTCGAAGGCGATCACGGTGTTGCCGCGGTCGCGCAGGGCGACGATGTTGTGCGGTGCGTCGTCGATGTAGGCGTCGGCCTCCACCTCCGGCTTGGCCCCCAGGAAGCACAGGTCGCGGTACGGGATCTGGTGCAGGTCGAGCCACGCCGCGGTGTCGCCGACCGCCTTCTCGTGGCCCCAGTTGATGTAGAGCCGATGGGTGACGATCCGGATCCAGATGCCCGCGTCGGACAGGCGCCACAACGCGTCGGCGGCGCCCTCGATCAGCGGCATGGTGCGGAACAGGTCGTGTTCGAGCACGGCCGTGCGGTGCCACCGGCTGTAGTCGTCCGGCGCGAAGCCCCACTCGGCGAAGTCCCAGCCACGTTCGAGCGGCAGCGACTCGGGGTCGAGGTCGTTCAACTCGGCATAGATCTCCCGGAAGCGTCGGGTGTGGTCACCCACCACGCCGTCCAGGTCGACGCCGAGGATGAACTGGTCGGTCGACATTCCTCACCATTCGTGTTGTTGATGGTGGGCGAGACTACTGGTGAGGCGGTTCCGTCCCGGCGGGCTCGGTGCCGGTGTGCAGCCAGATGTCCTCGGTCTGCCCATCCTCCTCGACCTCGCCGACCCGCTCGAAGCCGACGCGCCCGGCGACCCGCCGTGAGGCGACGTTGGCCGGGTCGATCCCTGCCACCACGCCGGTCACCGCCCGGTCCAGCGCCCACGCCGCCAAGGCCCCAACCGCCTCGGTCGCGATGCCGCGTCCTCGCCACTGCGGCAGCACGGTCCACCCCATCTCGACCCCGACCGGCGTCCAGGCAGACAGGTCGTGGACGCCCGGCCCGCCGTGGAAGCCGACGTGGCCGACCACGGCCCCGGCCCGGTCGTCGTCGCCACGCCAGCGGATCCCGCGCATGAGCCACAGCGTCGTGGGATCGGAGGCCAGCCGGTCGCAGAAGATCACGAAGTGGGCGACGTCGTCGAACCAGTCGTCGGCGACCTCGCCGCCCCAGCGCGCCTCGACCTCGGCCCGTGCCTCCCGGCCGCGTGCGGACTCGGCCAGCAGGTCGAGGTCGAGGCACACCAGGTCCAGGCGGTCGGTTCGGAGGAGGCGGTCGGCATCGGGGGATGGCATCGCCCCAGTGTGCCCCGGCCCGCGGGTGGCGTCTCGTGCGAGCCCACCACGCGTCGGACGAGGTCGCCCGGCCATCGGCCCTGCGCTACACTCGCACCGCGAGTTGGTCCGTTTCGTGGCAGCTGCCGTCGGAACGGGCCTTGTTGCATCCGGGCCCCACCGGCCCGACTCGCCGACCACCCACCCTCGCCGCACGCCGTGCGGCCAACCTCAACGACACACGTCCGCCGACGGATCGACCCCGGTGCCCGCGCCGCAGGCCACGCAGCCAGCGAGCCCGGGTGGGTCGACCGGATGACGCGGGCGGAGGCCCAACCGAAACCAAAGGAATCCCCAATGGCTGTCGTCACCATGCGCCAGTTGCTCGAGGCCGGCGTCCACTTCGGACACCAGACCCGACGCTGGAACCCCAAGATGAAGCGCTTCATCTACGGAGAGCGCCACGGAACCTACGTCATCGACATCCGCCAGACCGTCGACTACATCGAACAGGCCTACACGTTCACCCGTGACCTGGTCGCCAACGGCGGGACCGTGCTGTTCGTCGGGACCAAGAAGCAGGCCCAGGAAGTGATCCAGTACCAGGCCACCCGCGTGGGCATGCCCTACGTGACCGAGCGCTGGATGGGCGGGATGCTCACCAACTTCGAGACCATCAAGGGCCGCATCAGCCGGCTCAAGGAGCTGGAGGCCATGGAGGCCTCGGGCACCTTCGAACTGCTCCCGAAGAAGGAAGTCCTGCAGCTCAACCGCCAGCACGAGAAGCTGCAGACCAACCTCGGCGGCATCCGCGAGATGGCCAAGGTCCCGGACGCCGTCTGGGTCGTGGACACCGTCATCGAGGAGATCGCGGTCAAGGAGGCAAACATCCTCCACATCCCGGTGATCGGCATCCTCGACACCAACTGCGACCCCGATGTCGTCCAGTACCCGATCCCGGGCAACGACGACGCCATCCGGTCGTCGGCCCTGCTCACCCGCATCATCGGTGACGCCTGCGCCGACGGGCTGCTGCTGCGGGCCTCGCGCTCGCCGGACGAGGAACTGCGCGTGCAGGCCATGCAGGCCGCATCGTCGGAAGGCTCCGGACTCGAAGCGTCCGAGCCCAAGGCCGAGTGGGAGATCGAGCTGGAGCGCCAGCAGGCCGCGGAGGCCGCGGCCCAGGCCGGTGCCGACGCCCCCGAGACCGCGTCGGCCGATGCCGACACCACGGAGGCCGACACCGCTGCCGACCAGCCTGCCCCGGCGGACGCGGCCCCCGCGGACGCCGCCCCGGCCGACGACTCGGCCGAGGCACCCGCGAGCACCCCGGCCACCAGCGAGTGACGTGACGGGTCGGCCGGCGCAGGTCGCCGGCCGACCCGTCCGTTCGCCCGGTCCACGTCCCGGACCACCTCACCCGATGGCGCAGCGTGCGCCGGTCGCCCGTCTCGGCGACACCACCCAAGGATCCAGTCATGGCAATCTCCGCTGCTGACGTCAAGAAGCTGCGCGAACTCACCGACGCCCCGATGATGGCCTGCAAGAAGGCCCTCGATGACGCGGACGGCGACCTCGACAAGGCCGCCGACCTCGTCCGCGAGCGCACCGGGGCCAAGATGGATGCCCGTGCCGCCGAGCGCACCGCCTCCGACGGCATCGTCTACACCTATGCCCACACCCCGACCCCGGGCGTCCCCCCGAAGGTCGGCGTCATGCTGCAGCTGTCGTCCGAGACCGACTTCGTGGCCAAGAACGACAAGTTCCAGCAGCTCGCGCACCAGCTCGCCCTGCACATCGCCGCGATGAAGCCCCTGGTCGTCTCCGAGGACCAGGTCGACGCGGCCATGGTCGACAAGGAGCGCGAGTTCGCACGCAAGGAAGCGGTCGAGTCCGGCAAGCCTGACAACATCGTCGAGCGCATCGTCGAGGGCAAGGTCGCCAAGGTCTACAGGGAATGGGTGCTGCTCAACCAGCCCTTCGTGATGGACGACTCCCGGACCGTGGCCGAGGTCATCTCCGAGACCCAGGGCATCCTGGGCGAGAAGATCGAGGTCGCCAAGTTCGCCCGGTTCGAGGTCGGCGCGTAGCCGTCGAGCACGACAACCAGGTTCGACACTTCTGTCCGGCTACGTGCAGGTTTCCCTCGTTGGCCCGGGTCGAACGGCTCGGGGCGTGGCCGTCGGGAAACCTGGCTGGCTTTGGGCTTCGTGGAGGTCTGCGGGCGGACCGGGGTGGTTGGGCGTGGGGTGGGGTGGAAGGCATTAGGCTCGCGGGGGAGCGGGGTGGCCCCCGACCGCTCGTCCGAGACCAGCTGCGGAGTTCCGACGTGCCCGATCGCCCTGCCATGAAACGGATCATCCTGAAGTTGTCCGGCGAGGCCTTCGCGGAGGCCGGCTCCAGTTCCGGGGTCGACCCGGAGATTGCGCGGCGGGTGGCGTCGGAGGTGGCGGCGGTGGCCGACGACGGGGTCGAGGTCGGCGTGGTGGTCGGGGGTGGCAACATGGTCCGGGGCGCAGCCTTCGCCGAACGTGGCATGGATCGCTCGACCGCCGACCACATGGGCATGCTCGGCACGGTCATCAACGCCCTGGCGCTGCAGGACGCACTCGAACGTGAGGGGAAGGAGACGCGCGTCCAGACCGCGATCAACATGCAGGAGGTCGCCGAGCCCTACATCCGACGTCGGGCCATGCGCCACCTCGAGCGCGGCCGGATCGTGATCTTCGCAGCCGGGCTTGGCGCGCCCTACTTCACCACCGACACGACCGCCGCCCAGCGAGCCCTGGAGATCGGCGCCGACGTCATCCTCAAGGGCACCCAGGTCGACGGGGTGTACGACCGCGACCCCAACCTCCACGACGACGCCACGCGCTACGACCACATCGACTTCCTGTCAGCGCTGAACCAGGGGTTGAAGGTCATGGACGCCACCGCGTTGAGCCTGTGCATGGACAACGACCTCCCGATCGTGGTCTTCCGGCTGCTCGAAGCCGGCAACATCGCACGGGTCGTGGCCGGCGACCAGGTCGGCACGCTCGTCAGCTCGGGTCGCTGAGGCGGCGCAGGACAGGCCTCCACCAGGCCGGGCGCGCCCCGCACCCGCCACGACCGGCCGCCCGGCCACCGGGTCCGGGTGGACGCCGCACCCTAGGATCGAACAACCACCGGTTGGCCGGTCGTGAGACCGCCGCCGTCGCATCAACCCACCGCGCGTCCATCGCCGCTCCCTGACGACGCTCGCCGGCCACCCCCGCTGCGCGCCTGCCCCACCACCACGCCCCTCGACCGACTCCCCGACCGACTCCGACATCGAGTTCGCCCATGAGTGCCGACCTGACTCCCGACTCCGTCATCGCCGACGCCGCCGGCAAGATGGACAGCGCGATCGAGAAGGTGCGCGACGACTTCGGGGCGATCCGGACCGGGCGCGCCAACCCCAAGATCCTCAACCGCATCCTGGTCGACTACTACGGCACCCGGACGCCGCTCCAGCAGCTGGCGAACTTCTCGGTCCCCGAGCCCCGCATCCTGGTCGTCAACCCGTTCGACCAGTCCAGCGTGAACGACATCGAGAAGGCCATCCGCGAGTCCGACCTCGGACTCAACCCGTCCACCGACGGCCACATCATCCGCTGCGTGTTCCCCGAACTGACCGAGGAGCGTCGACGCGAGTACATCAAGCTGGCCCGCGGCGTCGCCGAGGACGGCCGTATCGCGATCCGCAACATCCGTCGCAACGCCCGCGACGAACTGGAACTGTTGGAGGAGGAGGGGGAGATCAGCCAGGACGAACTCCATCGCAACAGCGACCGGGTCGACGACGTGACCCACGCGCACGTCGAGACCGTCGACGGCCTGCTCAAGCAGAAGGAAGTGGACCTCCTCGAGGTCTGACATCCCGTGACCGACCTCCCCGCCGCCGCCGAGACGACGCCCGGATCCTCATCCGGGCGCAACCTGCCGGTGGCCATCGCCATCGGCGTCGTGCTGGCGGTCGCGTTCATCTCGGCCACGCTCTGGAGTCCCGTGGTCGCCACCGGGTTCATCACGGTGTTCATCGTGCTGGCGTCGATCGAAGCCGCCGCCCACCTGCGAGAACTGGGCCACCGGTCACTCGTGCCGGTCCTGATCGTGACCGCGGCCGTCACCCCGGTGGCGACGCTGCGGGCCGGCCACCTCGGCCAGATGGGGGGCGTGCTGGTGCTGCTGTTCGGTGCGGCCGGGTGGATGCTGGTCGGCCGTGAACGACGGCGGGCCCTCGCCCGACTCGGCACGACGGTCTTCCTCGGCCTGTGGATCTCCTTCCTCGGATCGTTCGCGATCCTGCTCATCACCTTCGACGACGCCGGGCCGGCCCGCCTGCTGCTGGCCATCGGTGCGACGGCCTTCGCCGACATCGGTGCCTACGCGGTCGGCAGTTGGATCGGGAAGACGCCGATCGCCCCGAGCCTGTCACCCAACAAGTCGTGGGAGGGCTTCGTCGGGGGGGTCGTCGTGGCTGCGCTGGTCGCCGCCGTCGTCATGCCGCTGGTGTCCGAACTGGGCCTGGTCGAGGCGGTCGTGGTCGCCCTGTCGGTCGCCGGCGCCGGGTTCGTCGGTGACCTGTTCGAATCGATGGTCAAGCGCGACCTCGGCATCAAGGACCTCGGCACGCTGCTGCCTGGTCACGGCGGGATCATGGACCGGGTCGACGGGATCCTGTTCGCGCTCCCGGTCGCGTGGCTCGTCATGGTGATCCTGTGACCGACCCGACACCCAGCGACCCCGCACCCCCCGATCCGGCACCCACCGACCCGGCCGGCGCCGACCAGCCCGAGGCCGTCATGCCCGATGCCGACGGTGACGCCGCCGACCCGGTGGCTGCCGACGTCATCGATCCCTACGACCTGGACGCCGACGAGCTCGCCGCCCTGCTGGACGGGCTGGGCGAACCCTCGTACCGCGCGACCCAGGTCATGGAGTGGCTGGACCGGGGCGTCGACGACCCGCACGAGATGACCAACCTCCCGTTGGGCCTGCGCGACCGCCTGGCGGCCTCGTTCGGACCCACCCGGCCGCGACTGGTGGCCCACACGGTCGCCGACGGTGGCCGGACCCACAAGTTGCTGTTGGAGTATCGCGACGGTGTGGCCATCGAGACGGTGCTGATGCTCTACCCCGACCGCGCGACCGTGTGCATCTCGACCCAGGCCGGGTGCGCGATGGGCTGCCCGTTCTGCGCGACCGGCCAGGCCGGGTTCCGACGACAGCTCACGACCGGCGAGGTCGTGCGCCAGGTCATCGTGGCGCACGCCGTGCTGGCGTCGGGCCAGTTGTCCGCGGCGGTCGACGTCCAGGCCGAGGCCGGCGAGTCCACCTTCGACCTCCCCGACGGCCATCCGGACCGCGTCACCAACGTCGTGTTCATGGGCATGGGCGAGCCGCTGGCCAACGTCCCGGCCACCCTGGGCACGATCGACTGGCTGCACGATCGCCTCGGGTTGTCGGCGCGCAACATCACGGTCTCGACGGTCGGGTTGGTCCCGGCGATCCGACGCCTCGCCGGGCACGGCAAGCCGGTGACCCTCGCGGTGTCGTTGCACGCCTCCGACGACGCCCTTCGCGACGACCTGGTGCCCCCCAACCGTCAGCATCCGCTGGCCACGGTCGAGGCGGCGATGGAGCACTACCGAGCCACGACCAACCGACGCGTGAGCATCGAGTGGTGCCTGATCGGTGACGTCAACGATTCCGACCAGCAGGCCCGCGGACTCGCCGCGATCGCGCGACGGACCCGCAGCCACGTCAACGTCATCCCGATGAACCCGACCCCCGGGGTGCAGTGGGAGGAGCCCAGCCGGGCGGCCGTTCGCCGGTTCATGGACACCCTCGAACGGGCGGGCGCCAACGCCACCCTGCGTGACACCCGCGGGCGCGACGCCGACGCCGCGTGCGGTCAACTCCTGGCCTCCTACACGCTCGGCGAAGGTCGGCGCCTGCCGGTCGCGGTCGGCGCGGCCGAACGGGTCGACGCGCGCCGCGAACCGGACGCACCGGACGCACCGGCCGAACCGGGTGGTGCGTCGTGACGGGCTCGGCTGCAACGACCGCCGCGGGCGCGCCGCCCCGACGTCCGTGAGCCGGCGACGGCTCGCAATCCTCGGCTCGACCGGCTCGATCGGGACCCAGGCACTGGACGTCGTCCGCGCCCACCCCGATCGCTTCGAGGTGGTCGCCCTGGCCGCGGGACGCAACGTCGACCTGTTGGCCCGCCAGGCCGCGGAGTTCGACGTCGACCTGTTGGCGGTCGCCGACGTGGCCGCCGCCGCCGCCCACGACGGGCCCCGCCCGGTCGCGGGCGGTGACGACGCCGTCACCGCGCTCGCCGCGGCCGACGTCGACGTCGTGCTGAACGGGATCGATGGGGCCGCCGGGCTGGCGGCGACCATGACCGCGCTGGAAGCGGGGACCCGGGTCGCGCTGGCCAACAAGGAGTCGCTCATCGTCGGGGGCGACCTGGTCGTGGCTGCCGCCGAGGCGGCGGGCGGTCGAGACACGCACCTGGTGCCGGTCGACTCGGAGCACTCGGCGCTGGCCCAGTGCCTCCGGTCCGGGACCCCGGGGGAGGTCGCACGGCTGGTCGTCACGGCCTCCGGCGGTCCCTTCCGGGGGCGGACCCGGGCCGAACTGGGCGACGTCACCGCGGCCGAGGCCCTGGACCATCCCACCTGGTCGATGGGGCCGCTCATCACGGTCAACTCGTCGACGCTGGTGAACAAGGGACTCGAACTGGTCGAGGCCCACCTCCTGTTCGACCTCCCGATGGACCGCATCGAGGCGGTCGTGCACCCGCAGTCGATCGTGCACTCGATGGTGGAGTTCGTGGACGGGTCGACCATCGCGCAGGTCTCGCCGCCGGACATGCGCCTGCCGATCCAACTGGCACTGGGGTGGCCGCAACGACTGGACCGTGCCTTCGTCGCGATGGACTGGACGACGCCCACCACGCTGACGTTCGAGCCCGTCGACCACGAGGCGTTCCCGGCACTCGGCCTGGTGGTCGCCGCGGGCCGGGCGGGTGGCACGCACCCGGCCGTGTGCAACGCCGCCAACGAGGTGGCGGTGGGAGCCTTCCTCGACGACCGGATCGCATGGTTGGACATCCCCCGCGTGATCGAGGCCGCCATGGAGGCCCACGACGCCACCGACCCGCCGCCACCGCGCGACGTCGCCGACGTCCTGGACGCGGACGCATGGGCGCGTCGCCACGCCCGCCAGCAGGTCGCCGCGACGACCTGAGCCGAGTCACCTCGTCCCAACCACGACGCCCTCGGCCCCGAACCACGGCCACGGCCCGTGATGGCGGGCGCCGTCGACCACGCCGATGCGGCACACTGGACGGTCCGGTGGTCGGACGTCCCCGTCGTGGGCAGTGGACGCCTCGCCGGACCTCGACCCGCGGCCCGACCTGCCGCCCCGATCGCGACAACACGGCGACACCCGTGAAACAGGAGCCAACGTGACCGCCACCTTCGGCATCGTGGCCTTCGTGGTGGCCATCATCGTGTCGATCATGATCCACGAGTGGGGTCACTTCTCGACCGCGCGCCGGTTCGGGATGCGGGCCGACAAGTTCTTCCTGGGGTTCGGTCCGACGTTGTGGTCGACCCGTCGTGGCGAGACCGAGTACGGCGTCAAGGCCCTGCCGCTGGGTGGTTTCGTCCGCGTTCGTGGGATGGGACGAAGTGAGGAACGTCGTCCCAGCATCGCGCGGGCCTGGGCAGCCGACGACCGGTTGGAAGCCGATCGTCGCGCCGCCGCCGAGGCCGACGGGCTGGACCTGTTGGCCGTGTCGCTGGCCTCACCGACCTCGCTGGCTCGACTCGACCACCTGCTGGACGAGCGCGGGGCGCCGGCCGACACTCGCGCCGCGATCGTCGACCAGGTCCACCGGGCCGCTCCGGCCACCACCGCCGCCGCCGTCGAGGCCGTGGACCGCGCGGTCGACGACGTCGTCCCGGCCGTGTCCGACGACGTGGCGATGACCGACCGGGCCCGCCTCTCCAGCCTCCACCACCGACTCCGCCACGGGGACCAGGGCCGGTTCTTCCACGATCGGCCCGCCTGGCAGCGCGCCATCGTGCTGGTGGCCGGCTCGTTCTGGCACTTCGTCATCGCGATCGTGCTGTTCTTCGGTGGCCTGGCCCTGTTGCCGCAGGGGACCGGCACGGCCACCAACGAGGTCGGCGAGGTGCAGGTCGGCAGTGCCGCGGCCGAGGCCGGCATGCAGGCGGGCGACCGCGTGGTGGCGATCGACGGGGTCACCTCCGACAACTTCCTGGTGCTGCGGGACACCATCCGCGCCAACCTCGGCACCCCGGTCACCATCACGGTCCGGCGCGACGGCCAGGTCATCGACCTCGAGGGCACGCCCACCGCCGGCACCGATCCCGAGACCGGCGACTCCGTCGGGCAACTTGGCTTCATCCCGATGGAACGACGAGAACGACTGGGGGTCGGTGATGCGGCCTGGGAGACCTTCGTCGGGCCGCGGTCGGTCCCGGCGCAGGTCGGGCTGAGCCTGTCGGCCATCGGTGACGTCTTCGGACCCGAGGGCATCGGCCAACTGTTCGGCCAGATCTCCGGCAACGAGCAACGTTCGATGGAGGGTGGCATCTCGATGGTCGGGGGTGCGGCCATGACCGGCCAGGGGGTTGCGTCCGTCGGGATCATGTTCCTGATCCTGATGGTCGTCAGCGTCAACGTGTTCATCGGCGTGCTCAACCTGTTGCCGCTGCCACCGCTGGACGGCGGGCACCTGGCCGTGCTTGGCATCGAGGTCGTCACCAACCGCGTGCGATCCCTGCTGGGCCGCCCCACCGACTTCACGGTGGATCCACGGACCGTGGCCGCGGTGGCGCTCCCGGTGCTGCTGGTGCTGGGCACGGTCGGCCTCGGCCTGATCTGGCTCGACATCGTGAATCCCATCCAACTGCCGTGAACCGGTCTTGGGGGTCGCTGGCGTAGGCTGTGACGATGCTCGCGGTCACGGATCTCGCCTTCACCCATCCCGGCGACGTCGGGGGCTTCTCCGACGTGTCCTTCCGGGTTCCCACCGGGGTCACGGCCGGGCTGATCGGCACCAACGGGGTCGGCAAGACCACGCTGGTGCGGCTGCTGGCCGGGGAGTTGGTACCCGACGACGGCACCGTCGCGGCACCGGGGTCGGTGCGCTACATGCCCCAGGAGGTCGGTTTCGGACCCGAGGCCACCGCACGCGACGTGCGTCGCCTGCTGGGACGCTTCGCACCCGACCCACTGGACCGGATCAACGCCGACCTCTGTGACGCCGAGGATCGGCTGGCGGGTGGCGACGACTTGGCCGGCATCGCGCTGGCCGAGCACCTCGGGCGCTGGGGCGACCTCGGCGGCTACGAGCTGGAGGCGCGCTGGGACGCGGCCTGTCGCCGGGTGCTCGGACTGGGCTTCGACGACGTCGCTCACCGTGACGCCACCACCCTGTCCGGCGGGGAACGCAAGGGACTGGTCCTGGCGACGCTGGTCGGGGCACCCGGGGTGGACACCCTGCTGCTGGACGAGCCGGACAACTACCTCGACGTCCCGGGCAAGCTGGCGCTGGAACGCGACCTCGCGGCGTCGCCCCAGACGATCCTGTTGATCAGCCACGACCGCGGCCTGCTGTCGGCCGCCCCGGTCCGGCTGGTGACGCTGGAGGCGGGCGGCGCGTGGATCCACCACGGCGCGTTCGACACCTACGAAGAGGCGCGCGCCGAGCGCCAGGAACGGCTGGGCGACGCCCTCAAGCGCTGGCAGGACGAGGAACGTCGCCTGTACCGCTACTACAAGTTGTTGAAGGAACGGGCGCGCTACTACGACAACTTCGCCCCCAAGGCCGACGCCGCCGAGACGCGCTGGCGCCAGTGGGTCGACAAGGGCCCGCCGCCCGCACCCGTGAAGGACGAGCACGTGCGTGTGCGACTGCGGGGTGGCACGACCGGCCGTCGGATGCTCAAGCTGGTCGACATCGCCGTTGACGGTCTGGTCGAGCCGTTCTCGGCCGACGTCCGAGTGGGGGACCGGATCGGCCTGATCGGGCCCAACGGCACCGGCAAGACCCACCTCATCCGGGTGTTGGCCGACGACCTCCCCGACCATGACGGTCGCGTCGAACTGGGCACGGCCGTGCGTCCCGGCTACTTCACCCAGATCAACGAACAGCCCGACCTGGTCGGGCGCCAGCCGTTCGACATCGTCGACGACGTGACCGGCAACACCGAGCGGACCATGAACGCCCTGGCGCGCTACGGGCTGGTCGGGACCGCGCGACAGGACTACGAGACGTTGTCCGGTGGCCAGAAGGCTCGGCTCGCCATCCTCCTGCTGGAACTCGGCGGCGTGAACCTGCTGCTGCTCGACGAGCCGACCGACAACCTCGACATCGACTCCGCCATGGCGTTGGAACAGGCGTTGGAGGGCTTCGACGGGGCGGTCGTGACCGTGTCGCACGACCGCGCCCACCTGGGGTCCCTGGCCCGCTTCTGGCACCTGGACCACGACGGCACCCTGCGTGAGATCGGCGAGGTCGCGGACGCGCTGGCGGTCCTCCGGGACGGCCTCGCCGCCGTCCACCCCTCCGCCGCCACGCCGCTTCGCCTCCCCTGATCCGCCCGCTCGGGTGTCGTCTGCGGGTCCCGTGCACGCAGCCACCTCAGGATCACACCACCTGTCGGGTGGGGGTCGAGCCGGGCGGAGATGCCGTCGGAGGCAGCGAAAATTCCCTTCCAGCGGGTCGTCGGACCACCCGGGGACGACGGTCCGGGTGGGCGGCGGAGGTACCGTTGGAAGCCACGAACCAAGGACGTTTCGCATGGTCCAGTCCCTGCCCATCCTCACCGTCGACCCTGATGCCACCATCGATTCCGGTGGTCCGGAGCGTCGTCCCACCCGACAGGTCACGGTGGGGCCGGTCGGCGTGGGCTCGGAGTCGCCGATCAGCGTGCAGACGATGACCGTCACCCCGACCCACGAGGTCGACCGCACCCTGCAGGCCATCGCGATGGTCCAGGCCGCCGGGGTCGACCTGGTCCGGGTCGCCGTCCCGCGTCAGCAGGACGCCGACGCACTGGCCGACGTCGCCGCCCACAGCCAGGTGCCGGTCATCGCCGACATCCACTTCCAGTGGAAGTACGCCGTCGCGGCCATCGAGGCCGGATGCGCGGGCGTGCGCATCAACCCCGGCAACATCAAGAAGCATGACAAGGTCAAGCTCATCGGGGACATGGCCGGCGAACGTGGCATCGCCATCCGCATCGGCGTCAACGGTGGCTCGCTGGAAGACGACGTGTTGGCCACGTACGGCGGCCCGACCCCGGAGGCCATGGTCGAGTCGGCGTTGCGCGAGGTCCGGCTGCTGGAGGACGTCGACTTCTACAACACCAAGATCTCCGTGAAGCACTCCGACCCGTGGGTGATGATCCAGACCTACCGACTGCTGGCCCAGCGCTGTGACTACCCGCTGCACCTCGGGGTCACCGAGGCCGGCCCGAAGTACTCGGGGTCGGTCAAGTCCGCGATCGGCATCGGCACCCTGCTGGCCGAGGGCATCGGCGACACCATCCGCGTGTCGCTGAGCGCCGACCCTGTCGAGGAGGTCAAGGCCGGGTTCATGATGCTGGAGGCACTGCACCTGCGCGAACGCGGCCTCGACGTCGTGTCCTGTCCGTCCTGTGGCCGCGCCCAGGTCGACGTGTGGAAGCTTGCCGAGGACGTGCAGAAGGGCCTGGACGGCAAGATCGACGTGCCCTTGCGAGTCGCGGTGATGGGGTGCGTCGTCAACGGTCCGGGCGAAGCCCGCGAGGCGGACCTTGGCGTCGCCGCCGGGAACGGCAAGGGCCAGATCATCAAGAAGGGCCAGACGATTGCGACGGTGACCGAGGAGGACATCGTCGAGACCATCGTGTGGTTCGCCGAGGAGATGGCCGAGGAGATCCGTGCCGAGCGCGGCGACGGAGTCCCTGTCGTCGCCTGACGCTTCGCGTCAGGTTGGAGTTGCTCGCTTCGCTCACAACATCCAGCCCGGCGGGTTCGTCGCCTGACGCTTCGCGTCAGGTTGGAGTTGCTCGCTTCGCTCACAACATCCAGCCGGCCCGTGGCCAGCGCCGGGCGCGGACCACGGGTGACGCTGCGGGTCGGTGCTTGGATTGGTCGGTCTTCACCGCCGTTCGACCTTGATTCGGGCCGAATCAGTGCTGCAGGGTGGTCATCGGGGCGACACACTGAGGCATGGCCTCCATCCTGCTCGACGACGTCGTGGTGGAGCGCGGGGCGCAACCCGTGCTCACCGGCATCGACCTGCGCGTCGCCGACGGCGAGGCGATTGCGCTGCTGGGCTCGTCGGGCTCCGGCAAGTCGACCCTGCTGAAGGCGATCGCCGGCCTGGAGGACCTGGTCGGCGGCCGCATCCTGCTCGACGGCAAGGACGTCAGTGGCGTGCCGACCCGTGACCGGAACCTCTCCATGGTCTTCCAGGGGGCGTGGATGCTGCCGCACCTGAGCGTGGTCGGGAACATGGAGTTCCCGCTGCGCCTGCGCAGGACCCCCCGAGAGGAACGGGACCGCCGCATCGGCGCGGAACTGCGTGCCTTCGCGTTGCGGGCGATCGCCGGCCGCAAGCCCCGCACGCTGTCGTCGGGCGAACGGCACATGGCCGCCACGGCGCAGTCCATGGTCCGATCGCCCAGCGTGCTGCTGCTCGACGAACCCGTGGCCCAGGTGGATGCCGTCAACCGCGAACAGGTCCTGCGCCAGGTCGACGAGGTCCGTCGTGGGTACGGCTGCACGATGCTCGTGGCGACCAACGACCGTCGGGTGGCCGCGACGCTGGGGGACCGCACCGCCGTCATCGAGCGGGGCAGGATCGTGCAGTGCGCGCCGTTCCAGGTGCTGTGGGCCGAACCCGCGACCATGGGCGTGGCCGACCTGGTCGGCGCGTGGTCGTTGGTGCGCCTGCCCGCCCGGGTCGCGGCGATCCCGGGCGAGCGCGTTCGGTTGGCCACCCCGGCCGGAAGCCTGCGCACGTGGCAACCCGACATCGCGGCCCGCACGTCGGTGCAGGTCGGGATCCGTCCGGAGGAGTTGTCGGTGGTGGCACCCGCGGACGGCGAGTTGCGTGGCACGGTCGACCGGGTCGCGCCCCTTGGCAGCGAGGCCATCGTGTACGCGACCGCTCGCGACGGCGCACGGCAGGTCTCGATCGAGGCGGTCGCCACGACCTCGTGGCCCCGGGAGGGCGACGAGGTCGGGTTCCGGGCAGCGGCATTCCACGTCTTCGACGACGACGACGGCCGCGCCCTGGCCCACGTGCGCCGACCCGCCTGAACGCGCCGGGACGGGGTCCACGGAGCCGGTCTCCAGATGGTCCGACGGGCGGACGGGGTCACCACTGCGGGGTCCCACCACCTCTGATACGGTCGCGTGTCGACGGTTCGAGCTTGCTCGAACCGTCCTGCAGGCACGTCGCCACCCCGTCGTCGGCGGGACGGCGACGACAACCAGACAGCATTCGCGTGCGGTCGGCCTTCCGGGGCCGACCGTCCGTCGTTCCCCCGACCACATGGGCCGACCACACAGCCCGACCACGGCCCGACCGCACCGCCACCGAGCACCGAAGGGAGCACCCCATGGCCGCCGACAGCACGCCCGCGTCCGCCCTGCGAGCCGCGATCAGCGACGTCGTCGCCAGCCACGGCGTCGAGCTCCTCGAGGTCGAGGTGACGGGCCCGCGCAACAAGCGCGTGGTCCGGCTGGTGGCCGATGCGCCCGACGGCGTCGGCATCGACACCATCGCCAGCATCTCGCACGCGGTGGGCCCGATCGCCGACGACGTCGTCGACGGCTCGTACACGCTCGAGGTGACCTCGCCCGGCGTGGACCGACCGCTGACCACCGTGACGCAGTTCGACCGCAACGTCGGTCGTGAGGTCGAGGTCCGCCACGCCAAGGGCGACACCGACACCCAGACCACCGGCACGATCGTCGCCGTGGATGCCGAGCGGCTGACCCTGCAGGTCGGCAAGGACGAGCGCGAGATTCCCTTCGGCGACGTCTTCGAGGGCCGGATCGTGCTGCCCTGGTAGCCCACCGGCCGACCCCCACCCGTGGTTGCGATCGCCCCCGCCTCCACGGAACCCGTTGCAAAGGAGTAGGACATGGACCCCGACAAGCCCATCGACATCGAGACCCTGCGGCTCATCGCCCGCGAGAAGGACATCGAGTTCCACACGGTCGTCGAGGCCTTCGAGACGGCGTTCGCGTCCGCCTACAAGCGCAGCGGCCAGTTCGACGCCGACGAGGTCCGGGTCCACGTGGATCGCAGCACCGGCGGCATCACCGTGTACGCCCAGGAACTGGACGACGACGGCAACGTGCTCAGCGAGTGGCAGGAAACGCCCCGCGACCTCGGGCGGATCGTGGCCCAGACCGCGCGGCAGGTCTTGCTCCAGCGTCTGCGCGAGGCCGAGCGTGAGGCCACCTACGGCGAGTACGTCGGCCGCGAGGGCGACATCGTCTCCGGCCAGGTGTCGTTGCAGGGCAACGTGACCCTGATCGAGCTCGGTCGGACCGAAGCCCTGCTGCCCTACGCCGAGCAGGTCCCAAACGAGCGACTCAACCACGGCCAGCACACCCGCGCGATCGTGACCGAGGTCCGGCGCGAGTCGCGTCGAGCCCAGATCATCTGTTCGCGCAGCCATCCCGGTTTCGTCGCCGCCATGTTCGCCCTCGAGGTGCCCGAGATCGAGGACGGCACGGTCGAGATCAAGGCGATCGCACGTGAGGCCGGCTACCGGTCCAAGGTCGCCGTCATGTCCAACAACGACGACGTCGACCCGGTCGGCGCCTGCGTCGGACCGGGTGGTGAACGCGCCAAGGGCGTCCAGCGCGAACTCCACAACCAGGAGTCCGAGCGGATCGACATCGTGCGCTGGTCCGACGAGCCCGAGGGCTTCGTCGCCAACGCCCTGTCGCCCGCCAAGGTCTCGGCGGTCTACCTCTACCCCGAGGACTCCACGGCCATGGTCGTGGTGCCCGACTACCAGTTGTCGCTGGCGATCGGCCGCGAGGGCCAGAACGCCCGCTTGGCTGCCCGGCTGACCGGCTGGCGGATCGACATCAAGTCCGAGAGCCAGTTCGAGGCCGAGCAGGCTGCGTTCCAGGAGGCCTTCGACAAGGGCCTCATCGACGAGTTCGGCAACCCGCTGGGCGAGAAGGGCGAGGAAGCCATCACGGCGGCCTACGAGGCCGCCGAAGAGGCCCGCAAGGCCGCCCTCGAGGACTCCGACGACGACAGCGAGGGCTGACGCCGAAGCCCTCGTCCCTCCGGCATGCACCCCGATCGCTCCGCGAGTGGACGGGCGTCGCGCGCCACACGGCTGTCCGCCAGCCGGTCCGTCCGTTGGCCGAACACCCGTCCACACCCACCCACCACGGGAGTACCATCACATGAGTCCGGCAGCAGGCACGCCGGTGCCGCAGGATCCCCATTCGTCCGTCGAGCCTCCCCGCGTGGGCGGATCGCCGTCCGTCGGGACCCCGCGTCGCCCGCAGCGAACCTGTGTGGCCTGTCGTCGGACTCGCGACAAGCAGGACCTGATCCGGTTGGCCCGCGTCGGTGGCGACATCGCCGTCGACTGGGACCAGGACGCACCGGGACGTGGCAGCTCGCTCTGCCCCGACCTCGACTGCGTGGATCGGGCCACCGCCCGCGACGCCGCACGGCTGCGAGCCAGCCTTCGCGGCGGCACCGTCGACCAGGTGCTGCGCGCGCTGACGGACATCAGAACCCATCTCGAGAGCGCCCAGCACTCCAAGGAGCACAACGCGTGAGCAACAAGGTCCGCGTCTACGAACTCGCCAAGGACATCGGCATCCCCAACGCCGAAGTGGTCCGCCAACTCAAGGACATCGGCATCGACGTGACGAGTCACTCGTCGTCGGTGACGATGGGTGACGCCCAGCGGCTCAAGGAGTCGATGGGGGTGTCGGCTGCCGAGAAGAAGGCGGCTGCGGAGGTCAAGCGCCGCCGCGAGGCCGATGAGCTGGAGCGCTACCGGCAGTTGGCCGCCAAGGCTGACGCCCCGGCGAAGAAGAAGGCCGCCAAGGTCCTCCCACCCCACCTGCGCAAGCAGCAGGAGGAGGCCGAGGCCCGGAAGGCTGCCACTGCTGCAGCCGCCGAGGTCGTCGCCGACACGTCCGACTCGCCAGCCACCACCGACGGGGACGACGACGCCACTCCGGCATCGACCGACGCGCCGGCGGCGGAGGCCGAGGCGCCCGCACCCGATGCGGAGGCCACGGCGGCCGCCGGGACCTCGACCGACGAGCCGACCGAGGCCGCGGCCGACGAGGATGGCGAGTCCACCCCGGCCAGCGGTGCCCGTCGCATGCCCGGCAAGCCGCCGCCCCGCCTGGTCAAGGGCGAGGTGCCGTTGCGCCCGGTCCGTCCGGGCAGCAAGGACAGCGGCACCGATGGTGGCGATGCGCGTCTCGCGACGGGTGAGGGTGTGGAGGCCCGCCGTCGCGTCGAGGTCAACATGCCGCAGCGCGGTGTGGGCAAGCGCTCGATCCCGGCGCCCCTGAAGAAGGCCCCCGCTCGTCCGACCCAGCCGACCCAGCCGCCCCGCACCGGCGGCCCCGGTCGCGGTGGCGGTGGACGTCCGTCCTCGCCCTACCGCCAGCCGGTCAACCGCGGCGGCCCCGGCAGCTCCGGTGGCCCCGGTGGTGCCGGAAACGCCGGTGGTCCGGGAGGGCCCAAGCGTGGCGGCGGCAGCAAGCGCAAGAACAAGCAGCGCCCCGCCGAGCAGGAGATGCAGCGTGGGCCGCGGCGTTCGGACCTGCCGATCGAGCAGCAGATCACGACCGACCGGGTCGAGGTCCTGCCCGGTGTCCCACTTGGAGAACTCGCCGACAAGCTCGGCATCCCCGGTGCGGCACTGGTGAAGAAGCTGTTCGACATGGGCGAGATGTTCACCGTCCAGCAGACCCTTCCCGACGACACCCTGGAGATCCTGGGTGCGGAGCTCGGCTTCGACGTCTATTTCCTGTCCCAGGAGGAGGCCGAGTTCGGCGTCGAGGAGCCCGAGGACGACGAGGCCCTGTCGCCACGTGCGCCGGTCATCACCGTCATGGGCCACGTCGACCACGGCAAGACCAAGTTGCTGGACGTCATCCGCAACGCCGACGTCGTGTCGGGCGAGGCAGGTGGCATCACCCAGCACATCGGTGCCTACCAGATCGACCACGACGGTCGCGCCCTGACCTTCATCGACACCCCGGGCCACTCGGCGTTCACCGCCATGCGCGCCCGTGGTGCCGACGTCACCGACATCGTGATCCTGGTCGTGGCCGCCGACGACGGCGTCATGCCCCAGACCATCGAGGCCATCCAGCACGCCAAGGCGGCCGACGTCCCGATCGTGGTCGCGGTCAACAAGATGGACCTCGAGGGTGCGAACCCGGACAAGGTCAAGGGCCAGCTCGCCGAGCACGAGGTGGTCGTGGAGGAGTACGGCGGCGAGGTGCCGGCCGTGCCCGTCTCCGCCCTGCAGGGTGAGGGCATCGAGGACCTGCTGGAGGTCGTGCTGTTGCAGGCCGACCTGCTCGAACTGCAGGCCAACTCGGACAAGGATGCGCGCGGACGTGTCGTCGAGGCCCACCTCGACCGCGGTCGAGGTGTCGTCGCCACGATGCTGATCCAGGCCGGGACGCTGCGCCGCGGGGACATCCTCGTGGCCGGCACCGCCGACGGCAAGGTGCGCGCCATGTTCGACGAGCGTGGCGACCAGGTCGAGGAGGCCGGTCCCGCCAAGCCTGTCCAGGTCCTGGGCCTCAACGAGGTCCCGGAGGCCGGCGACGAGTTCCGTGTCGTCGACGAGGAACGCTTCGCCCGCGGGGTCGCCGAACGACGTGGTGCCCGCGAACGTCGGGCCGAACTGGCCGGCATGGCCCGCCCGAAGACCCTGGAGGAGTTGACCGAGGAGGTCAAGGAGGGCCAGAAGGAGGTCCTCAACGTCCTCATCAAGGCCGACGTCTCCGGTTCTGCCGAGGCGCTGGAGGACGCGCTGGTCAAGATGGACCTGGACGAGGTCAAGGTCCGGGTCGTGTCCAAGGGTGTCGGTGCCATCACCGAGTCCGACGTGCAACTCGCGGAGGTCTCCGACGGCATCATCATCGGCTTCAACGTCCGGCCCGGCGCCAAGGCCCGCGAGGCCGTGGACCGATCCGGCGTCGACGTCCGCCTCTACAAGATCATCTACGAGGCACTCGAGGACATCGAGCGCGCCGTGAAGGGGCTGCTGGGACCCGAGTTCCAGGAGCAGATCATGGGCGAGGCGGAGGTGCGCGAGATCTTCAAGGTCCCGCGGGCCGGCTTCGTGTTCGGTTGCATGGTCAGTCGTGGCGTCGTCCGTCGAGAGGCGGGCGTGCGGGTCATCCGCGACGGCGTCGTCGTCGCCGAGGACACCATGACCTCCCTGCGCCGCTTCAAGGACGACGTCAACGAGGTCCGCGAGGGCTTCGAGTGCGGCATCGGCCTGGCCAAGTTCCAGGACGTCAAGGAAGGCGACGTCATCGAGGCCTTCGAGACCGTCGAGGTCGAACGCGTCTGACCGCCTCCCGACACCACGACGGCCGGTCCCTGCGGGGGTCGGCCGTTCGGCGTGCCGGGCGCGGGACCGATCGGGCGCCGCCGTCCGCTGGCGCACTGACGCTCAGGCGTCGGTGGTGGCCGGCACGGGGTGGCCTCGCTGCTCGGCGACGGCGACCACGGCGACCAGCACGGCGACGAGGCCCAGCACGGTCGCGGGTGCCAGTGCCTCGACCTCGAAGATGGCCGTACCGACCACCAGCACGGCCAGGGCGACCAGGCGCACGCGGGGTACCCGGATGCCCGCCCGTGCCAGGGCCGCGCCGGTTCCCCCCACGAACAGCACGATCCCGGTCACCAGCGCCGCGACGCCGGCGGTCGTGAGCGGTTCGTCCGGGTGGGTGACGGCCTGCTCGATCGCCACCGCCACGCCGATCACGCCGGCGATCACGAGGTAGTGCAGGAGTGAGTAGACGTCGCGGCAGAAGGCACCCCGCCGAGGCGACGGCGTGTCGGCACAGGCCGCCTCCATCGCGTCCTTCGCCCAGCCGAAGTAGGTCCACCACAGGGCCACAGTGACCAGCACCGGTGCGAGGATGGTGGCCGGCTGGAGCCCGCCCTCGGTGGACACGCCCCCGGCAATGATCAATGATTCGCCCAGCGCGATGATGACGAACAGGCCGTGGCGTTCGGCGAAGTGGCCCGGGAACAGGCGCCACTCGCCCGAGCCCGCGCGCCAGGCCGACACCAGGTCGACCGCGACCGCCAGCCCGAAGGCGACCAGCCGCGCATCCGGCTCCAACAACGCCCCGACCACGACCAGGGCGATGCCGCCCAGTGACAGGCTGGCCCACGTGCGGAGGGCCCTGCGCCACTCCGCGTCGCCGGTGGACACCCAGAACTGTCCCGCGATGCCGACCAGGCGGACCAGGGTGTAGGCGCCCGCGAACCAGCCCCCACCGGACCCCAGTGCGTCGGGCAGCGCCAGCGCCATCAGGAAGGCCGCGACGACGCCGACCATCGTCAGCAGTTCGACGCCCGGGTGCTCCGTGTCGGCCCCGTTCAGCGTCCAGGTGAACTGGGTCCACGCCCACCAGACCAGCCAGAAGACCACCACGGTCGTGACGACGCCACGGACGTCCAGGTGCTCGGCCAGGGTGTGGGTGGCCTGGGTGACGGCGAACACGAACACCAGGTCGAAGAAGAGCTCGATGAAGGTCGCGCCCTGCGGGCCGTCCGCGCGGATGCCTGCCGCCATGACGCCACCTCCGTCCTCGTGGTCACCGCGCCGGATCCTAAGGGCCCGGGGTCGGGCCCCGGGTCCGACCGGTGGATGCGTTCAGGCGGAGCGAGTTGTCGGGTCAGCGCCTGGCCACTCGCTGCGCTCGGGCAGGTTCGACAACTCGCTCCGCTCGTTGTCGGGTCAGCGGCGGTGGTCAGGGGATGTGGGGTTCGAGGAGGGCAGCCGCGAGGTCAGCATCGTCCAGGGTGCTGTAGAGGTGGAACGAGACGCGCGTGCGACCGCCGCGGCCGGCGGTGGCGATGTTCGCCGCGGCCAGGTCGGCCGCCGGGTCGGTCCGCGTCGCGACGCTGGCGATGGCGCTGTCGGAGGGGTCGAGGCCGAGCCGGCCGAGGAAGCGGTTGGCCAGGGCCACGTCGTGAGCCCGGATCCGGTCGATGCCGACGTCGTCCAGTGCCTCCAGGGCCGTGGCCGTCGCCGGCATGTCCAGCCACGCGGGGGACACGGTGAAGCGGCGGGCGTCAGGGGCCAGCCGCAACGGCTCACCGTAGATCGAGTCCCACGGGTCGTCGCCCGCGTACCAGCCGGCCAGTCGCGGGACCAGCCAGTCGACGTCGTCCCGCACGGCCAGGAAGCCCACCCCGCGGGGCGAGCAGAGCCACTTGTAGGCGCCCGCCCCGACGACGTCGAAGCGGTCGGCGCCGATGGGGAGCCAACCCGCGGCCTGGCTGACGTCGACGAAGGTCCGTGCCCCGTGTTCGTCGGCGGTCGCGGCCAGCGCGTCCAGGTCCAGCACCCGGCCGTCGGCGGACTGCACGGCACTCACGGCGACCAGGTCGACCGAGTGGTCGACCTGGTCGAGCAGCGTGTCGAGCGGGACCGTCCGGACCGTCAACCGCTGGTCGACCAGGAACGGGAACAGCACCGACGTGAAGTCCTCCTGGGCACACAGCACGCTGGAGCCGTCGGGGAGGCTGGACGCGACCAATCCTGCCGTGATGGACAGGGCACCCGGCATCGCGACCCGGTCCGTCGTGGTCCCCACCAGCGCCGCGAACGCCGCCCGGGCGCGCCGGACGTCGTCGTCGAAACCCACGGTGTCGAGCCGTCCGGCCTCCCAGTCGTCCACACACTGGCGCAGGCTCGTCGCCGCGGCCCGCGGCGGGATGCCGACCGTGGCCGTGTTGCACCATCCTGGGACAGCCGTCCAGCGCCGTCCCACGTCGTCGGTGAACGACGAGTCGGGGGCGGCGTCGGGGGCGGGGTCGGAGGTGGGACGGGCATGGGCGTCAGGTCCAGGGATCATGGCCGGCACGCTATCGAGCACGTGCCGTCGACCGCTGCGCCGACGTCACCGCATCTCTGCAGCCACGATGTGCACATGGCGCACGGTCCGTGGTCGAGCAGGTGCCGGTCGCGCCGGTCCCGGTTCGGGTGCACCGGCGAGGGGTCGGGGCGGGTCCGGACGTGCGGCGTGCGGCACACTGGAGGTGGCGGTGATCCTCGACGACCGCTTCCTCCATGGATGTGCACGTCGGCGCGATGAGGGTGGACCTCCACCTGCCCGAGTCCGGTTCGCTCAAGGGCCGTCGGGCGATCCTCAACAAGGCCAGGGCCGCACTGCGACGCGACCTCGACGTCTCGGTGGCACAGGTCGGCGACACCGAGCAGTGGCAGCGGGCATCGTTGGCCATCGCGGTCGTGGCGGGTGAGGCAGCGGGGGTCGATCGCGTCCTGGACCGGGTCGTCGCGGTCATCGAACGCGACCCGCGCGTGGTCGTCACGGGCGTCGTGGCCGACCTCGCGGTCGTTGCCCTCGATGGTGACCCGACCGCCGGCCTGCTGGATGCCCATGGTTGGCGACCGGACCTCTGAGGGTCACCCGGCGCCGATGGCGCACGGTCGTTCAGGCAGGTGCGGACACCATCGCGACCAACTCGTCGACGGCGCCCGGTGACAGCGGTTCATCGCCCAGTGCGACGAAGGCGAACTCTCCGACCAGGACGCGGTACAGGACGTGTGCTCGACGTCGAGCCGTCTCCGGCGGCAGGCCCAGGTCGGTGAGGAGGTCGGTCGCGTAGTCGAGTCGTCGTCGGTCGACTCGTTGCAGGACGGCGGCGACGTCCTGGTCGCCATGCCCCCAGGCTCGCATGGCACCTTCCACGCGGGCATGGCGGTCGTCGGCCCGGACGGTGATCCCCACCAACGCGCGCAGCCGTGCCAGGGGGTCGTCCTCGACGGCATCGACGTACCGGATGATCTCGTTGGTCGCGTTGTCCTCCCAGCCGGCCAGCGTCGCCTCCAGCAGCGTCGCATGGTCGGCGAAGTGCCAGTAGAAGCTGCCCTTGGTCACCCCCAACCGTGAGGCAAGGGAGGGCACGCTCAGTCCCGGGACGCCGTCCTCGACCAGGGCGTCCAGCGCCGCCTCGACCCAGTTCCGACTGCTCAGACGTCCCACCGTTGGCGCCTTTCCATACTGTCCGGTATGGTCGTGACCATACTCAGCAGTATGGTAGAGGAGATCAGCAATGGAGGCCATGGTCGTCGCCGGCTGCTTCGCAAGCCTTGCCGTCGCGCACTCCGTCCTGGGGGAACAGGCCGTCATCCGGCCGCTGGTGGCGAGTCGTTGGTCGGCGCCGGGGCTGGCGCCCACCCCGGCCGCGCGCCTGATGCGATTCGCCTGGCACCTCACGTCCCTGGCGTGGGTGGGCCTGGGCGCAATCGTGGTGGGGGCCGATGCCGTCGCCACCGTGGGACTGGTCGCCGCCGTCTCGACGGTGCTGATCGTGGTGCTGCTCCCGGGCCACTTCGCGTGGGCGCTGTTCGCGATCGCTGCCCTGGCCGCGGGCGTTGGCACGGGGTTCCTCGGTACCGCCGCCCTTTCGGTCGCCGGATGGGCGGGCGTGGTCGTGCTGGTGGCGATCGCGCTGGTGCACCTGTACTGGGCCGGCGGCGGTCGACGATGGGCAGACGACGTCGTGCCGACCGAGCCGGATGGTCAACCGAGCTTCGTGCCCACGCCGCTGCAGACCGTCGCCGTGGCCGCGGCGATGCTCGTGCTGGTCATCGCGGTGGCGGCCGTCCTGGTGAACGCGTCATGGTGGGCAGTCGCTGGTCGCGACGTCACGCGCTGGATCGTGGTGGGCGGCGTCGCGGTGCTCGCGGCACGAGCCGTCGGTGATGGTCGTCGCGTCGGCTTCACCAAGGCCGACCACGACAGTGGGTTCGGGCGACGTGACGACGCCGTCTACACGCCGCTGGTCACCGCGCTGGCACTGGCGGGGTCGGCGGTCCTGGTCGCGTGAGCCGGGCGTCGGCCGCTGGCCCCGGTCACAACGTCGCGCGGATCGCGTCGAGTCGCTTGCGGTTCTTGTCGAGGTCGCCGGAACCCATGCGCGACGCCGATCGCACGTGCACGACACCGTCGTCGGTGCGTTGCAACTCGATGTCGTCGACGAAGCCCATGGTCGGGGTCTGTGCCTCGGCGTGCACCCAGTCGTCGGTGCGCGTCACGATCGTGACCTCCGGGTGCGCTGCGACGGCCGCGACCACCGTGTCCCAGTCACCCGGCAGCGGGTCGACGTGGGCCTGGTTGGCGGGCTCGACCTGGCTGTGGGCGCAGTTGGGCGTGGACGGAGGCGGGCGCAGGCGACCATCCCGGAGGCCCAGGTCGTCGCGCGGTGTTCCGCGGAGGAGGTTGCCGAACAGGGGCATCGTGGTCCTGGAATCGAGGTTGGACGGGGCCGGCCGACAGCGTACGGCCGGCCCGACGGTGGCCACGGGACACCGGTCCTGACGGGACGACCCGGGGCGACGTCGTGGCCGGAGGCCGGGTCGGACGGGTGCGTCGGACGGTCGGGTTGGCGGGGTCGGCTGGTACCGTCCTGGCCCCGCCCGCCCCCGTTCACGGAGGACCAGATGGCCCGCACGAACACTCGGTTGTCACGGGTCGTGAAGGAGGCGGTCGCGCGGATCCTGCAACAGGAGATTTCGGACCCGCGCCTCCGACTGGTCACGGTCACCGACGCCGAGGTCACCAACGACCAGTCCTACGCCACCATCTGGTACTCCGTCGTCCCGGACGACCTGCTGGCCGCCGACCCCAGCCGCACCGGCGGGGATCGGCCGGCCTCGGACGACCAGGTCGCGGCCGCCTTCGCCTCCGCGCATGGCCGGATCCAGGGCCTGCTGGGGCGTGAACTCACCAGCCGCAAGACACCCGAACTCCGCTTCGAGCCCGACCCGGTGACCGAACAGGCGGCCCGTGTCGAGGACCTGATCCGCAGGGTCCGGGACCGGGAGCGCGCCGGCGAGGACATGGCGGTCGGTGACGGCGAGGCTGGCGACGACCAGGTGGACACCGGGGCCGACCCGACCGACGACGTCGCACCCGACCCCATCGACGGCGACTGGGACGCGGCGGACGAGCCCGGCGGGCCGGCGGCGACCACGGCATGAGCCGGCGGCGCAGGAACGACCCGGACATCGCGGGCGTGCTGGTGGTCGACAAGCCCGCCGGCATGACCTCCCACGACGTGGTGGCGGTGGTGCGACGCGCCCTCGGGATGGGGCGAGTCGGCCACACCGGGACGCTGGACCCGGCGGCCACCGGTGTGCTGGTGTGCGCCGTCGGACGGGCCACGCGCCTGGTCGAGGTGCTGCAGGCCGGCCAGAAGACCTACGCCGCACGCGCGGTGCTTGGCATCGAGACCGACAGCCAGGACGCCGACGGCGAGGTCGTCGCCACCACCGACGCGAGCCACCTCACCGAGCCGCAGGTGTGCGAGGCCCTGATGGGATTCCTGGGTGCGATCGAGCAGGTGCCCCCGATGGTGTCCGCGAAGCGCGTCGACGGCCGGCGCCTCCACGAACTCGCGCGCGAGGGCACGGTGGTCGAGCGTGAGGCCGTGACCGTCATGGTCCACGACCTGGTCATGGAGGACTGGGAACCCGGCGAGCACCCCACGGTGTCGTTCCTGGTGACCTGCTCGGCCGGCACCTACGTGCGCACGATCGCGCACGACCTGGGCCAGCGGCTGGGAGTCGGGGGCTCGCTGGTGGCGCTTCGTCGCGTGGCCAACGGCGCCTTCACCGTCGACCGGGCACTGACACTGGACGAGGTCACGACGCTGGGCGAAACCGAACTGCGGTCGCGACTGCTGGCGCCGGCAGACGCCGTCGCCCACCTGCCACGGGTGACCGTGGGCGACCAGGCATGGCGTCGACTGGCGCACGGGGGCTCGCTGCCGCTGGACCTGGCCCCTCACAGTGACGGGCCCTTCGCGGTCCTGGATGCCGACGCCGAGCTGGTCGGGATCTACCGCCGCCGGGGCGACCATGCACGACCGGACCTGGTGCTGGCGCGACCGGAGGACCGCCCCGAGGCCACCGCCGATGGGGATCCGGCACCCGCGACGGTCGACCCGGTCGAGGCAACCCCGTGACCACGGTCAGTCACCGACTGGACGACGTCGACCACGCCCCGTCGGTCGTGACCATCGGGGTCTTCGACGGGGTGCACCGTGGTCACCGGATGCTGTTGTCGCGCACGGTCGACGCGGCCCGGGACCGGGATGTGCGGTCGGTCGTGGTCACCTTCGACCGCAACCCCCTCGAGGTGGTGCGGCCCGGTCAGCACCCTCCCGCCCTGCAGGTGCTGGAGGACAAGGTCGCATCGCTGGTGGCGACCGAGGTCGACCACGTGCACGTGCTGGCGTTCGACCGCGCGGCCTCGCAGGAGGCGCCCGAGGACTTCGTGGGCCGGGTGCTGGCCGGCCCGCTGGAGGCGAACCGGGTGGTGGTCGGGGAGGACTTCCGCTTTGGCCACCGGGCCGCTGGTGACGTCGACCTCCTCACGGCCATGGGGGAGGACCTGGGCTTCGACGTCGACGCGGTGGCCCTGGTCGTGGGCGACGACGGGGTCGTGTCCTCGTCGGCGGTCCGGGCGGCCATCGCGGCCGGTGACGTCGAGGCGGCCACCGCCGCGCTGGGCCGACCGCACCGACTGGTGGGCCGCGTGGTCCCCGGCGACGGTCGTGGGCGCACCATCGGGGTCCCGACCGCGAACGTCGACGTCGTGGCGGGCCTCGCCGTCCCGGCCACCGGGGTCTACGCCACGCGGGTTGCCCGGCGTGAGCCCGACGGCCCCGGGACGACATGGGACGCGGTGACCAACGTCGGGACCCGGCCCACGTTCGACGGTGAGGGCATCACCGTGGAGTCCCACCTGCTGGATGTCGACGTCGACCTCTACGGCGCGGAGGTGGTGGTGGACCTGGTTGCCCGCCTCCGTGGCGAGCAGCGCTTCGACGGCGTGGAGGACCTGGTCGCGCAGATCCATCGTGACATCGAACACGGGCGAGAGGTGCTGGCGTGACCGCTCGCTTCGACCGTGACACGGCGGTGGAGCAGGTGGAGGCGGGCCGCTTCCGGGGCGTCGTGGCCGACGGCTGGGGCGTGGCCGACGACGGCCATCCCAACGGCGGCTACCTGTTGGCGATCGTGCTGCGGGCGATGGGCCGGCAGGCCGCGCATCCCCACGTCACGACCGCGACGTGCCACTTCCTGCGTCCCGGTCGGCTCGGCCCGGCGACGATCGACGTCGAGGTGGTCAAGACCGGACGGCGGTTGTCGACCGTGACCGCGACCATGCGCCAGGACGAACGGATCGCGCTGCAGGTCGTGGCCGCCTTCGCCGACCTGGGCGAACCCGGCCCCAGCGCCAACCTCCGTGCCCCGCTGGGACTGCCGCCGCCCGAGGCGTGCGCCGGGGCCGACGACCTCGCCGAGCACGGCTTCGTCATGCCCCGCATCGGCCTGCGGATGGCGCAACGACTGGCCCGCGACGACCTGGGCTTCGCAACCGGTGCCTCGACGGGCACCGGACTGGTGCGCGGGTGGGGATCGTTCGAGGACGGACGGCCGATGGACGCGCTCGGGCTGGCCGTCCTGTGCGACGCCTTCCCGCCCGCGGTCTTCAACGCCGGCCTGCCGATGTCGTGGGCGCCGACGGTCGAACTGACCCTGCACGTGCGCCACCCCGGTCCGCTCGACGGCCCGCTGGCCTGTCACTTCCAGTCGCTGTGGGCCACCAACGGACTGGTCGAGGAGGACGGCCGCATCGAGACCGCGGACGGCACCCCGGTCGCGATGTCGCGCCAACTCCTCCTCGCCCCCCAGCCACGCACCTGAGGGCCGCCGTGGCGGGGCACCCGACATGCTCGTTCCTGTGAGTCGAGCGTGCGACGGCTGTCCCGGACGGCGCTCGTGAAACGTCGACGTTGACGCGAGATCGTCTCCGGTTGACGCGAGATCGTCTCCGTGCGCACGCCCACGTCGGGGGCGTGCGCACCGTCGAGGAAGCGCCGGCGATGGATGAAGGGGTCCCACGGTCTCCGGATCGACTCGTGGGTCTGCGACACGTCGACGTCCACATCAGGAGGGACGGGCGCGATCGCGGAGGACTGGACGCGGGGCACGTCAGTCCTCGATCGACCAGGTGCCGTCGTCCAGTCCGGCGAGGACCTCGCGGGCCTCGTCGGCCTGGTTGGTCGGCACCAGCAACTGCAGGCCACCTGCCGCCGGTCCCAGGTGGGGATGCATCCCGCCCGCGTCGTCGGTGGCCAACCGGGCCGAGATGCCCGCGGCCTGCAACGCGCCGCGTCGCAGTTCGGCGTCCAGCCGGTCGCCGGGATGGTCCACCGCCACCTCGTCACGCATCCGCAGGTCGTCGTGGGGCATCGGCATGGGCCTCGTCGTCGGACGGCCAACGGTACGCCGCAGGTCTCGGAGGCGCGTCGATGTGGTCGCGTGCGCAGCGCCCGCTTCGGCGCGATCGCGACGAAGGTCCACACCGGTGGGTTTGCGTTGTGGTGGGGGATGGGTGATACTCGGGGTGGCCTGAGAGACAGGCCATCATTTCGCCGTGCCCGCTCGGGCGTCGGGGTCACGCTGCACCACCACCAGGCAGTCTCGCCGGATGGTCGTGTGCCAGCGGCCGCAGGACGCGGACCGACCCCCGAACCACCAGCCCCATCGATGGGGTCGTGTGGTGCCCGACGTGGCAGGACGACCAAGGAGACGAACGTTGGCAGTCCAACTTCCCGACGACAAGCAGGCAATCATCGAGCGGTTCGCCACCCACGAGGGTGACACCGGCTCGCCGGAGGTGCAGGTCGCGCTGGCAACCCAGCGGATCAGCCACCTCACCGGCCACCTCCAGGAGCACAAGGGCGATCACCACTCGCGCCGTGGGCTGCTGAAGCTGGTGGGCAAGCGTCGGCGTTTGCTGAACTACCTGTCCAACAAGGACATCGAGCGCTATCGCGCGCTCATCGCGGAGCTGGAACTGCGCCGCTGAACCCCCGGGCCGGACCACGCCCCAGCCAACGATCAGGCGCGTGGCCGCCCCGACTCGCACCATCCCGGTCGGCCGGGCCCACCACGGGCATCGACGCCGACCGGCGCACCACCTGACAACCCCGCGACCCGGGCCGGAGGAACCGGCGGGTCGCACCACATGCACCACGAGGAATACGACCCCCCACTCGACCCGCGTCACGATCGGACGTCAGTGGCGGGGGCTCGACAAGTTCGACACGACCGGCCTCCACACGGTTCGGACGTGATCGTCGCAGCGAGTCCCCACCACTGATGGCCCGGTCACCCGCGTGGACCCGGCGGACACGACCAGACCGGTCGCCCGCCCGCGAACGGAGTCGCCACCTCGTCGGTGTGCTGACACCAAGGAGGCACCTGTGGGTGCACTCGGAATCCATGAACACGTCGTCGAGATCGACGGCAAGGAACTCACCTTCGAAGCGGGCCTGCTGGCCCAGCAGGCCGGTGGTTCGGTCGTCGCCGGCATCGGCGACACCAAGGTCCTGACGACCACGACGGCATCCAGCCAGGTCAAGGACTTCCTGCCCTTCTTCCCCCTCACCATCGAGGTGGAGGAGCGCATGTACGCCAACGGCAAGATCCCCGGCTCGTTCTTCAAGCGCGAGGGTCGCCCCAGCGAGAACGCCATCCTGGTCTGCCGCCTGACCGACCGCCCGCTGCGCCCCACCTTCGTCGAAGGCCTGCGCAACGAGGTCCAGGTCGTCAACACGATCATCCAGACCACCCAGGTCGACCCCTACGACGTCGTCGCCATGAACGCCTCGTCGTTGGCCACGATGCTGTCCGGCCTGCCGTTCGACGGCCCGGTCGGTTCCGTGCGCTACGCGCTGCTGCGTGACGGCTCCTGGGTCGCCTTCCCGACCTTCCAGGAACTCGAGGAGGACGTCGTCTTCCAGATGGTCATCGCCGGTCGCGTCATCGATGGCGAGGTCGCCATCCTGATGATCGAGGCCGAGGCCACCGAGGACGCCGTCACCAAGATCGACATGGGCGCCCCGAAGCCGACCGAGGAACTCATCGGCCAGGCCATCGAGGACGTCAAGCCGATCCTCAAGCAGCTGTGCGAGGCCCAGCAGGCCTTCGTCGACCAGGTCGGTCGCCGCGAACTGCGCGAGCTGCCGCTGTTCCCGAACCACTCCGACGAGGCCTACGAGGCCGTGTCGGCGCTGGCGATGGACCGTGTCACCGAGGTCTACGCCGATGAGGCCTCCAGCAAGGAAGCCAAGGACGAGGCCCTGTCCGTCATCCGTGACGAGGTCGTCGACGCCTACGTCGCCGACCTCGGGGACGACGCCGGCGACGGCGCCGCCAAGGAGGGCCGCGAAGCCTTCCGCACGGTCGAGAAGAAGGTCGTTCGTCGCAAGGTCGTCGACACCGGCGTCCGCATCGACGGTCGCTCGCCGACCGACATCCGTGCGCTGCGGGCCGAGGTCGGCGTGCTGCCGGCCACCCACGGCGCTGGGCTGTTCCAGCGCGGCGACACCCAGGCGCTGAGCGTCCTGGCGTTGGGCACCACCCGCGACAACCAGCGGTTGGACACGCTCGACCCGGTCACCGAGAAGTACTACATGCACCACTACAACATGCCGCCCTACTCGACCGGTGAAGCCGGTCGTGTCGGGTCCCCCAAGCGCCGCGAGATCGGCCACGGGGCACTGGCCGAGCGCGCCATCAAGCCGGTCCTGCCGGCCCTGGACACCTGGCCGTACGCGATGCGCGTCGTGTCCGACGTGCTGTCGTCCAACGGCTCGACGTCGATGGCGTCGGTCTGTGGTTCGACCCTGGCGCTGATGGACGGCGGTGTGCCGATCCACGGTGCCGTCGCCGGCATCGCGATGGGCCTGATCTACGAGAACGACACCTACACCACCCTGACCGACATCCAGGGCGTCGAGGACTTCTTCGGCGACATGGACTTCAAGGTGGCCGGGACGCGTGACTTCGTCACCGCCCTGCAGCTGGACACCAAGCTCGACGGCCTGCCGGCCAACGTGCTCGCCGACGCCCTGTTGCAGGCGCGTGAGGCCCGGCTGGAGATCCTCGACGTCATGGCCGAGGCCATCGCCGAGCCGCGCGACGAGGTCGCCCCGACCGCTCCGCGGGTCGAGATCATCACCGTCCCCAAGGACAAGATCGGCGACGTGATCGGCCCCGGTGGCAAGATCATTCGCGAGATCACCGAGGAGACCGGTGCGCAGATCGACATCGAGGAGGAGAACGGTGTGGGCGTCGCCCGCATCTACGGCTCCACCAAGGAGATCGCCGAGGCCGCCGTCGCGCGTGTCAACGCGATCGCCAACCCGGTGGTGCCCGAGAAGGGCGAGCGCTTCAACGCGACCGTCGTCAAGACCGTGGACTTCGGCGCGTTCGTGTCGCTGACCCCGGGCACCGACGGCCTCGTCCACATCTCCCAGCTGCGCAAGCTCGGTGACGGGTCGCGCATGGACCACGGCGAGGAAGCCGTGAACGTCGGCGACAAGCTGCTGGTCGAGATCCTCGAGGTCCTCGATGGTGGCCGCAAGTTCAAGCTCGAACTGCTGTCCGACGCCCCGAACGACCTGGGCGGCAACGCCGCGGACACCCGCGACGACGCCGACGACGCCGACGACGACGAGGTCGACGACGCGACCGAGGAGGCCGACGAGGCCCCGCAGTCGCGCGACGACTCGTCCGACAACGGGTCGGGTGACCGTTCGCGCGGTGGCCGCAACCGTTCGCGCCGCCGCGAGGGTGGCGACGACGCGGGCAGCAACGACGGTGGTGGCCGCTCCCGCAGCCGCAGCCGTTCGCGCACCCGCAGCCGTTCGCGCGACTGAATCGGTGCCGCTGCGGCGGCAACCTCCACGCTGACACCTGCACCACGCTGACCGTGCCCGGGCACCCGTTGCCCGGGCACGTTCGTGTCCGGGGGGTCACCCGGTTCCGTCGCGAGCCAGGATCGTGCTGGTGGGGGATAGGGTCGGGGGCCGAGCAGGTCGAGGTCGAGGAGCAGTCGTGGGGATCCGGGTGGCCGTGGTGGGTGCCGGTGGGCGCATGGGCGCGGAGGTGTGCCGGACCGTGGCCGGGGCCGACGGGATGGACCTGGTGGGTGCCGTCGACCCCACCGCCGACGGTGCCACACCGGCCGGCGTCGACGACGGGCCCACCATCGTGGCCGCCATCGCCGACCTGCCCGACGACGTCGACGTCGCCGTGGAGTTCTCGACCCCGTCCACGGTGCGCGCCAACGTCGAGGCGCTCGTGGCAGCGGGCATGCACGTCGTGGTCGGTGCGACCGGGATGGACGACGACGCCCTGGCCGTGGTGGCGGATGCGGCCGATGGCGCGGGGGTCCACGTGTTCGTGGCCCCGAACTTCGCGATCGGTGCGGTCCTGATGATGCAGTTCGCGGCCGAAGCCGCCCGCCACCTGCCCCACGTCGAGGTCATCGAACTCCACCACGACGGCAAGGTGGACGCGCCGTCCGGCACGGCCCTGCGCACCGCGGACCTGGTGGCCGACGCCCGCGAGACACCGGTCGACCCGGTGGGTGGCGACGACGCCCATCCCGGGGCCCGCGGCCACGTCCATCGCGGCGTGGTTGTCCACAGCGTCCGCCTGCCCGGACTGGTGGCCCACCAGGAGGTGATCGCCGGCGGGACGGGCGAGGTCCTGACCATCCGCCACGACTCGCTGGACCGGTCGTCGTTCATGGCGGGTGTGGTCCTGGCGGTCCGCGCGGTGGCCGACCTCGACGACCCGGTGACCGTCGGTCTGGAACACCTCCTCATGGCCTGAATCCCGGTTCCTGGCCGTGTCGACGCCACGGAGTCGGTCCGGCGGCGGGCCGGTGTCGTCCCACACGGCACGCCACTACCGTGTGTGGCTGTCGACCGACGGCCGGTCGCTCCGTGTGCAGGCGGTTTCCTGCGCGCCCATCCGAGGTTCCACACGATGTCCGATTCCCCCACGTCCCCGTTGATCCCGTCCGATCCCGGGTCCCCCCCGCCGGACCCGGCGGAGCCCCCCACGGGCCCGCGGACCGACGAGCCGTCGTCGACCGCCGAGCCGGCCGCGTCGTCGCCCGACCCCGATCCACAACCACCGACGCCGGAGCCCGAGCCGACGCCGGAGCCCGAACCGGAGCCGGAGGATCGGTACAGCCACGCCCTGCAACGATTCAGCGGTGACCTGCGCATGGCCCGCCAGGTGTGGCAGTCCATGGGGCAGCGCGACGTCGACCGAGGGCCACGCCACTACCGCCTCTACCTCGAGGCTCACCTGGCGGCCAACGACCTCGACGGGGCGAGCACCCTGCTCGACGAGATGACGTCGAGGGGCATCGAGGGAGATGCCGGCGTCACGTGGCAGATCGCCCTGGCCGGTGCTCGCAATGCCGCCGAAGGTTCCCTGGACCGGCTCGACGACCTGGCCCGCTCGACCCCGATCCCCGACCGGCTGCTGCCGCGGGTGTTGGGCGTGCGGGTCCGGGCCCGCCAGTTCGGCGAGGCACGGGGCCTGCTCCACAAGATGTCACGCGCCGGGGTGCGGGCGGGCGAGGCCGACTACCGGCCGTTGCTCGACGACGTCATGGACCGCAAGGCCATCCGCGACGCGGAGTCGTTCGTGGCCCACCTGATCGCGGTCGACGCCGGTCCGTCCCCGGTCACCGCCACCCGGCTGGTGGAGATGATGGCCGGCGCGGGCCACCCCGACCGTGGCGACCAGTTGCTGGCCACGCTGGTGGAGGCCGGCATCGCCGTCGACCACTCGGCGCGGTCGGCGCTGATCGACGGCCACGCCCGCAAGGGCGACCTGGACGCGGCGCGGGCCGGCATGACGTGCCTGACCGAGGCCGGCGGCACCGTCACCAGCCACCACCGCAACCAGGTGCTGGCAGCGGTCCTCGACAGCGGCGACCTGCAGCGGGTGTGGCGCGAGGCGATCGTGCTCTCCGACGACTCGATCCCGACGGGTGCCAACCTCGAGTCCATGATGGGCCTGGCGCTGGACCGCAAGAAGCCCATGATGGCGATCGCGGCCCTGGACTGGATGCTGATGCTGGGGGTGCCCCCGCCGCCGTCGAAGGTGGCCGCCCTGTTGGCGGTGCTGCTGCGGCGCAAGGAACTCGACCTCGCCCTGTCGCTGTACCGCGAGACCATCGCGGCCGGCCTGACCGCCGACCGCCGGCGGGGCGCCGACCTGGTCGAGGCCCTGGTCGCGGCCGGGCGGTTGGACGACGCGGTCCGGTTGCTGCGCCAACTGCGGGTGTCCAACACCCTCACGCAGGGCCAGCACTGGGGCTCGCTGCTCACCGCCCACGCCAACCGCAAGGAGTTCGAGACCGTCTCGAAACTGGTCACCGAGATGATCTCGGCCCGGATCACGCCGACGGTGTCGGACGGATCGCGCCTGGTCGGTGCCCTGACCCGCGCCGGCAACCTGGACCGGGCCCGGCTGCTGCTGTCGCAGTTGGCCGAGGCCGAGGTCACCGTCGACGAGCCGACCTATCGCGAACTGTTGTGGGCCTTCGCGCGCAAGGGCCAGCACGACCCCGCCGTCGCCGTGCACGCGGCCATGGTCGCTGCCGGCATCACCCCCGACGAGCGTCACGACAAGGCCCTGGCATGGGCGTCCGGCGAGACCCAGCGCCGACTGCCCGACGCCACCTCCGAGGCCGAGGAACAGGCCGCCGAGGCCACCGTCGCCTCCCGTACCGCCCAGTCGAGCACGCCACCCGGTGATGCCCCCGCCTCCCGCGGTGAGGTGCAGGACGGCACGGACGCGACGGAACGCGCGCCGTCGGACGCGCCAGCGGTCGCGGCCGGGTCACCGCCGCCGACCGACAGCTCCGACGAGGCCACGCCCACCTCCGCCGCCCCGGCCTCCGCCCCGGCGACGCCGGACACCGACACGACCTCGCCGGCGAGCGAGGAACCGGGCGAACCGACGGCCCCGGCTGCGCCCGAGGCGCCGGCCGAGCGGTCAGCCACCGTCGAGCAGGTCGCCGACGCAGGCGAGGCCGACGTCGTCGAGGATGCGGCCGTGACCGGGTCGTCCGAAGCGGCCGCCGAGGCCACCGAGGAAGCGGAACGCGAGGATGCCCGGGAGGTCGAGCGCCAGCCCGCCGAGGAACTCCTCAAGGGCCACGAGGACAAAGCCCCGCCGGACGGGCCGGCGGAGGACGTGGTGAGCGACCCCACGCCGGCCGCGGGGGCGGAGGCGGCCACCGATCCGGACACGTCCGCGGACGCCACCCCTGACGAACTGACGTCGACACCCGACGAGGAACCCACCACCTCCCCGGACAAGGGTTCCTCGACCGATCCTTCGACGAGCCTGCCGGAGGGTGACGGGAACACGGGCGGTCGGGACCAGCAGCCCGGCGCCTGAGGGGCACGACACACACGACGACGGCCCGCCGGATTGGCGGGCCGTCGCTGTTCGGTTGGTGGTGGCGATCAGCCGGTGAGGCCGTTCTCCTCCAGCCAGCCGGCGGCGATGTCGCCGGGCTGCTCACCCTGGGCGGCGGCCGCGTTGAGGCTGGTCAGCCCCTCGGTGGTCAGCACCGCGGACACCGCGTTCAGGGTCTCGGCGATCACCGGGTTGGCGTCGAGCGCCTCCTGGCGGACCAGGGGGATGACGTTCTCCGGCGGGCTGAGGTTGTCCGGGTCCTCGAGGATGATCAGCGAACCGTCCTCGAACACCGGGTCGGTGGAGAACAGCAGGATCATCTGGACGTCATCGCCGTTGAGGGCGGCCAGCCGTGGGGCCTTCTCCTGGATCGTGGTGAAGGACACGTTGTCGAGCCCGTAGACACTGGCCAAGCCGGCGAAGCAGGTCTCGCGATCCTCGCACTCGGGGCCACCGGCAAGGGTGACGTCACCGACGTCGGCGAGGTCGCCCAGCGCGGTCACGTCATTCTCCTGGGCATAGTCGGAGGTGACGACGAACACGTTCTTGTCCTGCGCCTCGGCCGGCTCCAGCAAGGCCAGGCCGTCACCCTCGATGACGCCGGCGGCCTGGTCGAGCGCGGCCTGCGGGTCGGTCTCGGGGGTCTCGCCGTAGCCGGTCGACAACAGCGATCCGACGTACTCGGGGATGATGTCGACGTTGCCGTCCTGCATCTCGGGGAGCAGGATCTCGCGCGTCCCGGAGTCGAGTTGGCGTTCGACCTCCAGGCCGGCGCCTTCCAGCGCCTGGGCGTAGATCTCACCCAGGATCGAGGACTCGGGGAAGTTGAAGCCCGCGACGGTCACGGGACCCCCGTCACCACCTCCGGTCTCACTGGCCATCGTCGATTCGGACGACGTGGCGGTCGGGGCCGCACTTGGCGTGGAGTCGGCCGGGGCGGCGGATTCGGACCCGTCGGTGCCGGCGTCGTTGACGCCGCCGCACGCGCTGAGGGTCAGGCCGAGGGCGGCGAGGCCCACGAGCAGTCGTGATGATCGCATTGGACGACGTCCTTGGGTTGGGTGGGTCGTGTGATCACGCATCGGAACGAACCTACGACCGCAATCGTTCCCCGTCTCCCATGCGGCTCACCCCGACCGTGCGGCCAACGCGCGAACAGGACGTGGGTCAGCCGCCGACGACGGCAGTCCCCGGGGGAGGCATGTCTCGTCGATCGTCGAGGCCGCTGTCGGGGTGTTCGCGTCGTCGGAGGCCCGTCGGCAGCAGCCGGTCCTGCAGCCAGCCGAACAGCCACTCGGTGAACAGCACGAGCCCGGCCAGCAGCACGGCGCCGGTGAACACGGCGCCATAGCCGTTCACGCCCACCGCGAACCCGTCGACCACGTAGCGACCCAACCCGCCGCCGCTGGTGACGATGGCGTCGATCCCGACGGTGGCCAGCACCTGCACCAGCGCGACCCGGATCCCGGTCAGCACGACCGTCACCCCGAGCGGCAGTTCGACCTGTCGGAAGACCTGGAACTCGCTCATGCCCTGGCCGCGCGCGGCCTCGACCAGGTGGGGGTCGACCCCGGCGATGCCGGTGTAGGCGTTGGTGAAGATCGGGGGAACGGCCAGGAACACCAGTGCGAGGATGAGTGGCCAGAAGCCGCCCATGCCGTAGCGCACCCGCAGGACCAGGAAGAAGATGATGATCAGGCCGAACGACGGGATGGCCCGCCCGATGTTGACCAGGGCCCCGGCGATCGCCTCACCGCGCTTGTGGTGCGACAGCCACATGGCCGGCGGCAGGGTGATGGCGGTTGCCAGGCCCGTCGCCACCACCGTGGCCTGCAGGTGCTCGACCAGACGGAACGGGATCCCCGATCCGTCGGTCAGGCTCCAGCGGTCCGGTTGGGTCAGGAAGTCGCGGACGAGGTCGAGGAGTTCCAGCATCTAGGCGGCCCTCCTGGTCCAGGGGGTGGCCAGGCGTTGGATGCCGACCAACGCCAGGTCGAAGGCCACGGCCAGCACGACGGACAGGACCGTCCCGACGACCACCATCACCGACAGCACCGGCAGCAACTGGATCCCGCGCAGGATCAGGAAGCCGAGCCCGCCCAACCCGATCAGCGACGTCACCGTCACCAGTCCGATCACGGTCACGGTGGCCACGCGGACCCCGGCCATGACCACCGGCAGCGCCAGCGGTGCCTTGACCTGCCACAGGAGTTGGCGCTCGGTCAGGCCCTGTCCGCGGGCGGCCTCGACGATGTCGGGGGAGACACCGTCCAGCCCGATCAGGATGTTGCGGACCAGGATCAGCACGGTGTAGGTGGTCAGCGCGACCACGGCGGTCGTCGTGGTCAGCCCGAAGAAGGGCACCAGCAGCGCGAACGCCGCCAGTGAGGGCACGGAGTAGAGGATCCCCCCCAGGGCCAGGATCGGCCCCTCCAGGCGGCGCCAGCGCAGGGCCAGCAGCGCGAGCAGGACCGAGACCACGATGCCGGCGCCCACCGACACGACCGTGAGGACGACGTGTTCGACCGTGCGCTCCCAGATCAGGTCGGTGTTGTTGCGGATCCAGGCCCAGTCGACCAGTGGCGTGCCCTGGGCCAGCACGTCCACCACCGTCATCGTCATGCCAGCAGCTCCGCGGTGACCTCTTCGACGAACAGCATGCCGTGGTAGGTGTCGCCGTCGGACACCACCGCGACGTTGTTGCGCGACGACACGATCGCGTCCAGCGCGGTCCGGAGCGAGTCGTCGGGGCGGATCCAGACCCGGAAGTCCTGGGTGTCGTGGTCACCGGCGGTGCCCTCGCCCAGTGTCGAGGTCCACAGCCACCCGCGCAGGCGGCCGTCGTCGGTCACCCCGACCCAGTTGGCGTCGTACTTGTCGGCCGCGGCCCGCGCGGTGCCGACGTCGGCACCGGCGTCGACCACCGGACCGTCCTGCAGGTCGAGGTCGTCCACCGCCAACAGCGACAGGCGTCGCAGCGCCCGCTCCTCGCCGAGGAAGTCCACCACGAAGTCGTCGGCGGGGTGGGACAGCAACTCGGTCGGGGTCGCGTACTGGGCCAGGGTCCCGCCCACCTTCAGCACCGCGACCCGGTCGCCCAGCAGGATCGCCTCGTCGATGTCATGGGTCACGAACACGATCGTCTTGCGCAGTTCCTCCTGCAGCGACAACAGTTGGTCCTGCAGCCGACGGCGCACGATCGGGTCGACGGCGCCGAACGGTTCGTCCATCAGCAGCACCGGCGGGTCCGCGGCCAGGGCCCGCGCGACCCCGACGCGCTGGCGCTGGCCGCCCGACAGTTCCGACGGGTAGCGCGACAGCATCGACTGGTCGAGGTCCATCAGGTCCATCAACTCGCGGGCCCGGTCGGCCATCCGGTCGTCGTCCCAGCCCAACAGGCGCGGCACCGTGACGACGTTGGCCTCGACGGTCTTGTGGGGGAGCAGGCCGATCTGCTGGATCACGTAGCCGATGCCCCGTCGCAGTTCGTGGGCCGGCCGCGAGGTGATGTCGGTGCCGTCGACCGTGATGGTCCCGGCGGTCGGTTCGATGATCCGGTTGATCATCTTGAGCGTGGTGGTCTTGCCACAGCCCGAGGGTCCGACCAGGGTCACGATCTCGCCCGTGTCGAAGGTCAGGTCGAGCGCGTCGACGGCCGGTGACGCGGCGCCCGGGTACCGCTTGGTCACGCCCACCAACCGGATCATCGCGTCGCTCACCGTGGGCCTGTCTGCGGGGGAGTGGGGTGCTCGTCGGACGCCATCGTAGGAGCGGGGGCGCGCTACGGTCGCGACCAGTCAGTCGGACGGGTGACGCGCCACGTCCCGGGGAGGAACACGCATGTCGGGGCACCACTCTGCGCACGATCGGGACACCCTGGTCCGACGCCTCGAGACCATGCTCGGCCAGACGATGCTCCCGGGCAACACCATCACCCGGTTGCGCAACGGCGACCAGATCTTCCCCGCGATGGTGCGCGCGATGCAGGCGGCCACCCGGTCCATCGACCTGCTGACGTTCGTCTACTGGACCGGTGTGCCCGCACGGGTCATCGGGGAGACGTTGGAGGAACGGGCCCGCGCCGGTGTCCGGGTCCGCGTCATCCTCGACGTGTTCGGGGCCGCACGGATCAACCGCGACCTGGTGACCTCGTTGGAGGAGGCCGGGGTGCTCGTGCACTGGTTCCGACCACCGGTCGGCGAGACCGCCGACGTGACCGGGATCGGCAAGCGCACGCACCGCAAGATCTGCGTGGTCGACGAGACGCTGGCGTTCACGGGCGGGGTCGGGATCGCCGAGGAATGGGACGGCGACGCCCGCACGCCGGACGAGTGGCGCGACAGCCACTTCCAGGTCACGGGGCCGTCCGTGGCGGCCATCCGGGCCGGGTTCATCGACGACTGGGCGACCAGCGGCCGACCCCTGAGTTCCCACCACGACCTGTTCCCGCCCCATCCCAGTGACGGACCGGCGAGCGCGATGGTGGTGCTGGGCGAGTCCGAGGTGGGCGAGTCGGCGGTGGCGTTGCTCAAGCGCGTGCTGCTGGAGGTGGCCACCGAGCGCGTCCGCCTGACCACGGCCTACTTCTCGCCCAACGAGGAGATGGCCGGCTGGTTGTCCGACGCCGCGGAGCGCGGCGTGGACGTGCAGGTGATGTTCCCCGGCACCCACATCGACAAGCGACTGCCACAGGCCAACGGGGAACGGGCGTACCCGGAGCTGCTGGAGGCCGGCGTCACCCTGTGGTCCTACGAGCGCACCATGCTCCACGCCAAGGTCCTGACGGTGGACGGGCTGATCGCCGACGTGGGGTCCTCCAATTACAACGACCGCTCGATCCAGCACGACGAGGAGATCGACCTCATCGCACTGGACCCCGACCTGGTGGCCGTCCTCGACCAGGACTTCGAGTCCGACCGCGTCCACTGCATCGAGGTCGACGAGCACTGGTGGGAGCAGCGCAGCCTGCTGGAGCGGGCCCAGTCGGCCGCGTCGGGCCTGATCGACGGCATGATCTGACCCGCGCCCGCCACGCACCCGGATGGGCATCCCGGGTCAGCGCCGGCCGCTCCCGGTCGCCGCGGCCCGCACCGACGAGTCGCCCCAGGCCCGTTCGACCGGTCCAGGTCGGACCTCCATGACCCACCCGTCGCGGACGGTCAGGCCCGGCGAGGTCGGGGCCGGTCCGTTGCGTCGGACCGCCAGCAGCACCCGACCGTTGACCAACGGGGCCACCAGCGCAAGCGTGCCGTCGACCCGACCGAGGGCGGCGCGTTCCAGCAGTGACGGCGGAACGTCGGCGAGGGTGGCGACCTTCTGGACGTCGGCCATCGTCACCGGGACCGGCCGCATGCCGGACGCGACCAGGAAATGGTCCCATGCCTGGTCGGGCAGGGCGGTGGCGCGGGCGGCACGGAGTCGTGGCAGCAGGGCCACGACGCCGAGCCCGATGGCGGCGAGCAGTGGGATCATGGTGGCGAGGGTGCCCGACGCACCCCGTCCGTGCCAACGAACCGGTGTCGTCGCGCGCCCTCGCTGCGCTCGGGCGCGCGGAGGTGTCGTCGCGCGCCCTCGCTGCGCTCGGGCGCGTTGGAGTTGCTCGCCTGGCGGCTCGCAACGTCCAGCTGGTTGGGGTTGGTTTCGGAGGTGGCGTTCTGCGATTGCAACGTCGGGTGCTCGGTCAGCGTGGCTTGGTGCGGCGGGTGGGGGTGGCGGTCACGGGGTCGTCGGGCCAGGGGTGTCGGGGGTAGCGGCCGCGCATGTCGGCACGGACACCGGCGTAGCCATCGGCCCAGAAGGTCGCGAGGTCGCTGGTGATCTGCAGGGGGCGGCCGGCGGGGGACTCCATCACCACGACCACTGGTCGGCCCGCCACCACCGGGGTGCGGGTCGTGCCGAACATCTCCTGCAGCTTGACGTGGATGGCCGGACCACGCTCGTCGTCGTAGTCCACGGCCACGGCCCGGCCCGACGGCACGGTGACGTGCGTCGGCGCGAGGCGGTCCAGCGCGGCCAAGCCGTCGCGACCGAGCCGGTGGTCCACCGCGGCACGCAGCGGGACTCGGGCGAGGTCACCGCGGGTCCGGGCCGATCCCAGGAAGGGCAGCAACCAGTCCGCCAGTTCCGCCAGCAGGGCGTCGTCGTCCATCGCCGGCAGTGCGGTCGTGGTGGTCGCCGCCACGTGGACCGCCCGTCGACACCGTTGTCGCAGTTCCGCCGTCCACGGCAGCAGGCCCATCCCGCGGTGTCGGACCCCGTCGAGGAGGGCGAGGTGGCGTTCGTGGCGGCCCACGCGGGCTGGCGTGCGTTCGAGGACCACCGCGCCCAGGGACACGGTCGTCGTGGCCACGACGTCGTCCCGGTCGGGATCCCACGCCGCGGTCGTGTCCTGCGTCATCCGGTCGCCGAGCAGCACGTCCAGGTCCTCGCGGGGGACCGGTGCACCGATCCGGACCCGACCGTCCGTGCCACGGTCGTCGACGTCCAGCGCCACCACGAAATCGGCGTCGGCCAACGGGTCATGGTCACGGACGAACGCCCCTCGACCGCTGGCGAGCGTGAACTGCCCGCGACGGCGGCGGTGGCCGACGCGACGTGGGAACCCCGCCGCCAGGAGGCCGCCGATGGTCACCACCGGCGCGCCCGGGTCCGGGTCGACGCCGCGCACGGCACGACGCAGGCGGGTGGCCTCGCGGTGCCAGCGGCGGTGGCGACGGTCGTGGCGGGCCAGCAGGTCGAGACGGGTGTCGAGGTCGGCGGTGCCGCGGTCGCCGGGATCGCCCTCGGACAGGATCGCGATCGCGAGGCTGACCGGCTCGAGCAGCCCGTGGCGTGCGGCCAGCACCAGCACGTGGGCCAACCGGGGGTCGGCGGGGATCCGCACCAGGCGCCGGCCATGGTCGGTGATGCGGTCGTCGTCGCCCACGGCCCCCAGGTCCCGCAGGGTCTGCTGGGCCGACGCCCAGGATGCGGGGGACGGCGGGTCGAGCAACACAAGCTCGTCGACGTCGGCACCCCAGTTGGCCACCTGCAGGGCCATGCCGGCCAGGTCGGTGGTGGCCATGGCGGGTGTCGGATGGTCCGTCCGGGGCGCGGCGGCCGGGTACAGCCGCCAGCAGTGCCCGGCCAGGACCCGCCCGGCGCGGCCGGCACGCTGTGCCTCGGATGCGCGCGAGGTCGACGCGGTCACCAGCCGGGTCAACCCGGTCGCGGGATGGAGTTGGGGCCGGCGGACCAGGCCGGAGTCGACCACGGCGGTCACGTCGGGAACCGTCAGTGACGACTCGGCGACGTCGGTGGCGACGATGACGCGGCGCGTGCCCGGCCGGGTCGGGGCCAGCGCGGCGTCCTGTTCGCGCCGCGACATCGAGCCGTGCAGGCCCATGACCTCGGTGTGCCGGTCGCCGGCGATGGCGGCGACGGCGCGTCGGATCTCGCGCATGCCGGGGACGAAGACCAGGACGTTGCCAGCGGTCGCCGCCAGCGCCCGGGCCACGGCGTCGGCGACCGCGACGGACAGGTCGGCGGTGGTGTCACGGGGGAGGTGGGTGGTGCCGACCGGGAAGCGTCGGCCGGGTGCCGACACGACCGTGGCGTCAGGCAGGGCGGCGCGCAGTCGGGCCTGGTCGAGGGTCGCGGACATCACGACCACCCACAGGTCGTCACGCAGCGCCTGCACCTCGCGGGTGAAGGCCAGGGCGAGGTCGGCGTCCAACGATCGTTCGTGGAACTCGTCGAGCACCACCGCCCCGACCCCGCGCAGGTCCGGGTCGCGTTGCAGGCGGTTGACCAGGACGCCCTCGGTGACGACCTCGATACGGGTGTCGCGTGAGGTCGAACGGTCGTCCCGGGTGGTCACCCCCACAAGTCCACCGACCGCCGTGCCGGCTTCCTCGGCCATGCGACGGGCCGCGGCCCGGGCCGCCACCCGGCGTGGCTCGAGCACCACGATCCGGCCAGCGACGACGTCCAGCAGACGTGGTGGGACGCGGGTGGTCTTGCCGGCTCCCGGTGGTGCCTCGACGATCACGGTGGGGCCGCTGGCCGCGACCTCGTCGAGCACGTCGTCGATCGGCAGCGCGAGTCGGGGCGGGGAGGCGGGCATGGCTGCAGGGTGCCCGAAACCCGGTCCCACGTGCGCCCGCGGTGATCGCTGTCCGCGCCGGGTCCGCCCGTCCGGGTGGGTGGGCCGGTCAGGCGGGCGCCGTGACCAACCCGGCCCCGCCGTCCGGGAAGGTGACGTCCGGCACGGTGCGGGCGGTGCCGACCACGCGGTCCGCGAGCAGCGACGGGTCGACGATCCCGACGTCCTCCAGCAGTCGCTGGGCCCACAGCGCCGACACGCCGGCCACGTGCGGCGTGGCCATCGACGTGCCGCTCAGGCTGCGCAGGCCACCGCCCGCCGCCGCCGACACGACGTCCACGCCCGGGGCCGCCACCATCGCGCCGGTGTTGGAGAAGGGCGCGACCGTCAACCCGCCGTCCGGGTCGTCCGCATCCGCTCGGCCCAGTGCGGCCACCGACACGAACCCCTGCGATGCGGCCGGTGGAGCCACGTCGATGGTGTAGGGGTCCGGGGCGTCGCGGCGGCTCTCGTTGCCCGCGGCTGCCACCAGGATCCCCGACTCCCCGAAGCGGAACTGGGCCCGGACGTAGGCCGACAACGCCTCCAGCAGGCGCAGGTTGTCGCGGTAGGCCGCGAGCGCGCGGGACGTGGCCGCCTCGACCGGCAGGCCGCGGTCGACCATGCGGGCCACGAAGCCGGGGAAGTCGATGCCAAGCGACATCGACAACACGCTGGCGCCCTCGTCGACGGCCCACTGGATCGCCTCGGCGATCAGGTCGGTCCCGCCGCCACCGTCACCCAGCACCTTGCCGGCGAGCAGGCGGGGGATGCCCGGGGCGACCCCGATCCGGGTCCCGTCGACGTCGCGACCCGCGATCGTGCCGGCGCAGTGGGTGCCGTGCCCGTTGGTGTCGCCGTTGCCGCTGCCGGTGAAGTCGCGCTCGACCACCTCGAGGCCGGTGAACGCCGGATGGTCCACGTCGATCCCGGTGTCCAGCACGGCCACCGTGATCCCGTCACCGGTCAGTGGTGAGGTGTCCGCACCAACGGCGACCACGCCCCACGTCGGGCCCGCCAGCGCGTCGGCCGCGACATCGGTCGACGTGACCGGCTCGATGAGCGTCAACGGCATCGACTCGGCCACCAGGCGCCCGGGCCGACGGCGGTGGTCGGCGGCCTCGTCGTCGGACAGGGTCGCCTGGCGCACGGTCAGGTCGGTGGGGGGATCCTCGTCGAGGTGGCCGATGGTGGGGTAGCCGTCGACCCGGTCCAGCAGGTCCGGGTCCAGGTCCATCACGATCCAGGAGTGGTCGGCCACGCGTGCCTCGTCGGGTCGGGGTCGGGGTGGTTGTGGTGGTGGGGTGCGGGGTGCCCCATGACGACATGGTGCCCCAGCGGTGCGACGGCGACCACGGTCGCGCCACCCGGTGTCGTCGTCTCAGGGGGCCGCGGCCGCGAGTTGCGTCCGTGCGAGGTCGGCGTACTGGCCGTCCCGGGCCAGCAGTTCGGCGTGCGTGCCCCGTTCGACCACGTGGTGGTCGTCGATGACCAGGATCTGGTCGGCGTCGACGATGGTCGACAGCCGGTGGGCGATCACCACCGACGTCCGGTCCGCCAGCACGTCGGCGAGCGCGGCCTGCACCTGGCGTTCGGAGGCCGAGTCGAGGTGTGCGGTGGCCTCGTCCAGCACCACCACGGCCGGATCCTTCAGGATCACGCGGGCGATCGCCACCCGCTGCTTCTCGCCCCCCGAGAGACGATGACCACGTTCACCCACGATCGTGTCGTAGCCGTCGGGGAGTCCGGTGATCACGTCGTGGATGCGGGCCGCCCGACAGGCCGCCACCAACTGGTCGTCGGTGGCCTCCGGCGCGGCGTACCGGAGGTTGTTGGCGATCGAGTCGTGGAACAGGTGGGGGTCCTGGGTGACCACGCCGATCGCGTGCGACAGGTCCGTGAAGGACAGCTCGCGGACGTCGATGCCGTCGATGGTGACCGCGCCCTCGGTGACGTCGTGGAGCCGCGGCAACAGCATCGCGAGCGTGGTCTTGCCCGCGCCGGAGTGGCCGACCAGGGCAGTCATCGTGCCACGCGGGGCGTCGATGTCGACGTGGCGCAGGATCCAGTCGGAGGCATCGCCGCCGTGGGCCGGCTGGGCACCCTCCAGCGACGCGAGGCTGGACCCCGCCGCCGCCGGGTAGCGGAACGACACGTCGCGCAGCGAGACGTCGCCGTGGGGCGCCGCCAGCGGGGTCGGGTCCTGCGCCTCGACGATCGCGGGGGGCAGGTCCAGCACCTCGAAGACGCGCTCGAAGCTCACCAGGGCGGTCATGAAGTCGACCCGCGCGTTGGACAGTTGGGCGAGCGGGCCGTACAGCTGGGTGACGTACAGCGCGAGGGCGACGACCGTGCCGGGCTCGAGCGTGCCGGCGATCGCCTGGCGACCGCCAAGGACGTACACCAGCGCGGTGGCCAGCGACCCCACCAGCCCCAGCGACGCGAACAGCATGCGTCCGTGGATCGCCTGCCGGATGCCGATCTCCGCCACGCGGGTGGCCTTGTCCTCGAAGACCTGCACTTCCTGGTCCCCGCGGCCGAAGAGCTTGACGAGCATCGCCCCGGACACGTTGAAGCGCTCGGTCATGACCGAGTTCATGTCGGCGTTGAGCGCCATCGCCTCGCGTGACATCTCCTGCAACTTCTGGCCGACCAGCCGGGCCGGGAGCACGAACAGCGGCAGCAGGACCAGCGCCAACAGGGTGATCCGCCAGTCCAGCAGGACCATGGCGACCATCGTCACGCCGACCGAGATGATGTTGTCGACGATGCCGCCCAGCGTGCCGGTCAACGCGCGTTGGGCCCCGATCACGTCGTTGTTGAGGCGCGTGATCAGGGCGCCGGTCCGGGTCCGGGTGAAGAAGTCCACCGGCATCCGCTGGACGTGTCCGTACAGCAGCGTCCGCAGCCGGAGGATGAAGCGCTCCCCGATGCTGGACGACAGCCATCGCTCCACCAGGCTCAGGCCCATGATCCCCACCGCCACCGCGACCATGCCGCCGGCCACCAGGTACAGCAGGTCGAGGCGGCCGTCGGGGATCGCCTCGTCCAGGATGGTGCGGATCAACAGTGGCGGCAGTGCCCCCAGGCCCGCGGCGACCACGATGATGACGAGGTAGCCGACCAGCCGACGCCGGAAGGGCCGTGCCAGCCCCCACGCCCGCCGGATGGTGTCGCGGTCCAGCGGCCGGTCGCCCAGTCCGTCGGGGTCGCCCAGCCCATGCAGGCGCCATGCGCCGAAACCAGATCCGGGAGGCATGCGGGTCCTTTCCACCGGCGAGTGTGCCGGTCGCGCCGCTCGGGCGTGGGGACACGGCCGGGTCGGCTCGCGGCCGGTGGCGACGGCCCGGCGGGGCGTGGACTGGCGAACGTGCCCGGCCGGTGGGGTGTTCCGGTGGCCGACGGACCTGCGGCGGGGGCGCGCAGGATGGCCAGGTGACTGGTGCCAAACTCTGTCACACGCCCGGCTGGTCCATGCCGCCGCTGACCGCGTCGCCGATCCTCGTCAATGGACCCCGCATTGCCTTCGGACCGTCTCCTTGCCAGCGACGACCTGTCCTGCGCCGGTCGCACAACACGTTCGGCACCAGCCACCTAGGGTCGTCGTCCGTCGGAGCACGGACGAGCGGAGCATCCCATGGACCTGGACCTGGCCGAGCGCGTCTTCGTGGTGACCGGATCCACGTCCGGACTGGGGCGCGCGGTCGCCGAGGCGTTGGTGGCCGAGGGCGCCCGTGTGGTCGTGGCGGCCCGGACCGCGGCGGACGTCGAGCGGGTGGCCGCCGAACTGGGGGATGCCGCCGTCGGCGTGGTCGCCGACCTGACCGACACCGGTGCGCCCGCGGCGCTGGTCGCCGGGGCCATGGACGCCTTCGGTCGGCTCGACGGCGCCTTCGTGTCGCACGGGGGCCCGCCCCCCTCCAGCGCGCTGGGGCTGGACGAGGAGACCCTCCAGCGATCGCTGGACGTTGCTGCTGCGGGTCCGATCCGACTGCTGCACCACCTGGGGACGGTGCTGGAGGACGGTGCCAGCCTTGTCGTGCTCACGTCGACCTCGTCGTTGGAACCGATCGACGGGATCGCCGGATCCAACATCGCCCGGCCTGCCGTGTGGGGCTACGCGAAGATGCTGGCCGACGAGGTCGGCCCACGCGGGCTGCGCGTCAACGTGCTGGTGCCCGGTCGCTTCGGGACCGACCGCCTGGCCGAGCTGTACGAGGCCCGCGCCGCGGCCAACGACACCACGCCCGAACAGGAACGCGCTGCCGGTGCGGCCGGCATCCCGCTGCGTCGGATCGGCGAGCCCGCAGAACTCGGTGCGGTCGCGGCGTTCCTGTTGTCACCCGCGGCGAGCTACGTGACCGGGTCGGCGATCCGGGTCGACGGGGGTGCCGTCCGCGGGCTGTGACCAGCGCGCCGCAGCGACGGCGACGACGGTTCAGGTGTCGAGCAGGCGGCGCTTCTGGGTCTCGAAGTCCGCGTCGCTGAGCTTGCCGGCGTCGTGGAGGTCCGACAGGGTCTGCAACTGCGCGGGGAGGTCCCGCGGCACCGAACGCCCGCCGGACTCCAGCGCGAGCACCCGGGTCTCGCGGGCGGCGTAGATCTGGGACTGGAACTGTTCCGGGTCGGGGATGTCGGCCAACCGGGACTGGCCGGTGGCACCGGCCGACTCCAACAGGACGTCCCCGTAGCCCAGCATGCGCTCGACCAGGGACTGGTTGAAGTGCACGTTGTTGATGTTCTCGAGTGGGATCTCGACCCCGCTGCGCGAGACCACGCCGTGGCGCACGATGATCCGCTCCGTGGTGAGGATGTGCCGCGTGTACCACCAGGTGATGGCCGGGCGGACGAAGACCGCGATGCCGACCACCACGGCCACCACCCACGCCACCGTGGGCAGGGTGACGGCCCCGACCATGGTTGTTCCGGCGAATGCCGTGACCAGGCTGGCGACGACCACCAGTCCCAGTGCGATCCCGATCGGTGGCAGCAGCACGCGCCAGTGGGCGTGGAATTCCCGCAGGACCTCCTCGTCGTCGGTCAGCAGCCGCTGTGGATAGGCCATTGGCAGCACCCCTGGGTCGTGGCCGGCGCGGACCGCCCCGTCCGTTGGCCCGCGTCTCGCCAACCCTAACCGGGTGCCAGCGCTGACGGGTGTCGACACGTCGGACCGGAATACCCTTCGGGCAGGTCCCGTTGGGCCGACCTCTTCCCGCGACCGGGCCCGTCCGTGGAATCTCTCGCCCTCATCATCGTCCTGGCCATCGTCGGCCAGCTGCTCGCGCGTGCCGTCCGCGCGCCAGCGATCCTGGTCCTGCTGCTGCTCGGGCTGGGCGTCGGCGGGTGGCTGGGGCTGATCCGACCGGACGAGCTGTTCGGCGACCTCCTGTTCGACGGGGTCGACCTCGCCGTCGCGGTGATCCTGTTCGAGGGTGGGCTGATGCTCAACTTCCGGGAGTTGCGTGGCGACGTGTCGGCCGTGGTCCGGCGCCTGCTGGTTTGGGGCGTCCTGCTGACCGCGGTCGGCGGCGCCGCCGGTGGCCACTACGTGCTCGGCATGTCGCTGCCCGTCGCGCTGGTGTTCGGGTCGATCCTGACCGTGACCGGGCCGACCGTGGTCGTGCCGCTGCTGCGGTTCATCGGCGTCGGCGGCCCCGTCGAGTCCATCCTGAAGTGGGAGGGCGTGTTCATCGACGCGGTCGGGGCCACACTGGCCCTGCTGGTCTACGACACCGTGCTCGCGGGCGAGGGCTCGATCGGGATCGACACCCTGCTGCAGGTCGGCCTCACGCTCCTGGTCGGATCGCTGGTGGGGTTGGCCGTGGCCGCGGTGCTGGTCCTGGTGCTGCGGTGGGAGGCCGTGGACGAGCACCTCGCGTCCCTGACGTCGCTGGCCGCCATCGTGGCCGCCTACGTCGCCGCTGACCTGGTGCGGCACGAGGCCGGCCTGATGGCGGCGATCGTGCTGGGCGTCGCACTGGCCAACCAGGGAGTCGTGTCGATGTCCCGGGTCGCCCGCTTCAAGGAGACGCTGGGCGTCCTGTTGACGTCGGTGCTGTTCATCGTGCTGGCGGCGCGCCTGGACCTGGGCGACCTGGCCGCGCTGGTCGGGCCGGTCGCGATCGTGGTCGCGGTGCTGGTGGTGCTGCGCGTCGTCGTCGTGTGGATCACCTCGCTGGGCTCCGACCTCAGCCGGCGGGAACGCGGGTTCGTGGGCTGGATGGCCCCACGGGGGATCGTGGCCGCCGCAACGGCATCAGTGTTCGGCTCGGGCCTGGAGGACCTGGGCTTGGGTGGGGCCGAGGACCTGGTCCCCGCGACGTTCCTGGTGATCCTGATGACGGTTGCGGTGTACGGCCTGACCGGCCGCCCCATCGCGCGCCTGCTGGACCTGGGTGCCGGCAGCGTGCCCAGCACCCATGGCATCGAGGACCAGGTGGGCTCACACCCATCGGGCGAGTCGTCGTCGTCCGACGACGAGGACGTGCCCGCAGACCTGGTCGAACCCGAGGTGGCGGCGACCGTCGACGGCGAGTCCTGATGCCCCCGGACGCCGCGTCGCGACGGACCACCATCGTGCGTGGTGGTGGCGACCCCCGGGCCGTGGCGGCCGCATGGCACGACCCGGCACCGGCCGACCCGACCCGCACGGGCGTGGTCCTCGCCCACGGCGCCGGCAGCGACCTCGACGCACCGGTGCTGGTGGCTGCGGCGACCGGTCTGGCGTCCCACGGCCACCCGGTCGTGCGCGTCAACCTCGGGTACCGCCAGCGCCGGTCGAGCGGCCCGCCACCACGCGCCGAGGCCAGCATCGACGACCTCCGTGCGACCTGGGAGGCCGTCGTGGAGGCCGAACCGGACCGGCCGTGGGTGCTCGGTGGGGCCTCATACGGCGGGCGGGTCGCCAGCCTGGTCGCGGCCGCCGGGATCGACGTCGCCGGGGTGCTGTGCTGGTCCTACCCGCTGCACCCGCCCGGGCGACCCGACCGCCTGCGCGTCGCCCACCTGTCCGACGTGGTCGTGCCGATGCTGGTGGTGCAGGGCACCGACGACCCGTTCGGTGGCTTCGACGACCTGCGACCCCACCTCGCCCGGGCCGGTGCACCTGCCCGCGTGGTGGGCGTCGCCGGTGCCGACCACGGCCTGCACGTGCCGCGCACGCGGGCCGTCGACGGCCGCACCCATCGGGTCGAGGAGGTCGTGGCCGACGTCGTGCCAACGGTCGCGGGCTGGCTCGACGGCCTCGGCTCCCGTGCACGACGTGCACTGGGAGATCACGACGGCTGATGACGGGCATCGGAAGCCCGGCCCGCGCAGAGTGGTCGTCAGGCGCGCGGCCGTCGATGACTAGTGTCTCGGTTGACCCCTCCACAGGTCACCCACATCCGCCCCAGGAGAACCTCCCCCATGATCCAGGAATTCAAGGACTTCATCAACAAGGGCAACGTGATCGACCTGGCGGTCGCCGTCGTCCTGGGTGCGGCCTTCGCCCCCGTCATCGGCGCGATCGTCGACAGCCTGCTGATGCCGATCATCGGCTACATCCTCGGCAAGCCCAACTTCGACGAAGTCGGGGTGTTCCTCGACGGGCAGGCCTCGCTGGGCATCGTCATCACCGCGATCGTGCAGTTCCTGCTGGTGGCGCTGGCGCTGTTCTTCGTCATCAAGGCCTACAACCGCATGAAGGGTCCGGACCCCGAGGAGGTCGAGGCCGAGACCGCTCGCACGGAGGAGGCCACCCTGCTGGCCGAGATCCGCGACCAGTTGGCCGTGCGCCCGATGAACTGAACCAGTCGTTGGTCGTGGTCAGTCCGCGATGCGTCGGCGGGCCGATGCGTGGGCGGCTGCCGCTGCTTCCTCCTCCAACGACCCGCGCGAGCCCGGACGGACGTGACCCTGGCGACGTGCGGTGTCGGCGACCGCCGATGCCACCCGGGCCGCGACCGTGCGGTCGAACGGCGACGGGATCACGTGGTCGGCCGCCAGGTCGTCGCCGACGATGGCGGCGATGGCCTCGGCCGCGGCCACCTTCATCTCGTCGGTGACCTTGGTCGCGGCGGCGTCGAGCAGCCCGCGGAACAGCCCAGGGAAGCACAGCACGTTGTTGATCTGGTTGGGGAAGTCCGACCGGCCGGTGGCCATCACGGCGACGTGGTCGGCGGCGACGTCGGGGTGGATCTCCGGGGTGGGGTTGGCCATGGCGAACACGATCGGGTCGCGGGCCATGACGGCCAGGTGGGCCACCGGCAGCGACTCGGGCCCGGAGACCCCGATGAACACGTCCGCGCCCCCCAGCGCCTCCCGCTGCCCACCGACCAGACCACGTGGATTGGTCTGCTTCGCGAGGCGACGTCGGATCGGGTCCAGGCCCTTGGAACGCGTGGGCTGGATGATGCCGTCGCGGTCGACGCCGACCAGGTCGGTGATGCCGGCCGCGGCCAACAGGTTGGCGATGGCGACGCCGGCGGACCCGATGCCCTGGATGACCACGCGCAGGTCCGCCAGTGGCTTGTCGACGACGATGGCGGCGTTGAGCAACGCGGCCAGCGCGACGACCGCGGTGCCGTGCTGGTCGTCGTGGAAGACCGGGATGTCGAGGCGCTGGCGCAGTTTCCCCTCGATCTCGAAGCAGCGCGGCGCCGCGATGTCCTCGAGGTTGATGCCGCCGAACCCGCTGGCGATGCGGGCCACGGTGTCGACGAAGGTGTCGGGATCCTGGTCGTCGACCAGGATCGGGTACGCGTCGACGTCCCCGAAGGACTTGAACAGCATCGCCTTGCCCTCCATCACCGGCAGGGCGGCCAGCGGCCCGATGTCGCCAAGGCCCAGCACCGCCGACCCGTCGGTCACGACGGCCACCGCGTTGGACTTGATGGTGAGGCGGTAGGCCTCCACGGGGTCGGCCGCGATCGCGCGGCAGATCTTGGCCACGCCGGGGGTGTAGACCAGCGACAGGTCGTGGGCGTTGTCGACGGCACGGCGGTTGGCGATCTCGATCTTGCCGCCCAGGTGGGCGTCGATGACGTCGTCGTCGATGGCCAGGAGTTCCACCCCGTCGAGGCCCTGCAGGTCTGCCCCCAGTGCCGCGGCCTGGACGTCGTCACGCACCTCGACGCTGATGGCGCGGATGATGACGTGGCGCTGGGCGTCGAGCCGGTCCGATCCGACGATCACCGCCTCGTGGGCATCGATGACCTCGGTGACCCGGGTCAGCATCCCGGGCAGGTTCTGCACCGCCAACCGGTAGGTGACGGTCTGCTGGGGTGGTGGCATCGGATGGTCCTGTCGGGCCGATCGGGGCCGGATCGTGCGGCGTCGCGACAGCGTAGGCCCGGCCATGGAGACCACCGACCGGGGCCACCGGTGGCGAGGCGGGCCGGTCGACGGGCACGGCCGGCGTTACCGTGCGCGGTCGTCCGAGGCGAAGGAGTCGGCGTGGAGCACGCGGTGGTCCTGTGTGACCTGGACGGGGTGGTGCTGGACTACCCGGCCGCCGAGTCCATGGCCTTCGCCGGGACTGCCACCCGCCTGGGCCTGCACGACCTTGCCGCCGTCCAACCCGTGTACGCACGCATCAACGTCGCCTGCTGGCAGGCCTACGAGCGTGGTGAACTCACCGCCGAGCAGTTGCGGGTCCGTCGCTGGGCCGAACTGTTGGAGGCGACCGGGGTGGCGGCCGACCCGGCCGACGTGTCGACGGACTACCTGTCCCGGCTCGGGCGGGCGGGACCGGTGTTCCCGGGGGCGGTGCGGGCCCTGCGTCGACTGGCTGCGGTCGTCCCGGTCATCGCGGTGACCAACGGCTTCTCCGACGTGGTGCACGGCCGGCTCGCCGCGTCCGGGACCCGCGACCTGTTCCACGGGGTCGTCGTGGCCGACGAGGTCGCGGCACCCAAGCCCGCGCCCGAGATGTTCACCACCGCACTCGCCCTGGTCGGGGAGGATCCCGACCGTGCCGTGATGATCGGCGACAACCACCACGCCGACATCGAGGGCGCGCACGACCTCGCGATCGACACCATGTGGGTGGCGCCGTCGGACGCCGAACGCAGCCCGATCGCCACGTGGCAGGTGGACTCCATGCGGGCTGCGGCCGACATGCTCCTGTCCGCCTGACCCGCCGCCCGCCGTGGGCCGTGCACGTGGACCGTCCCCACGGGCCGGGACCCGGCGATCGGCCGGAGGAGTGGGCCACGGGGCGGTAGCGTCGATCGGGTCCGCGTGACCGATGGCCACGCGTGATGGGGAGAGAGGGCACGGGGTGGACTACATGCTGCAATTCTGGACGTCGGTGCCGTCTCTGGTGGGACTGGCCCTGGTGGGCGCCACCGTGCTGGACGTCGCGGTGACGGTGTTGTCGGTCAGCAGCGGCCCCGGGCCGATCACCAGGATCGTGTCGTCGAGTGCCTGGCGGATCTTCCGCGGGGTCCACACCGAGACCAGGCAGCGGTGGCCGGACGTGCGTGCGCACTGGCTGCTGCGGGCTGCCGGCCCCTTGATCGTCGTGCTAGTGCTGCTCACGTGGATCGTGCTGATGACCCTGGGGTGGGGCCTGGTCTTCGGCCAGGAGGGCTCACTGCTGGCTGACGGCGAGGCGCTCGAACCGGCCTTCGGACGGATCCACTACGCCGCTGCGCTGGTACTCGGCCGTGGCACCGACTTCAACCCCGGCGGGGGCGTCTGGCGCTTCGCCGAGCAACTGGCGTCGTTGACCGGTGTGGGGTTCATCGGCGTCAGCGTGGCCTACGTCCTGCCGGTCATCAACGCCGTCGTGCACCGCCGGGCGGTCGCCGCCACCGTCGCCACCCTGGGCGGCAACCCCAACGAGATCCTGCAGCGTGCGTGGGACGGCGAGGGCCTCGGCGACCTCGACCTGCACCTCATCGCCCTGACCCCTGACATCGCGCTGCTGGCCCAGCACCACCTCGCCTATCCCGTCATCACCTACTTCCACAGTGGCGACCGGGCCGCGTCGCTGGCCCCGGCCATCGTCGTACTCGACGAGACCCTGACGTTGTTGTCCGACGTGGTCGACGCCGACGTCGGGTGCGGGCGCATGGCGGTGCTGCCCTGCCGCGCCGCGGTCACCAACTTCCTGCGTTCACTGGCACACATGGGTGTGCAGCCGCCGGGCGACAACGTCCTGCCGCGCCCGCCGCTGGAGCCGCTGCGTCGGTCGGGCATCCCGCTGCATGACGACCAGACGATCGACGCCGCCTACGACGACCTGTCGGAAAGGCGGGGCCGACTCGCGGCGTTCCTGCGTCATGACGCGGCCGATCCCGGCGAGATCCAGGCGACCGTGGCCCACGACGACGTCGAGGGTGGCACCCAGGATCGCGACGAGGCGCACCAGGAGGCGGATGCGTCGGCGTGACCGCTGGCCGCTCGACCCACGTGGCGTGAGGTTGCCGACCGCGTGGCGGCCCCCGTACGGTCGCGCGGATGCCGGCCCGCAATCCACGGCTCCGGCCACCCCTGTACCAGCGACGACGGGACCCCCATGTCAGCCCCCGCGATCGAGGCCACTGGCCTGGTCAAGCACTACGGCGAGACGGTTGCCCTCGGCGGCCTCGACCTCGAGGTCCCGGTCGGCACCGTGCTCGGGATGCTCGGGCCCAACGGCGCCGGCAAGACGACGGCCGTGCGGATCCTCACGACCCTGCTGCGGCCCGATGCCGGCCGCGCCACCGTCGCCGGTTTCGACGTCGCCGAGGACGCGGACCGGGTGCGGTCGCGAATCGGCCTGACCGGCCAGTACGCGGCCGTCGACGAGCACCTCACCGGCCACGAGAACGTCACCATGGTCGGACGGTTGTCCGGGCTCGGCAAGGCCCAGGCGCGGGCTCGGGCCGACGAACTGCTCGACCGGTTCGGGCTGGCCGACGCCGCCCACCGTGCGACGAAGGGGTACTCCGGGGGCATGCGGCGGCGGTTGGACCTGGCGGCGTCGCTGGTGGCCTCGCCGGACATCGTGTTCCTGGACGAGCCCACCACCGGGCTGGACCCGGCCAGTCGGCTGGGCCTGTGGGAGGTGATCCGCGAGGTCGTCGCACTCGGCACGACCGTGCTGCTGACCACCCAGTACCTCGAGGAGGCCGACAGCCTCGCCGACGAGATCCTGGTCATCGACCAGGGCCGCGAGATCGCACTGGGCACGGCGACGAAGCTCAAGGCCGACGTGGGTGGCGAGACCGTGGCCGTCGAACTGGTCGACACGTCCCGGCTGGAGGACGCCCGGGCCGCACTGGTCGGCGTCGCCGGCGGCGAGGTGTGGGTCGACGAACGCCAGGGTCGCCTGTCGTTCCCGGCGCACGGTGACGCCGGCCGTCTGGCCGCCACCGTCCGCGCGCTGGACGGCGCCGGGATCGCGGTGGCCGACCTGAGCCTGCGACGGCCGTCGCTCGACGACGTCTTCCTGAACCTGACCGGGCGGGCCGCGAGCGAGGCCGCGGCGGACGCCGCCACCCCGACCGAAGCGAGCGTCGCATGAGCGCCACCTCCGCCTCGACCACCAGCGGGCGCGCCGCCGCCGAGGCCGCGCGCAACCACAAGGGCACGATCTGGCGTGACAGCCCGATCGTGGCGATACGCAACCTCCGTCGGGTCCTGCGCCAGCCGCAGATCGCGATCTTCGTGCTGATCCAGCCGATCATGTTCGTCCTGCTGTTCCGGTACGTGTTCGGGACCGCCATCCCGATCCCCGGCTTCGACTACGTCCAGTACCTGATGCCGGGGATCATCGCGCAGACGCTGGTGTTCGGCTCGGCCACGACGGCCATCGGCATGACTGAGGACATGAAGGGCGGCATCATCGACCGCTTCCGCGCCCTGCCGATGTCCGGTGGGGCGGTGATGGCGGGCCGCGTCGTGTCGGACCTGGCGATCAACCTCGTGAGCCTGGTCGTGATGGTCGTGGTCGGCTACCTGGTGGACTTCCGGATCGTCACGTCGGTGGGGGAGGCCCTGCTGGCCCTGCTGCTGCTCATCGGCCTGACCCTGGCGTTCTCGTCGATCTCGGCGGTCATCGGACTGGCCGTCAAGGAGCCCGAGGCCGCCCAGTCCGCCGGGTTCATCTGGTTGTTCCCGCTGACGTTCATCTCGTCGGTGTTCGTGCCCACGGCCGGGATGCCCGCGCCGCTGCGGTTCTTCGCCGAGCAGGTCAACCCCGTCAGCCACGTGTCCAACGCCGCTCGGGCGCTGACGGTCGACGGCTACCTGTGCGGAACCGAGATCTGCACCGACCCGACCCGGGCCGTGCTGTTGTCGGTCGTGTGGATCGTCGGGATCATGGTGATCTTCGTCCCCCTGTCGATCCGCATGTTCCGCCGCCTCGAATAGCTAGCGCTGGAGGCGTTCGAGGTTGGCCTGTTCGGACTCGACGGCGCGGCGGTGCTTGAACCAGGCGAACCCGGCCGTGGCCATCGTGATCAGGGCCGCGTTGATGGCCACGGCGATCCAGTCGGGGATCAGGAACACCGACACGAGCGGACCCAGCAACCACGCATAGCGCCAGTAGCGCTGTTGCTGTCGCGCCGCCATGACGGCCAACCGGGCGTCGGAGCGCTTGCGCATCGCTTGGCCGCGCCCGACCGTCCGCAGCACCTCGCGCCGATCGCGCCACGACATCGACCGCCACTTCTTGTCGAAGGCGTCCTGGTCGGGGAGTCGCACCATCTCGGATCGCGAGGCCGGTCGAGGCGGGCGCAGGACCGTCCGGGCGCTGCCCGAGGATAGGAGCCACCGGCTCACGTCGGGGATTGACGTGTCGAACACCTGTTCGATACGGTCGAGGACATGGAGACCACCGGGACGACGGCGCCACCCCACACCCCACGCGGCCGGCGCGTGCCGGTCTCGCTGGCCGACGTCGCCCCGCGCCAGGCGACCCTGCTCGACCCCGACGGCCCCGGTGGCGCGGTGACCTTCGATCGTGCCATGCGGGAGCGCCGCCGCCACGTGCTGGCGCGGGCCGCGTGGGTCGACGAGGTGCCCGGTTGGGTCCGTGGCAGCCAGGCGCTGTTCGACCGGATCGTCGAGGCGGCGTCGTGGCGGTCCGAGGAGATGGTGCTGTTCGACGAGGTGGTCGCCTGTCCTCGCCTGTCGACGCGCTGGACGGTCGGCGACCTGCCCGACGACCTCGCCGTCCTGCGGGGGATGGCCGCGGCGTTGAGCCAGCACTACCGGGTGGCGCTGACGCAGGTCTCGGCGAACCTCTACCGCGACGGTCGCGATTCGGTGGCGTGGCACGGGGATCGCGGTGCCCGCGATCGCGACCGTGCGACGATCGCCGTGCTGTCGCTGGGTGCGTCTCGGCCGTTCCGGCTTCGCCTGCGAGGTGGGGGCGACACCCGGCACCTGCGACCGGCCAGCGGCGACCTGCTGGTGATGGGCGGCACCTGCCAGCGGACCTGGCAACACGCCGTGCCCAAGGTCGCCGACGCCGGCCCTCGCATCGCCGTGATGTTCCGGACTGCCCTCGACGGCGCCTGACACTCGTGTTGCTCGGTCCGGCGGCCTCGGGTGTGGCAGGCCGTTGCGGCGCCCGATACACGTGGACGTCCGAGCCATACCGACCACCGGAGTCGTGCCGTGAGCGTCGTCAAGATCAACGTCCTGTCCGTGCCCGCCGAGCGTCGCGAGGTCCTCGAAGGCCGCTTCGCCGCCCGGGCCGGCGAGGTCGACGACACACCGGGCTTCGAGTCCTTCCAGCTGCTGCGTCCGACCGACGAGTCCGACCGCTACTTCGTGGTGACGCAGTGGGAGACCGAGCAGGCATTCACCGACTGGATGGAGTCGCGGGCCTTCCAGCGCGGCCATGCCGGCGGCGACACCGAGACTGGCCGTCCCGCAACCCCGCCCGAGGAACCAGGCGAGGCCCGACCTGCTGCCAGCCAGGCGGAACTCCTGTCCTTCGAGATCGTCGAGGAATCCCACGCCGAGAGTTCGACGTAGTCCTCGGCAGCCTGATGCGGAACCACCAAGCCGCTTGCAACGCCCACCACCGCAGGACCCACGGGCCGCAGAACGAGCGAAGCGAGTTCTGCAACGTGCCCGGAGCGCGCCAGCGCGAGGGGCACGCGGGGATAGCCTGCCACGGTCCGGCCCGGGCCGTCCGCGACCGCCTCGATGGCCCCCGCCCGAACCGACTCCAGCGGCTGTGACCGCTGTCGTCCACCACCCGTTCCACAAGGAGCCATCCCCATGGCCGACAACCACGCGGACGCGCTGGCCGCCCAGCGCGCCCGGGTCGACCACATCCGGGGCTACCTCGACATCGAGGCCAAGCGCCAGCTGCTGGAAGACCTCGAGGGCCAGGCCGCCGACCCCACCCTGTGGGACGACCCGGACGACGCCCGGGAGGTCACGACCCAGTTGTCGCGGGTCCGCGACGACCTCGATCGCCACGACACGCTGACGGAGCGCCTCGACGACCTCGAGGTCCTCAACGGCCTCGCGCTCGAGGTCGACGACGAATCGTCTGCGGCAGAGGTCGCGCGTGGCGTGGTGTCGGTCGCGCGCGACATCGACCGCCTCGAGGTCGTCACGTTGCTGTCGGGCGAGCACGACGCCAATGACGCGATCGTGTCCATCCAGGCCGGCGAGGGTGGCGTGGACGCCATGGACTGGGCCCAGATGCTCCAGCGCATGTACCTGCGTTGGTCCGCCAACCGGGGCTTCTCCGCCGATGTCTACGACGAGTCCTACGGCGAGGAGGCCGGCCTCAAGTCGACCACCTTCGAGGTCTCCGGCGCGGACGCCTACGGGCTGCTGTCGGCCGAGCACGGCGTCCACCGGCTGGTGCGGATCTCGCCCTTCGACGGCAACGCACGACGCCAGACCTCGTTCGCGATGGTGGATGTGGTGCCGGTGCTGCCGGAACTGGACAACGAGGTGCTTGTGCCGGACGAGGACATCCGCGTCGACGTGTACCGCTCGTCGGGGCCGGGCGGCCAGAGCGTCAACACCACCGACTCGGCCGTGCGCATCACCCACCTCCCGACCGGGATCGTCGTGTCCTGCCAGAACGAGAAGTCGCAGCACCAGAACCGAGCCGCGGCCATGCGGGTCCTCAACGCCAAGCTGGCCGAACTCGAACGCCAGAAGCGCCAGGACGAACTGGACGAACTCCGCGGTGGGCGCCAGAAGGTCGGGTTCGGATCCCAGATCCGCTCCTACGTGCTGCATCCCTACCAGATGGTCAAGGACCTGCGGACCGACCACGAGGTGGGCAATCCCGACTCGGTCCTGAACGGCAACGACCTCGACGAGTTCATCGAGGCCGAACTGCGCCGTCGGGCCGAGGACCGCGTTCACGACTGACGCCTTCGACTCACGACAACGGGCGCTGGCCGGAAGAACGGGTTGTCTGGGCGTTGCTGTGGCCTCTGTTGCTACGGTGCACACACTCGACGTCCGGCCCGGCGGGGGGCTCGACCGGACGTTCCCATCTCGTGGAGTGATGCTGCCATGATCTCGTTCGACGGTGTGACGAAGACCTACAAGGCCGGGTCCAACGACCAGGTGGTGGCCCTGCGTGACGTCACCGTCCAGATCGATCGTGGCGAGTTCGTGTTCGTGGTCGGCCCGTCCGGGTCCGGCAAGTCCACGTTCATGAAGTTGCTGACCCGCGAGGTCCGTCCGGACGCCGGCACCATCCACGTCGCCGGCAAGAACCTGGGCGAACTGCGCCGCTGGAAGCTTCCGGCCCTGCGGCGGGACATCGGCTACGTGTTCCAGGACTTCAAGCTCCTGCCCAACAAGACCGTGTCCGAGAACATCGCGTTCGCGCTGGAGGTCATCGGGATGCCCGGTGGCGTCATCGCAAAGCGCGTGCCGGAGGTGCTCGACCTTGTGGCCTTGTCCGACAAGGCCGACGCCATGCCCCACGAACTCTCCGGTGGGCAGCAGCAACGGGTGTCCGTCGCGCGGGCCTTCGTCAACCAGCCACCGATCCTGCTGGCCGACGAGCCCACCGGGAACCTCGACCCCCAGACCTCCATCGGCATCATGAAGTTGCTCGACCGCATCAACCGCACGAACACCACGGTCGTCATGGCCACGCACGACCAGCACATCGTCGACTCCATGCGCAAGCGCGTCGTCGAACTGTCCGAGGGCCAACTGGTCCGCGACCAGGCGCGTGGCGTCTACGGCTACGCCAGCTGACCACCTCCCCTCGGCCCCGGGTGCGACCACCCGGGGCCAATGTCGTGCACGCACGACAGCGCCACCGCCCACACCTCACCACCACGTCCACCCCAAGGAGCGACCGCCGCCATGCGACGCTGGTCCTACATCCTCAACGAGGCCGCCATCGGGCTGCGCCGCAACCTGTCGATGACGATTGCCGTCATCCTGTCCGTGACGGTGTCGTTGTCACTGCTGGGGGCGTCGATCCTGCTGCGACAACAGGTCGATGCCGCCACGGATGACTGGACGGGCAAGATCGAGGTCTCGATCTACCTCTGCGACGGGCTGTCGTGTCCCCCCATCACCGACAGCCAACAACAGGCCCTGCGCGACAACCTCGAGGCCAACCCACTCGTGGACCAGGTGTTCTTCGAGTCCAAGCAGGAGGCGTACGCGGCCTTCCAACGCCAGTTCGCCAATGAACCGGTGTTCCTCGACAACGTCGAGGAACAGACCCTGCCCGCGTCGTTCCGGGTCAAGTTGACCGACCCCGAGCGCTTCGACGCGATCAAGACCCAGTACGAGAAGTCGCCGGGCGTGGAATCGATCGTGGACCAGAAGGAACTCCTGGACGAGTTCCTGGCCTTCTCCGGCGTCATCCGGTGGTCGGCGGGCATCATCGCGGCCATCGCGATGGTCGCTGCGGCCGTGCTGGTGGGCAACACCGTGCGCATGGCGGCCTTCGCGAGACGGGACCAGACCCAGATCATGAAACTGGTGGGCGCGTCCAGTTGGTACGTCCGCCTGCCGTTCGTGTTGGAGGGTGTGCTTGCCGGGCTCCTTGGTGCTGCGATAGCGTGGGGGATGCTCGTGTTCGGTGTTGACTGGATGTTCACGAACCTTCAGGGGTCGTTGACGTTCGTGCCCTTCCTGACGACAACACAGATCATGGGCGTGTGGCCATGGCTGGCAGTCCCCGCCGTGGCCATGACCGCGGGGGCGTCGGTCGTTGCACTCTGGGGATTCCTGGACGTCTGAGACGTCCTGCTTGGGAGGTTGCATGGCCCGGTCACGGCCGGCCGTTCGGACCGCGGCGCTCGTCGCCGGGGTCCTCCTGGTGTTGGTCGCATCGGCCCAGGCCCCACCGGCCCGGGCCCAGGATGCGAACCCGACCGAGAGCCCGATCGAGGAACCGAGCCCGGTGCTCGACGACGACGGCGAGGTCGTCACCAACGATCGCATCGACGCGTTGCGCGACGAGTGGGACGACACCACCGCGGAACTGGTCACCATCGCGCGAGGTGAGAGCCGGACCGAGCGGCGGGCGGCCCGGGCACGCGACCAGTTGGACACGGCCGACCGCGAGGTGACCGCAGCGGCCCAGGCCGCGGACGTCGCTGCCGTCGAGCTGGTCCTGGCCGAGGAGCGCCTCGAGGGCGCCGAGGACCGGCTGACCACGGCCCGTGCAGCACGCGACGAGGTCACCGACCAGCTCGCGGCCACCGACGTCCAGCTCGACGCCACCCGCCTCCAGCTCCAGCGACGGCTGCGTGAGGCATGGATGCACGGCGGTCAGCTGTCGTCGACCACGATGGTGCTGGGCATGGACGACTTCAACGACGTGGTCCGCGTCCAGCACCTGCTCGGCCAGGTCGTCGAGGACGACAACCAGCTCGTCGCCGACTACCTCCGCCTGCAGTTGCAGCGCCAGGACCGGCTGGCCGCGACGACCCTGGAAGAGGCCCGCGTCACCGACGCCAACCGCGCCGCCGAGGCCAGTCGCGACGAACGGGCGACGGCCGACGACGAGGCCCGCCGGACCGCCAGTCGCACTCGTGAGCGTCGGCGCCACCGTGCCGACGTGTTGGCCACGGTCGAACAGGACCTCGCCAACCTCGGGGAGGACCGGCTCGTCGCCGAGGAGCAGCTCGACGAGGTCACGGCCCGATTGGAGGCCGAGGTCGAGACGGAACTGGCCGCGCGCCGGGAAGCGGCGCGGGTCGAGGCCGAGCGGCTTGAGGCGGCCCGGATCTCGGCCGCCGAAGCCGCCGCGGCGGCAGAACTGGTCGCACAGCAGCGTCGCGTCGTGTCGTCCGGCGGTGGCGGTGGTGGTCGTTGTGGTTCGACCTCGGACTGGGTCTGGCCGGTCGACGGGTGCGTCACGTCCGGCTACGGCGGGCGCTACCACCCGATCCTCAAGACCCGCCGGATCCACGCCGGGATGGACTTCGGGGCGTCGGCCGGGACCCCGATCCACGCGGTCGCCGACGGCACCGTCTATCGCGCCGGGTGGTCGTCGGGCGGTCACGGCAACGTCGTGGTCATCGACCACGGGAACGTGGCCACCCTCTACGCCCACCAGGAACGCCTGGCCGTACGTGCCGGCCAGCGAGTGGTCGCCGGGCAGGTCATCGGCTGGGTCGGCAGCACGGGGTTGTCCACCGGCCCGCACCTGCACTTCGAGACCCACGCGGGCGGCCCCTACGTCAACGCCGTCAACCCGGCACCGTGGTTCCGCTAGCCGGCGGCGTGGTCGAGCCGGTCGGTATCGTGGCCGACATGGCGAAGAAGACATCCGGGGTGAAGCTGGCGGTGAACAACCGCCGGGCCCGTCATGACTACTTCCTCGACGACCGCTACGAGGCGGGCCTGCAACTGGTCGGCACCGAGGTCAAGTCGCTGCGCGAGGGCCGGGGGTCGCTGGCCGAGGCGTGGATCCGGCTGGACAAGGACACCGGGGAAGCGTGGCTCGAACAGGCCCACATCCCCGAATACGTCTACGGCAACCGCAACAACCACCTGCCGTCCCGGCCGCGCAAGCTGCTGCTCCACCGCCACGAACTGGACCACCTCGCACGGGACGTCGCCACCAAGGGCGTGACGCTGGTCCCGACCCGGATCTACTTCTCCCACGGTCGGGCCAAGCTCGAGTTCGCGATCGGCAAGGGCAAGAACGTCTCGGACAAGCGCCAGGACGCCGCCAAGCGCGACGCCCAGCGCCAGATCGACCGTGCCTTGAAGGCTCGGCGCTCCCGATGAGGGCTGCTGGCTTCGACGACCGGTCACTCCGGGAGCGTTGGAGTTGTTCGCCCGGGGGCTCACAACGTCCGGCGCGCTGAGGCGGTCGGGGTCGGAATGCTCGTGGGCTCCCGGACCGTTACCCTCCACAGACCGGCAGCCGCCGGATCACCTTGACAACTCCACAGCGATGCCATCGCGTCGCCGTCCGGCACCATGCCGGGACGTGCGACGACCTGCTCGGGGCTGAAACGGTTTCGACCGTGGTCAGTCCGCTTTGCGAGGAGCGTGCCGGGAGAATCGACTGACTCCCGCAAATCACCAGTCGAAACACACAAATGCCAAGGACAACCTGGCTCTCGCTGCTTGATTGCAGTGACGTTGCGCCCCTGACGCCCTGTAGGGGGGCCGCAGCGACGACACAGGGCTCCACCGCCTCATGGTGACCATGGTGTGAGGCGGGAAACCTTTCATGGTGTGGACGACGGAAGCTGCCTGGCGCCGGAGCACCGTCGTCCGAGATCATCCGGAACCTACGCACGTAGAGCCACCCTCAGCGGGATCGCGGCACGCGGGTTCGACTCCCGCCAGCTCCACCACCGATGGCATCGCGTCCCACTGACGGCCCGTCCGTTCCCTTCCCGGGAACAGGCGGGCCGTCGTCATTGGACCGGCCCGCCGCGAGGTCCGCGGGCGTGGCTGTCACGTGCCGGCGACTGCGGCGTCCAGGCCGGCCGCGGCATCGACTGATGCCGGCGGCCCGTGCCCGAACAGGATGACGTCGGGACGAAGGGTGGCGAGGCTGGCGGCGGACGTCGTGGCGAGGTCCATGTCGGGTGTGAATGACGGGTTTGGACCGGCCACCCCGCCATCCTCGGTGCCGGTGAGGGCGTCGCCGGCGACCAGCAGCCGGGTCGCGGGGTCGAAGACGCTGACGTGGCCGGGCGTGTGACCGGGGGTCTCCAGCACCTCCATGTCCATGACCCGCGACCCGTTCCCGATGGCCGCCACCGGGCGCGGGCCGGCGATCGCCCGGATGTCGGCCTCCCCGGCGAGCAGCCGGGCCTGGGCGGCGCGCGCCGCGACGTCGTCGAGGCTCCCGACATGGTCGGGGTGGCGGTGGGTCAGGATCACCGACGACACGGCGTCCCAGTCCAGCCCCAGGACCTCGAGGCCGTCCTGGATGGGCAGTGCAGTGCCGGCCTGGCCGGTGTCCACGATCGTGGCCTCGTCGCCGCGCACCAGCACGTAGGCCGCCGCCGCACCGCCCAGGACCCGTTCCCACCGCAGCACGTCGGGGTCGGGCGTGCCGGTCGGAGCGGCCGGTGACGTCCCCGCACCCGTCGACGCATCGACGGACTGGTCGACAGACTGGTCGAGGGGGGTCGGGCCGGTGCAGGCCGCGGTCGCCAGGAACGCCACCGCCCCGCCGAGGTCCCACAACAGCGTGCGCCTGGTGATCATCGGCACGTCGCCATCGCTCGTGGCGGCTGGCAGGCGATCGCTCACGGATCAGGCGTCGGCGGTCGGCCACAGCCGGTCGGCGAGGTCGCGACACCACTCGACCGATGGCCCGGCCGCGGTCACCACGCTGGTGTCGCGGTACTCCACGCCCTCGCGCAGGGGGAAGTGGCTGTCGTCGTCGACCGCCAGCACGGCCCCGCCGGCCTCGGTCACCAGGACCAGGCCGGCGGCCACGTCCCACACCTTGGGGACCCGTTGGTAGGCGGCAGCCAGGCTCCCGTCGGCGACCAGCGCAAGTTCCAGCGCTGACGACCCGATCACCCGTGCCTTGAAGAAGGTGCCGCCCTGCCACCGGCGGATCGTGCCCGGGGTGACCGCGATGGGCTCGTGGCGGGTCGAGCGCATCGACAGGTCCGATGCCGCGCTGACCACCATCGGGGTCCCGTCGACGGTCGCCCCGCCGCCGCGTGTCGCGGTCCAGCGCCGGTCCAGCGTCGGCGCGTCGATCAGGCCCCACACGACCTCGCCGTGGTGGGCCAACGCGATCGACACGCACCACCACGGCAGCCCGGCGGCGTAGTTGGTGGTGCCGTCGATCGGGTCGACGATCCAGGTCCAGGCCGCCCCGTCCCAGGTCGTGCGGCCCTCCTCCGAGATCACCGAATGGTCGGGGAACTCGGTGGTGATGGCGTCGACCAGCAGTTCGTCCACGACCAGGTCGACATCGGTGACCGGGCTGCCATCGCGCTTGTCCCGGCGGCGGGACCGGCCCGTGCCGGCCAGCAGGCGGGGACGCAGGTCGTCGACGGTGGCATCGGCCACGGTGGCAGCCCGGGCGACGACGATTGCGGCGTCGGCCCCCAGCGCAGGCCCCGGCGAGGCCGGGGCGGGGGCGGGCGTGTCGACGTCGGGCAGCATGGTCCCACGCTACGGGGTGGCGACGACGGCCGTCGCAGAGGACCCGTGCCCGCAGCGGCTCCTCGGACGACGCCACGGCGGCGACTGGCCGGGCGGACACCCCGGAGATCCACACCCGCACGGGCGCTGGGTTACGCTGGCGTAGGTTGCGGTGGCGACGAGGGCCGGGCACGTCGACCGCCCGGCGCGCCGATCGATCGCCATCCGAAACCCGTCGGACACCCGAACCGACGATCACGTCACTTCGAGGTCTCCATGCGTTCACCTGCCGATGTCGTCACCGACATGCGCTCCGTCGCCGCCACCGTCCGTGGCGTCGAAGTTCCCACCGAGAAGACCGTCAAGTGGCAGCGCCGCTCGATGCTGGCCATCTCGATCATCCCGCCGCTGGGGATCCTGTTCGCGGCCGTGCAGGTGTGGGGCTGGGGGTTGACCGGCCGGGATCTCGTGCTGTTCGGGGCCTTCTACGTCGTGACCGGACTGGGCATCACCGTGGGCTTCCATCGCCTGCTGACCCACAAGTCCTTCGACGTGCCCAACTGGGTGCGGGTCGGCTGGGCGATCGCGGGCTCGTTGGCGATCGAGGGCGGCGTCATCGACTGGGTCGCCACCCACCGCCGCCACCACGCCTACTCCGACGAGGAGGGGGATCCGCACTCGCCACACCTCGAGGCCGCCGACGGCGTCAAGGGAGTCGTCAAGGGCCTGCTCCACGCGCACCTGGGCTGGATGTTCGCCCCGTCGGGCACCAAGGCCGAGGTCTGGGCCCCCGACCTGCTCGACAACCCGGGGATCGTGCGGGTCCAGAAGTCGTTCCCGTGGCTCATCCTCGTGACCTTCGGGACGCCCGCGCTGCTTGGCGGCCTGTGGGCGGGCTCGTTCGCCGGCGCCGTCACCGGGTTGGTGTGGGGTGGACTCGTCCGCGTCTTCCTGCTCCACCACGTGACCTGGTCGATCAACTCGATCTGCCACTTCTACGGGTCCACGCCGTTCAAGGCCCGCGACGAGTCGCGCAACAACCTGTGGTTGAGCGTGGTGTCCTTCGGCGAGTCCTGGCACAACGCCCACCACGCCTTTCCGGCCTCCGCCCGCCACGGCCTGCGCTGGTGGGAGTTCGACCTGTCGTGGATGACGATCCGCGCGATGAAGCTGGTCGGCATCGCTCGCAACGTGAAGTTGCCGAGCGCCACCCAGATGGAGCGCAAGCGCCTTCCGCGGCCAGCCAAGACCTGAGTCCCGGCACGACGCGCTCGCGCGTCCTGCCGGATCGTCGTCCCACCTCCGCGCCTGACCGGAAGGCCTCGCGATGCCCACGACCCGCATGACGGGGTCGCAGCGACGCCAACAGCTGATCGAGGTCGGTCGTGGCCTGTTCGCCGAGCGTGGCTACCAGGCCGCCACCGTGGAGGAGATCGCGGAACGGGCCGGGGTGACCAAGCCGGTCGTCTACGAGCACTTCGGCGGCAAGGACGGGCTCTACGCGGTCGTGGTCGACCGCGAGATCGACGAACTGTCGGCCCGCATGACGGCCGCCATCTCCACCGACAAGGCCCGGATCGCGGGTGAACAGGCGGCCCTGGCCTTCCTGACCTACATCGACGAGCGCGGTGACGGCTTCAAGGTGCTGGTCCGTGATGCCCCGGTCGGGCGCGGCGAGAGCGCGTTGGCCACCGTGATGGGCGACGTCGCGGTCCGGGTCGAGCAGTTGCTGCTCGCGACCTTCGCCGACCGCGGCTTCGACGCCGAGGCGGCCCCGATGTACGCGCGGATGTTGATCGGCGCGGTCGCATTCGTGGGGGAGTGGTGGCTGGAGGCCGGCAAACCTGACCGCGATCGGATGGCCAGCCACCTCGTGAACCTGCTCTGGAACGGCCTCAAGGGGCTGGAGTCCGAGCCGCCGCCACTGCGCATCCTGGCGACCGGCGCGTCGGCCAACGGCCGGCCAGGCGCCGACTGATGGCCCGGCTGCAGGTGGCAGGCGTGCAGGCCGACCTCGCCTGGGAGGACCGCGACACCAACCTCGCCCTGCTGGGCGTGCAGGTGTCGCGGGCGGCGGCCAACGGCGCGCGCCTGGTCGTGTTGCCGGAGATGTTCCCCAGCGGCTTCTCGATGGACACCGAACGGACCGCCGAGGCCTCCGACGGTCCCTCGGCGACGTTCCTGCGTGACGCGGCGATGATGACCGGGGCCTGGACGGCCGGGTCGTTCGCCTGTCGCGACGGGGGCACCGACGAACGGCCGACCAACCGGTTGCTGCTGGCGTCGCCCGACGGGGACCTGCACCACTACGACAAGGTGCACCCGTTCTCGCACGGCGGCGAGGCCGACCACTTCGCCCCGGGGCGACGGCTGGTCGTGGTCGACGTCGAGGGCGTCCGGGTGGCGTTGTTCGTCTGCTACGACCTGCGGTTCGCGAACGTCTTCTGGGAACTGGCCCCGGACGTCGACCTGTACGTCGTGCCGGCCAACTGGCCGAGCCGTCGTCGGAAGCACTGGCAGGCACTGCTGACCGCCCGGGCGATCGAGGACCAGGCGTTCGTGCTGGGCGTCAACCGCGTCGGTGTGGGCCGGCGGGTGGACGGTGGTGACCTGCCCTACGGCGGCGACACGACCCTCGTCGACCCGTGGGGCGCCACCGTCGCGACGATGGCCGACCAGCCGGGCCTGGTGATGGGCACGGTCGACACCGACGAGGTGGCACGGGTGCGCACCCAGTTGGCGTTCCTGCCCGATCGGCGCTTCTCGGACGACCTGTCCAGCGACGACGTGCTCCAGGAAGGCTGACGCGTGCCGACCTGGGTCTGCCTCCTGCGCGGCATCAACGTCGGTGCCCACAACCGGGTGTCGATGCCCGGCCTGCGCGACGAGCTGGACGGTCGCGGGTATCCCGACGTCCGGACGTACCTCCAGAGCGGCAACGTCGTGCTGGCCACGCGCCACCGCAGTGAGCACGGGGTCGCCGACCTGGTCCATGACGCCGTGGTGGCGTCCGCCGACGTGGACGTCCCCGTGATCGCCCGGTCGGCCCAGGACCTGGCCGTGGCCGCGGCCGCCCATCCGTGGACCGATCCGGACCCGACACGGTCGATGGTGGCCTTCCTGGCCGAGACCCCCGGTCCCGACGCGGTCGCGGACCTCCACGGCGAGTCCTTCGACCCGGACTGGTGTCGGGTGGTCGGTCGGGAGGTCCACCTCGCCTACGACACCGCCAGCCACGACAGCAGGCTGTCGTTGACGTTGCTGACACGACGACTGGGCGTCGACGGCACGGTCCGCAACTGGCGCACCGTGACGGCCCTGGTGGACCTGTCGACGTAGTCCGTGCAGACTGCGCGCCGATATCTGTCCGTCCAGCCGTGCTCGTCGCACACGGTCGCACACGGTCGCACACACAACGGGCGTGCGCCGAGCGCACGGTCCAGAGGCGTGATGTCGAGGATCGTTCGTCCAGTTCGTGTGGTGGGTGAGGTCGGCACACTGCCGGCACGTGACAATTCAGGAGTTCACCATGAACCAGTACCTGCTCGCCGTCCACACCGACTTCGACGCTCCGGCAACCAGCGAGGACGAGATGATGGCAGCCTTCGCTGCCGTCGACGAGTTCAACGCCGACCTGGCGTCGTCCGGCGCGTGGGTGTTCGCCGGTGGCCTCCAGGCCCCCGACACCGCCACCATCGTCGACGCCACCGCCGGCAGCGCGGTGATGACCGACGGCCCGTACGCCGAGACCAAGGAGCAGTTGGGTGGTTTCTGGGTCGTGACGGCACCCGACCTCGACGCTGCGCTGGACCTGGGCGCGCGCGCCTCGGTCGCCTGTGGCGAGCGGATCGAGGTCCGTCCGTTCCAGGTCGAGCCGGAAGACGATGACGCATGAGTCATCTCGACCGAGCCGCTCCGGCGGCGTCGGCGGCGACGGTCGACCAGGTCTTCCGCGAGGAGTACGGCCGGGCCGTCGCCACCCTGATCCGTCTCGTCGGCGACATCGGTGTCGCTGAGGAGGTGGTCCAGGAGGCCTTCGAGGTGGCCCTGCGACGCTGGCCCGTCGAGGGTGTGCCACCGAGCCCGGCCGGGTGGATCATCACGACCGCCCGCCGGCGCTCGATCGATCGGCACCGGCGCGAGTCCGTTCGCATGCCGCGATCGATCGCGGCCGCCCTTGCCCAATCGCTCCGTGAAGAGATCGAGGAGGTGGCCGAGCCCATGCCTGACGACCAACTCCGCCTGCTCTTCACCTGCTGCCACCCGGCGCTGTCGCATCCTGCCCAGGTCGCCCTGAGCCTGCGGCTGGTCGGCGGGCTCACCACCCGCGAGATCGCCCGGGCGTTCCTGGTGCCGGAACCGACGATGGCCCAGCGCCTGTCGCGCGCGAAGCGCAAGATCCGCGATGCCGGGATCGCCTACCGGATCCCGGACGAATCCGTCCTGCAGGATCGTGTGGCGGGCGTGCTCGCCACCATCTACCTGATCTACACGGGGGGCCACACGGCCTCCACCGGTGATCGCCTGGCCAGGGTCGACCTGTGTCGCGAGTCCGTCCGGCTGGCGCGACTGGTCGCTGGCCTGCTGCCGGACGAGGCCGAGGCCACCGGCCTGCTGGCCCTGTTGGTGTTGACGGAGTCGCGCCGCCCAGCCCGGATCGGGCCCGACGGGCTGCTGGTGCGGCTCGACCTGCAGAACCGGTCGCGGTGGGACCGGGACGCCATCGGCGAGGGTCACCGGCTCGTGCAGGACTGCCTCACCCGCAACCGACCCGGGCCCTACCAGCTGCAGGCCGCCATCCAGGCCGTGCACACCGACGCCCCGACGGCGTGTGCCACCGACTGGCCGCAGGTCGTCGCGCTCTACGACCACCTGTTCACCATGCAACCCACGGCGGTGGTGGCCCTGAACCGGGCACTGGCGGTGGCCGAGGTCGAGGGCGCTGCGGAGGCCCTGTCCCAGATCGAGGGGCTGGACCTGGATGAGTGGCACTACTGGCACGCCGCCCGGGCCGAACTGCTGGCCCGGATGGGTCGCTCCGTCGCTGCCGTCGCAGCCGCCGACCGTGCGCTCGCGTTGGTCGACAACCGGGCCGAGGAACGCTTCCTGCGCCAGCGTCGGCGGCACTGGTGCGGCGAGGCCGCCCGCGACGACTGACGCCCGGCCCGTCGATCCCGTGCGCCATCACGAGCAGGACCGGCCGTCAGGGACGAGTCAGCTCGACAGGTCGACGACCAGGCGGTCCAACATCGCGAGGCACGACCGGAGTTGGTCGACCTCCACGAACTCGTCCGGTCGGTGGGCGACGTCGATGCTGCCGGGCCCACACACGATCGCCGGGATCCCGGCGGCGTCGAACAGTCCGGCCTCGGTGTTGTAGGACACGACGTCGAGCCGGGGGTGGTCCAGCAATCGGCCCATCAGCGCCACCGCGGGCGAGTCCGTCGGCGTCTCCAGGCCCCGGACCTCGCCGTCGGTGATCCGCTCGACCCGCGCGTCCGGCGACAGTTCCGCCAACTGGGTGGCCAACTCGAGTTCCATCGCGGCCACCTCGGCCGCGACCCAGGCCGCGTCGGCATCGTTGACGGGCCGGAACTCCCAGTCCAGGTGGCACGAGCCCGCGATCACGTTGCGGGCCTGGCCGCCGCGGATGGTGCCGATGCTCAGGGTCGACTCCGGCGGGTCGAAGGGGCTGTCGGCCGGTGCGCGCTCCCGCAGGCCCTCGGCCAGGCCGTGGAGGCCGACGACGTAGCGCGCGGCGTGCCAGATCGCGTTGACGGAACGGTCCGGGGTCGAGCCGTGGCCCGGCACCCCGGTGATGGTCGTGCGGTACTCGTGGCAGCCCTTGTGCGCGGTGATCACGTTCATCATGGTCGGTTCGCCAATGATGGCGGCCGCGGGACGGGGGCCGGTCGCGGCGAGGTCGGCCAGCAGCCACGGTGCGCCACGGCACCCGACCTCCTCGTCGTAGGTCATGGCCAGGTGCAGGGGGCGAACGAGGTCCGCGGCCGCGACTACCGGTGCCATCGCGAGGCAGGCGGCGAGGAATCCCTTCATGTCGGCCGTGCCGCGGCCGACCACGCGAGACCCGCGGCGGGTCATCGTGAACGGCGGCGTCGTCCAGTTGTGGACGTCCTTGGCCGGGACCACGTCGGTGTGGCCGGACACGACCACGCCGCCGTCGACGGCAGGACCGATGGTGGCGAACAGGTTGGCCTTGCCGGACGCCGGGTCGCCGGTCCGCACGCAGGTCGCCCCGACCGCGGTCAGCACCTGTTCGGCGAGGTCGATCACGGCGACGTTGGAACGGTCCTCGGTGGTCTCCTCGGCGACCATCCCGGCCAGCAGGTGGAGGGTGGCGTCCAGTCGATCCCCGTGGTGGCCGGGGGCTGGCATGGTCACCGACGAGGCCACGGCTCAGGCGTCCACGACGACGAGTTCGCGGGGCACGTCGGCCAGCACCTCGGCGGGGACGTCGGCCCGGATGCGGATGCTCTCGGTGATCTCCAGGCCCCAGTCGTCGGTCCACAGGCCCGGCATGAAGTGGAACGTCATGTCGGGTTCCAGCACCGTGGTGTCGTTGGCCCGCAGGCTGATCGTGCGTTCCCCCCAGTCCGGCGGGTAGGACAACCCGATCGGGTAGCCGCAGCGACCCTCGCGTTCGATCCCGGCGGCGGCCAGTTCGCGGTGCAGCGCGTCGGCGATGTCACAGGCACGGTTGCCCGCTCGAGCGGCATCGATCCCGGCCGCGACCCCCGCCAGCAGCGCCTCCTCGGCCCGGCGCACCGCCGGTGGCGGTGTGCCCAGGTACACCGAGCGGCTCAGCGGGGCGTGGTAGCGCCGGTAGCAGCCCGCGATCTCGAAGAACGTCAACGTGTCGGGCTCGAACGGGCGGTCGTCCCACGTCAGGTGGGCCGCCGAGGCGTCGGCGCCGCTGGGGACCAGGGGGACGATCGCCGGATAGTCCCCGCCGAAGCCGTCGTCGCCGCCGACGCCCTCGATGCCGGCGTGCATGATGTCGGCGACCAGCGAGCTCTTGCGCAGCCCGGGCCGGACCCGCTCGCGGATCACCTCGTGCATGCGCGTCACGAGCAGGGCGGCCTTGCGGATGTAGTCCAGCTCGGTGGGCGACTTGATCGTGCGCTGCCAGTTCACCAGCCCCGTGGCGTCGGTCAGGTCCGCGTCCGGCAGGCCCTCGCCGAGGTGGAGGTGGCAGGCCGCCGAGTAGTAGTAGTTGTCCAGTTCGACCCCGATGCGTGCGCGTGCGTGGCCGTGGTCCACCAGCCATGCGGCGAGGTGCTGGTAGGCGTGGCGGTCGGTCGCCTGGACCCAGTCGTCGTGGTAGCCCACGATGTGGTCGTGGTCCATCCAGACGGTCCGGCGGGCCCCCTGGGCGTCCATGTGGCGTCCCCAGTAGACCGGCAGGTCGTCATGGGTGACCACCACGGCCTGGTCGGTGTAGAACGACCAGCCGTCGTAGCCGGTCAGCCATGCCATGTTGGACGGGTCGGCGGCCACCAGCACGTCGAGGTCGCGCGCGGCCATCGCGGCCCGGACACGTCGAAGTCGGTCCGCGTACTCCTTGGGCCCGAAGGCCGGCAGCCGGCTCAATGCGCCAGCACCGCCTTGAGGAACGAACGCGTGCGGTCGTGGTCCGGATCCTCCATGATCTTCTGGGGAGTCCCGGACTCGAGGATCTTGCCGTGGTCGAACATCACGACCCGATTGGCCACCTCGCGGGCGAATCCCATCTCGTGGGTCACCAGCATCATCGTCGTCTGGCCCTCCTCGGCGATGTCCTTGAGCACGCCCAGGACCTCGCCGACCAGTTCCGGGTCCAGCGCCGACGTCACCTCGTCGAACAGCATGACCGCGGGCCGGGTCGCCAGCGAGCGCGCGATCGCCACGCGCTGCTTCTGGCCACCGGACAGCTCGCCCGGGGTGTGGTTGGCGTGCGCGGCGAGGCCGACCTTGCGCAGCAACGCCATGCCGCGATCCTCGGCCTCGTCGCGCCCGACCCCGTGGACCTTCATGGGCGCCAGGGTGATGTTCTCCAGCGCGCTCATGTGGGGGAACAGGTTGAAGTGCTGGAACACCATCCCGATGTGGGAACGGACCTGGCGGATGCGCTTCTCGTTGGCCGGGGTGGTGCCGTCGGGCATGTGGTAAAGCGG
>JAGXFT010000017.1 GCA_024637135.1 Nitriliruptorales bacterium | reverse complement strand
GGCACCAGATCCGTTGGTCCTGCGCGGGTGCGGCCTGTCCGGTGGGCACCTGGATGCAGATCGACGAGGCGATCGTGGTCGGCAACCGCGGGATCACCGACCGGGCCGCCCGGTGGGCGTGCGAGCAGGTCGGCCGCCACGGCCGATCCGTCAGCGAGGTCGCAGACGATCTTGGCTGTGATTGGCACACGATCAACCGGGCCGTTGTCGCCTACGGCACCGCGCTGGTCGAGGACCCCGACCGGATCGTCCAACAAGACGTCTTCGGCCATCGGGACGGCAAGACCGATCCGCTCTATCGGATCCGCAAGCTGTTGGTCATGGCCGATGACCGGCTCGGCGAGGATGCACGGTCACGCCGTCAAGGGCTGCTGGTTGCGGGCGACCCGCGAGGCGAGGTCGCCGACGCCTGGACCGCGAAAGAGGCTGTCCACGAGATGTATGACATCGACGATCCCATCTTGCGCTGGACTGGGTGCTCGAGTTGGCCGCGACGTTCACCGATGTCGCCTACGGGCCCGAGATCCGTCGGCTCGGCCGCACGTTGCGCAAGTGGGCCGAACCGATCGCGGCCTGGCACGCCTCACGTGCGACCAACGGCCCGGTGGAAGCGATCATTATCTGGAGCCCGATATCGGGTGTCGTCGACGTGGCTGACGAGGCCGCGTGAGCCCGTCGGCGACGCGTTATCTGGAGCCTGTAGCTGACGTGGCCCACGTCGCGTCGGCCGCGCAGGGCACCCCCCCCGGCGCGCGGCAGGGCTGGGCACACGACGGCGAGCCGTGGCCCCTGATCCGACACGGTGCACCTATACCGAGCGGCGGCGCGGCGACGACCCAGGCGAGTGCGCGGCCGCCAAGACCCGCCATGGGCGACGCCTGGCGTCCCTCGACGGGGCTTCGGCCGCGCGTGGCGTGCGCGTCGGCAGCGGCCCCGCCTCCCGGAGAGGAGCGCAGATGACGTCCTGCGCGAGAGCTCCACCCTCGTGTCGCCGCCGCACGTCGATGCCCGTGATGATCGGTGCCTGTGCTCGACCCGCTCGTGGGCGACATGTCGCTGACGCAAACACGCAGGTCAGCGGCCCCTCCCCAGCCCGGGCTCCAGATAACGATCAACAACTTGGCGAAGCGGATCAAGAGGTCGCGTTCGGGCTGACGAACTGGACCCACTGGCGCATCCGGGTGCTGCTCTGCCCGGGCAAGCCCGACTGGTCCAAGCTGGCCACCATCACCCCGTCACCCACGTGAACTTCCGAAGCGCCTGAAAACCTGTCTGGATGCGGCCGGGACGCCAACAAACTGACCATGCGGACCGATCTGGCCAGCCCTGGGCCGGACTGACGTGTCCAGCAACGTCGCGGCGACTTGGCCCCACGTGGATGGCGACGTGGGTCCACGTCCGCCTCGATGCCATTTGGCCCGCCGGCCTCCGCCGTTGCCGAACCGCGCGGCCCGTCCCGGGACGGGCCCGCCGACTAGCGTCGACGAGGCGATCGTTGCTCGACGACCCCGGCGGAGGTGGCGCGGTGACCGGTGAGATCTTGCGGTTGGCAGCGTTCGCCGAGGACGGCCGCGGGGGCAACCCGGCCGGTGTCTGGCTCGGTGCCCGCCTGCCGTCGAGCGACGAGATGCAACGCATCGCGGCCGAGGTCGGGTACTCCGAGACGGCCTTCAGCCAACGCGTCGAGGACGACGTGTGGGTGACGAGGTACTACAGCCCACGTGACGAGGTCTCGTTCTGCGGCCACGCGACGATTGCCACCGGTGTGGCGCTGGGAGGACGGCACGGCCCTGGGACCTACCGGCTGGAGACCGGCGTCGGCCCAGTCGCGGTAGAGGTGTCCGTCTCTTCGGATGGGGCGACGCAAGCCACCCTGACATCTGTGGAGCCCACGACCCGGTCGGTGGCCGACGACCTGCTCGACCGAATGCTGGGCACCTTCGGCTGGACCCGTGAGGTCCTCGATCCCGCCATTCCGACCGGACTGGCCTACGCCGGGGCATGGCACCTCGTCCTGCCGCTCGCGAACCGGACCGTCCTGGCGGCCATGGACTACGACTTCGAACGCCTGCGCGACCTGATGGCTGCCCACGAGCTGACCACGATCCAGGTGGTCCACCGACAGGACGACGCGGTCTTCCATGCGCGCAACCCGTTCCCCGTGGGTGGGGTGGTGGAGGACCCGGCCACCGGGGCCGCCGCCGCGGCATTCGGCGCCCACCTGCGTGCGCAGCACCTGATCACGCCACCGGCGTCGATCACCATCCGCCAGGGCGAGGACATGGGCCGCCCGAGCATCATCCGCGTCCACGTCCCGGCCGCCGGCGGGATCCGGGTCACGGGTGTGGCCGTGGCGATCGAGCCATGACCGCGTCTGCTCTCAATGGCATCGCGTTGGACGTCGCCTTGCGGCCATGACGAAGCCACCGGCCGGAGAAGCTCCCGGGCCGGTGGCTGGTCGTCGGCGGCATCGGTGGGTCCAGGCTCAACCGCGTCAACGACGACGCCGGGGACGTGCAGGCCGCTTCGGCGGGTGCGTGGCCGGGCGGTGGGCCCGTTCACGGGCCAGCCGGTCCTGGTCGAGTTGGTGCATCAGCAGGACATACATCTCGTGCATCGTTCTTCCTGTTCTCGTCGGAGGTTGCTGTCGGTGGTTCCCACGGTGCCGTGGCCGTGGCGTCGGGCCATCGGTCGTGGTCACCCACGTCGGGCCACCACCTGCCCATGTCGGGATCACAGGATCGCAAACGTCGACCAGGCCCCCGCGGCGACGGCGACGGCGGCGACGTGGCTGCGGGTGAGTCGCGCCGTCACGCCTGCTGCCAGCAGGGCCAGGGCCATGGGCAGCAGCAGTGGTGCCGGTTCCCCGGCGAGGTCGGTCGCGACCAGCGCGGCGAAGGCTGCCGGCCCGGCGACGTCGAGTCGGACGCGGACGGCGTCGGGGAGCCGGTCACCGGCCAACAACCCGGTGAAGGTGACTCGGAAGACCCAGCTGACGAGCGCGACGCAGACGAGGGCGAGCAGGACGTCCATCAGGCCACCTCCGGGGCGTCGGTCGTGCCCGGCCCGGCAGCGACCAGGCTGGCCCCGACCGCGACGGCGATGCCGAGCCCCGCGGGCAGCCCGCTGGCGAGCAGGCCAGCGGCGGCGGCGACGACGACGGCGCGGCGTATGCGACGGTCGGACAGGTGGGGCACGAGCAGGGCCACCAGGGTGGCCGGACCGGCCACGTCCAGGGGGCTGTGCCCGGGAAGGACCGCGCCCAGCTGCATCCCGACCGTGACGGCGGCCAGCCAGACCGCGCCCAGCACGACCCCGAGGGTGGTCCAGTAATGCCGGAACGCCGTACCACGAAGGTCGGCGGCTGCTGCTGCCACGGCGAAGGTCTGGTCGACCGTCGTCAACGGACCGATCCATCGGAACCAACGCGGCTGGTCGGTGCGGAAGCGCTCGCCGTGCGAGGCCGAGTACAGCAGCAGGCGGGCATTGACGACCGCCCCGGCCAGGACCGCGCCAAGGAGGCCGCCGCCGGCCGTGATCGTGGACAGCGTGGCGAGCTGGGCCGACCCGGCGTAGAGCAGGGCGGTACCGGCCAGCGCCGGCACGCCACCGAGGCCCGCGTCGGTGAGAGCGACGCCGACAACGGCCCCGAAAGGCACGACGGCGGCCGCCAACGGCGCGATGTCGCGCAGGGCACGCGACACGGGTGAACGGGTGGGCGCCGCACGGGAGGCGGCGGTGATTGGCGACATCGTGCTCTCCTCTGGAGTCGTTGGCTCCACGGTCCCCGACGCGCCGTCCCGTGCCATGGGTGACGGGTGCCCATCTCGGTCCGGTGCATGGGCACCGGCCGACCGCCAAGTGGGTGCAACCCACCGATGTCGACACGTCAGAGCCCACCGACGATGGGGTTCCACCCGATCCCCGGAGAGTCACCATGCGCACACGAACCCTCGTCATCGGGGCCGGCCAGGCCGGCCTCGCCCTCAGCCGACATCTCGTCGCCGCCGACCACGACCACGTCCTGCTCGAGCGCGGGCAGGTCGCCGAGCGATGGCGATCCGAACGCCCCGACAGCTTCCGCCTGCTCACACCCAACTGGATCAACCGTCTCCCGGGCGACGACCCGCCGAGCGATCCCGACGGGTTCGCCGACCGGGCCGCAGTCGTCGCCCGCTTCAGCCGGTGGGCCGCAGGTTTCGCAGCGCCGGTGTTGACCGGGACCACCGTCACGGCGGTGCGCCGCTCGCCACGCGGATGGGACGTCGTCACCAACGCCGGTGTGCACCATGCCGAGCGGGTCGTGGTGGCGACCGGTCACATGGACCGGCCCAACGTCCCGGCGTTGGCCCGCGCACTGCCCGACGGCCTGGTCCAGGTGCACAGCAGCCGCTACCGCAACCCGGCGCAGTTGCCGGACGGGACCACGCTGGTGGTCGGCGCGGGGCCCTCCGGGCAGCAGATCGCCGACGAGCTGGCCCGCGCCGGCCGTCCCGTCGTGCTCGCCGCAGGGTCACACCGGTCCCTGCCGCGGCGCTACCGGGGCCACGACGTCTACCACTGGATGCAGGTGCTCGGCCTGCTCGATCGCACGGTGGACACGCTTCCGGATCCCTCTTCGGCCGCCGCGGCCCGCGGCTCGGTCCTGCAGGGAGGCCAGGAGGACCTCGACCTGCGACGCCTCCACCGCCATGGCGTGACCGTGGTCGGGCGCCTGGCCGGCGTGGAGGATGGCCTGCTGCGATTCGGGGGCGACCTGGCCGACGACCTGGCATCGGCCGACGCGAACGCCGTCCGGTTGCGCCGGATGGTCGACACGCACCTGACCGCGAGCGATGACGTCGCCCCAACCGAGGAGGTGACCGTCCCGGCGATCCCGGGCTGGGCCTCCCGCGCGCCCGCCACCCTGGAACTGGCCAGGCACCGGATCACCGGCATCGTGTGGGCCACCGGGTACCGCCGGGACTGGTCGTGGATCCATGCGGACGTGTTCGACCACCGCGGCGAGCCGATCCACTGGCGCGGCGTCACCGCCGAACCGGGCCTGGCCTTCCTCGGGCTGCGCTGGCTGTACCGGCGCGACTCCGGCTTCATCGGTGGAGTCGGTCGCGACGCCGACCACCTGGCCGACCGGCTGCTCGCAGACCGGGTCCCCGTTCCCGCGTGACCCGCGGCAGCGTGCCCGCGGGCCGTACAGCCCGGCACAATCGATCCGCGTGACCAGCGCCACGTCGGACCACGCTGACCGACGGCCGCCGGGATTTCGCTTCGGACCGACACCTGCCTAGAGTGGCCCTGGGGCACCCACGGGAGCGGTGCCGGAACCCGGAGCCCGTCATGCCGTTGCCGACGGCCACCGAGCGGGTCCTCGAACGCGACGTCGAGCTGGCCACGCTCGACGAGGTGCTGGACCGTGCCCGGGCGGGCGCGGGTGCCGTCGTGCTGGTCGGTGGCGAGGCCGGCATCGGCAAGTCCACGCTGGTGGCCAGCTGGCTCGACTCCCTCGCCCAGGACGACGTCCGCACACTGGTGGGCTGGTGCGACGACTTCATGACCGGGCGCACCCTGGGTCCGCTCCACGACGTCGCCCGGCGGGCGGGCGGCCCGTTGGCCGAGGCCGTGGCTCGTGCGGACACGGGGGCGGTCCTGGAAGCCGTGCTCGCGGTGCTCGACGACCCCCTTCGGCCGGTCGTGCTGGTGATCGAGGACGTCCACTGGGCCGACGAGGCCACGCTGGACGTCATCAGGTTCGTCGGCCGGCGGATCGCGGATCACCCGGCCCTGCTCGTCCTGACCTTCCGGGACGACGAACTCGTACGCGACCATCCCCTGCTGTCGGTGCTGGCCGCTCTGTCGTCCGCCCCGCTGGTCCGGGTCACCCCTCCACCCCTCACGCCACACGCCATCGCCGAGCTCATGGACTGCTCGGGGTCGGATGCCGACGCGGTCGCCCGGGTCACCGGCGGCAACCCCTTCTTCGTCACCGAGTTGGCCCGGTCCGAGCACGGCAGCGTGCCGCCGACCGTCACCGACACCGTCCGAGCCCGCGTCCGGCAGCTGTCGGATCCGGCGCGCCGGGCGCTCGAGCAGCTGTCGGTGTTCCCCGGCTCACTCCCGCTGGACCTCGCCCGCGAGGTGGTCGGGGACCTCGGCCTGCTGTCACCGGCCGAGCGGCGTGGACTGCTGGTCGTGACCGTCGACGGCGTCAGGTTCCGCCACGAACTGGCGCGACGGGCCGTCGAGGGCGGGCTCACCACCACCGACCGGGTCGAGGCCCACCGCCATGCCCTCGACGTGGTCCGACACATCGATTCCGACGACCACGTCATGCTCCACCACGCGGTCGGGGCCGGAGACGACGACGTCGTCGTGGCGGTCGGCCGCGGCGGCCGCCGCGGCCGCATTCCGGGCCGGTTCGCACCGCCAAGCCGACGTCATCCAGCGAACCGTGCTGCCCCACCTCGACCGCCTCGACGCACCGACGCGGGCTTCGCTGCTGCTCGAGCGCGCCTGGACCCTCTACAACCTGCACCGCTTCGAAGACGCCATCGCGGCGGCCGGCGACGCGGTCGCGCTGGCCGAGGAGATCGTGCCCGCCACGCTCGCGCGCGCCCTGCTCGTGCGGGGACGCATGAACTACATCGCGAACCACCCGCGGCCGGCGCGACGCGACATCGACCGCGCCGTGAACCTCGTGGAGGGCCTGGACGAACCGGACGCCCGCGCCGAGGCGCTGGTGAACCAGTTCGCGCTGCGCGCCCTGACCGACGACCTCGACGGAGCCCGCGCCATCCTGTCCGCGGCCGTCACGGCGGCCGAGGAGCAGGCGCGGACCGACCTGATCATCCTGGCCCTCAACGGGCGCTGGATGGTCGACTCGACGGCTGGCGACGACGATGCCGCACTCGCCCACGTCGAGGAGGCCCGACGGCTCGGCCGTGCCACCGGGGCACTGGAGCCAACGGCTCGGACCTACACCAACCTGGTCGAGGGCTACGTGGCGACCGGCCGCTGGGACGATGCCCGTCGGACGATCGACGAGGCCGTGGCGTTCTACGACGACCACGACTTCGTGGCCCACCGGTACAGCAGCGTGGCCCATCGGGGGCTGCTGGACGTCTGGCAGGGGGACTGGGATCGTGCCGCGTCCACGTTCCACGCCCTCCAGGAGCGCACCGACGCGTCCCAGGTGGGGGCCATCGGGGCCATCGTGTTCCACGGTCAGGCACGGCTGGCGGTGTGGCGTGGCGACGACGACGCGCCCGAGCGGGTCCGGCAGGCTTGGGAGGTGGCCCTGGCCAGCGAGGCGGCGCAGTACCGCGCGAGCATCGGCTCGGTCCGACTCGAACTGGGGTTCTGGACCGACCGTCCGGAACTGCTCGACGACACGCTCAGGCATGCCAAGCTCGACCTGGCCATCGCGCAGTACCGCGGTCACTTCCTGCGAGTGTTGCGGTTGGCCGGTCACCCCGCCGCCGACGAGGTCGACCCTGCCACGGTTCCCGAACCCTGGCGATCAGCGCTGGCCGGTGACTGGCGGAGCGCAGCCAGTGCCTGGCAGGCACGTGGCTCGCCCTACCTGCAGGCCCTCGAGCTGGCCAGTTCGGGGACGGTCGACCCGATGCTGCGCGGCCTGGCGGTCCTCGACGGCCTGGGCGCCGCGCCGGCGGCCCGCTGGGTACGACGCCGGCTCCGGGAACTGGGCGCTCGTTCGGTCCCCCGAGGACCACAGCCCGCCACGCGTCACAACCCGGCCGGATTGACCCCACGCCAGCTCGACGTGCTGGAATTGCTGGGCGAGGGCCTGACCAATGCCGACATTGCGGATCGACTGGTGCTGTCGGTGCGCACCGTGGACCACCACGTCTCGGCGATCCTGGCCAAGCTCGGTGTCGACAACCGCCACGACGCCGCCGCGGCGGCCG
>JAGXFT010000157.1 GCA_024637135.1 Nitriliruptorales bacterium | reverse complement strand
ACTGCGCCAGGCCTGCTCGGACCGGGTCGAGTTGCTGGTCCGGCTGACCGGGATGGGCCACCGCGACGTGAACGTCGCCCTGAACCGCGACGCCGCCATCGCCTCGGTGCGCGAGGCCTCGGTTACCGACCTCCAGCGCCGGTTGTCGGTCGCCGACGACTGGCTGGCCCGCGCCTGACCCCCCTGCCCCCGACCTGCCCCGACCTGACAAGCGTGCGTCCGTGGTTCCACCCGTGGAACGAGACACGCACACTCCCTCCCGACCGGCCCACGCGTGCGTCCGTGGTTCCACCCGTGGAACGAGACACGCACACACCCACCGGGGGTCGGGTTGTCGTGCGGCTGGTTCTCTGACTAGTGTCAGGGAAATGGATCCCACACAGGTCGAGCAGGTGCGGTCGTTCAACCGCACCGTGACGCAGCGGGTCGGGGCGCTGTCGGACGAGTACCTGGCGCGTGGTCGACCCCTGGGCGCGTCGCGGGTGCTGTGGGAACTGGGCGACGGCATGGACGTGCGCGACCTGCGCCGTCGGCTCGGACTGGACTCCGGGTACTGCAGCCGACTGTTGCGGCGACTCGAGGACGAGGGGCTGGTCGCGGTGTCACCCGATCCCGACGACGGCCGGGTGCGCATCGCCCGCCCGACCGCTGCCGGGCGCCGCGAACGGGGCGTGCTGGACGCCGGCAGCGACGAGTTGGCGGCCAGCCTGCTGACGCCACTGTCCGAGCGGCAGCGCACCACGCTCGTCGAGGCCATGGCCACGGTCGAGCGCCTGGTGACTGCGGGCCTGCTCGAGATCGCCGTCGAGGATCCGAGGACGGACGACGCACGGGCGTGCATCGCGGCCTACTACCGCGAGATGGACGAGCGCATGGCCACCGGCTTCGACCCGGCGCGTGCTCGTCCGCTGGACGCGGACGGGATGCTGCCGCCCGCCGGGCTGTTGCTGGTCGCACGCCTGGGCGGACGGGCGATCGGGTGCGGGGCGCTGGCGTTCCACGACGACGACTCGGCCGAGGTCAAGCGCGTGTGGCTGGCGCGGTCGGCCCGCGGACTCGGCCTGGGGCGACGGGTGATGGGCCTGCTGGAAGGCCACGCCCGCGACCGCGGGGTCGAGCAGCTCCAGCTGGACACCAACTCGGCGCTGGCGGAGGCCATCGGGCTCTATCGCTCGATGGGATGGGTGGAGGTGGAACGATTCAACGACGAACCCCACGCCGATCGCTGGTTCACGAAGTCGCTGGCGGCGCCGGGTGCGCCCGACTGACGCCACGGTTGACGGGCGCGACGGCCGGCGTGGAGCTGGTTCCGGCCTATCCTCGCCGCACGCCACCGAGCCGGGGAGCTCGTCCTGCCGCCATCGCCGCCCGCACCGCCGGAGCCGGCCCACCCGCCGGGCGTACCGCCACCCGCTCCGCAGGATCGAGCCGCGACCGGGCAGGGGCCCGCGTCACCGACCCTGCCGCCTCCGCCGGCACCGGTCGCCCCGCGACTCGTCACGCCGCCGCCGGACTGGATGGTGGCCACCGGCCGGTCCTACGCGACCTACGGCACGCGACTGCTCGCCTTCCTGCTCGACCAGTTCTTCGGGATGGTCGTTGGCCTCCTCGCCCTCGCACTCCTGTTCGTCCCGCTCGGCCTCCTGCTGGCCACGGGTGGCGGGGAGCCGTCACCGGTCGCGTTCGTGGGCCTGTTCGTCGTCATGGGACTCGTGTGGCTCGGATCGCTCGCGGCCATCTACTGGAACGTGGGCTGGCGCCAGGGCCGCACCGGGCAGAGCCTGGGCAAGCAGGCCATGGGGATCGAGGTGGTGCGCGTGGCCGACGGCTCGTACCTGGGGGCCGGGACCGGGGTGCTGCGAGCGCTGATGGCCGGACTCGTCAGCGGGTTCTTCCTGCTCGGCTACCTGTGGCCACTGTGGCACGATCGCGAGCAGACCTGGCACGACCTCATCGTCGACAGCCTGGTCATCGCCCGGCGCTGACACAGCAGCCCGCGGCGGCCGTGGCCCGTGAAGGTCGTCCCGGCCCGCCCGACGGCGCCTCACCGTCACCGCCACTGCGTGCAGCCCCTACGCTCGGGCGCATGAAGATCGTGCTGTCACCCGCCAAGCGCCTCGACGAGGGCACCCACCCGGTCGAGGCCATCACCGAGCCCCGGTTCCTCGACGACACCGCCGAGTTGCTGGACATCACCCGGGACCTCGACGTCCCCGACCTGCGTGACCTGATGTCGATCTCCGAGGACCTCGCGATCCTCAACGTCGAGCGCTTCCGTGCCTTCGCCGATGCCCCGACCCACCCGGCCATGTTCCTGTTCGCGGGTGACACCTACCGCGGGCTGGACGCGACCTCGATGGACGCCGACACGATCGCCGGGGCCCAGGAACGGGTGCGGATCCTGTCCGGGCTCTACGGGCTGGTGCGACCGCTGGACGCCATCCGGCCGTACCGACTGGAGATGGGCACGAGGTTGTCCACCGACCGGGGCGACACGCTCTACGACTTCTGGGGAACAACCCTGGGCGAGTCGCTGCGCGCGGAACTCGACGACGGCGAGGTCGTCGTGAACGGGGCCTCCAAGGAGTACGTGACCGCCCTGGCCGCGCCGCAGGTCGACCTCCCCCTGGTCCAGGTCCGGTTCGAGAACCTGCGCAACGGCAACTGGCGGGTGTTCGGGATGTTGGCCAAGGCCGCGCGGGGTGCCCTGGCCCGTTGGATCGCCGAGCACGACCCGGTCACCGTCGAGGACCTGCACGGCTTCGACTCGCTGGGCTACGCGGTTGAGTCCGACCGCTGCGACGATCGCCACCTGGTCTTCCGCAGCCGGGACTGACCCACCTCGCCCCACGCTCGGCAGGTCGTGGACCTGTGCACGGTCGGATGCAATGAGATGACGTGTCATGTAGGTTCATGTCATTGCATGTGCCACACCGCACCCGGCCCCGAGCGAGGAGACACCCCATGACCGACCTGATCGGCGGTTCCCTGTCCGAGATCGAACACCTCGGCGTCACCAACCAGCGCGTCGCCGACGACGCCGGTGCGGTCTTCGCCGACGTCGAGGGACGCACCGCGGCCTTCACGGGCGACATCGAGGAGATGGCCCAGCGGCTGGAGGCCGACTTCCAGGCGTTCACGGAACGAGTCGAGTCCGAGGCGGCGCGGCTGGCGGCCGAGGCCGGCGCCACGAACTGGGCCGGCCAGTCGGGGGCGGCCACCCGCGACCGGGTCGAGGCCATCCACGCTGACGCCCGTGCGTTCGGCGGCCGAGCCATGGAGGACGTTGCGGGCTTCCGGAGCCACCTGCAGCAGCTGGTGCAGGAGCACTACGACCACATCGCGACCGACATGGGATCGGTGATCGAGCAGATGCAGGAGGTCCACCGCTCCGAGGCCGAGCACGCCGCCCGCTACGCCCAGGCCGCACGCGAACTGGACGAGTCCGCCGCGATCGCCTGATCCCTCGCGGTCAGTCCGGGCTGCCCGCCGGGGCGGCCCATCCCGGCCGCGTGATCAGGCAGAACGGGTGCCCAGCCGGGTCGGCCAGCACGTCACCGCCGCGTTCGGTGGCGCCCAGGGCAAGGGCCACTGGCCGGGCGGCCGTGACGTCGTCGACCATGACGTCGAGGTGGACCTGCTGCGGGACGGCCGAGTCTGGCCAGGTCGGGGCGACGTGGTCCGGTGCCAACTGGCAGGCCAGCCCGGAACTCGTGTCGTCGCGCGACACCACGACCCAGTCGTCGCTGTCGTGGGTGATCGGCAGGCCCAGCAGCGCGGGCCAGAAGGCCGCGAGGGCCTGCGGGTCACGCGCATCGAGCACGACGTGGTGCAGTCGTCCGAACCCGGCCATGCAGGCTCCGATGGTCGCCTGCGGCGGGACCGGACTGGAGGACATGTCCACACACAAGACTGCCGCCCGGCCTCTCGGCCGGGCGGCATCAGCGGTGCCTCGTTGGTCACCGGGGGGGTGTGACCGGTCAGGCTCGACCACTCGGGGGACGTGGCCATCCGTTGCTCGTAGCCACCCGGGGGGTGGTGGCCACCTTTGCTTGCAGTCCGGACAGTACGGTGCCGGCCCCCCGAATCCAAGCCCACAGCCCGGCACAATCCGGCATGTCCGGATCCGGACACAGGCATGGGACTGGAGTCCCGATACAGCAAGGCGGATCGGGAGATTCATCCAATCGCGCTGAAGAAGGCGGTATCGACGGAATGGCTTCCGGCGGGCCTGCCCCATCACCCGTGCTAGCACCCGTGTCCACTTTCGGACACCACCCGAATCGAGCGGTTGGCCGCTCGCCGGAAACGGCCAGGCGGCGACGTCGGGACGCCCGGGGGAGTCCGCTCGGACCACGGTCGACAGGAGACGACCGGCGGCGAATCGTGCGCCCCACCTCATCGATGAGCGCCCCGCGGACAGTTCGACATCGAGCAGGAGCGCCGTGGCGATGGCCCGTGGTGCCCGCCGTGCAACTGCTCGGCCTGGTGCGCGCTGTCGCCGCCGGCGCAGGTCGCGCCGCCACCACTCGCGTTGCACGAGTTCGGCGGTTGCGGACATGCGACGACCCCGGCGCGGGGACCGGGGCCCTGAGGGGTGTGTGGGCGAGAAAGGACTTGAACCTTCACCCTCTTTCGAGGACACGGACCTGAACCGCGCTGACGGCGTCCAGCAGGATCCGTAGCCGTTCGTCGGTTCATGGACAGGATGGCCCTTTCAGGGCCTTGGCACCAATATTTCGTCCATTCTGAGTCGTGGGCGTTCAGGCCGGTTCGGCGCGTCGAGAGCGCCTCCCGTGTCATGGCCGTGTCATGGCTGGACCCACATCGTGCTGGACGTTCGCTGTGCGCCCGGTTTGAGTCTGGATGTCGCACGAGGCCGGGCTCCGTGGGCAGTGGTTCCACAGCAGACGGAAGGACACGCGATGGAGACGCAACCCCCATCACCAAGCACGGAAGACGACCGGCGTCACGAGGATCCGCAGGTGGTCGAAGCGGACCCCGGCTGGCCGACGCCCGACGACTTCGACGACGTGCGACTGATCACCGTCGAGGATGCAGCTGAGCGGCTCAGCATCTGCCGGACCAAGCTGTACGAACTGATCGCCCGAGGGGAACTGCCGACGATCAAGATCGGTCGCTCCCGAAGGGTGTGGATGGAAGACCTCCGCACATTCGTGGCGCAGCGTCGGACAGCCTGAGTGACAAGCCGCAGGACATCCACCAACAGACTCGTTGCCAGGCGACATCCACAGGTCCCGACCGCGGGTGACGAACCGGCGATATCTTGAGATATCACCCAGGGAGGAGTCGCCCGTGACGGACGTACTGATCCGAGATGTGCCCGACGACGTGGTCTCCGCCATCGAGGCGCAGGCCAAGCGCCTGGGCCTGTCCCGCAGCGAGTATCTGCGCCGCCAGATGAGGCGGGTCGCGTCGACCTCCGACGAGCGCGTCACGGTCGAGTCCCTCCGGCAGTTCACCCTGACGTTTGCCGACCTCGCCGATCCCGAGGTGATGGGCGGGGCGTGGGAGTGACGGACTGGCTCATCGACAAGTCGGCCCTGGTCCGTCTCGGCAGCGCAGATGACGGGCAGACGTGGGCCGACCGGATCGAACGCGGCCTGGTTCGTGTCAGCACCGTCACGCGTCTGGAGATCGGGTACAGCGCGCGCACCGGCAACGAGCTACGCACAGGTCTGCGGCGACCACCGTTGGCGTCCATGCCTGTCGAGTACTTGACGCCGACCATCGAGGACCGCGCCGTCGAAGTCCAACAACTGCTCGCCGACCGTGGGCAGCATCGGGCTCCTTCCGTGCCCGACCTGTTGATCGCGGCGACCGCCGAGCTGGCCGGACTGGTTGTGCTCCACCTCGACAAGGACTTCGACCTCATCGCCGAGGTGACCGGTCAACAGACCGAACGGCTACCCGTCGACGAGTAGCGCGTCCGCACCCAAGTCGCCACAGGCCAGCCTGAGCCTGGATCCACCGATGTGAGCGGTCGAGGTTGACCGGAAAGTGCCTCCGACAGGGGCAGAATGGGCGTTACCACACGTTCAGACTGCCCAGCCGGAGGCACCTTCCAGATGACGACATCAAACCACAATCTCGACCGCATCACCGT
>JAGXFT010000156.1 GCA_024637135.1 Nitriliruptorales bacterium | reverse complement strand
GTCGTGGCGTCCGAACAGGATGCCAGCACCGTCACCGTGAGCGCACCGACGGCCACCCAGCGGATCGGTCGACGCATGGCCGCACCTCCCGGCGGGCCTTCCCGGGCCGCCCGGACGGCCCGGGCCCCCGCCGAACCCGACGTGTGCCCACGATGCCCGATGGCCACGGCCCCGACTGTCAGGATCGTGCTCGTATGTGCCCCAGCATCGGGAACTGGCTACACGCCCGCCTGCACCATGAGCCGGTGTTCGCGCTGGAGTTCGCCGATCTCGTCGCGGAGGCGGGCGGCGTACTCGAAGCGCAGGTCGGCGGCGGCCTCGTGCATCTCCTCCTCGAGGCGATGGATCAGGGCCTCGAGGTCGGCCACCGGCATGTCGGAGGTGTCGACCGCCGCCAACGACTCGCGTTCGAGCGGGGCGTAGGCCTCGCCGGCCTCCTCGGCCCGTACGGCGGCGATGATGTCGCCGACGCGCTTGCGCACGGTCTGGGGGTCGATGCCGTGTTCGAGGTTGTGGGCCACCTGGGCCTCGCGCCGCCGGTTGGTCTCGTCGATGGCGAGCTCCATCGAGTCGGTGAGGTTGTCGGCGTACATCACGACGGTCCCGTTGACGTTTCGGGCCGCCCGCCCGATCGTCTGGATCAACGAGGTGGACGAACGAAGGAACCCCTCCTTGTCGGCGTCCAGGATCGCCACGAGCGAGACCTCCGGCAGGTCCAGGCCCTCGCGCAGCAGGTTGATGCCCACCAGCACGTCGAACTCACCGAGCCGGAGGGACCGCAGGATCTCGACGCGTTCGACGGTGTCGATGTCGGAGTGGAGGTAGCGCACCCGGACCCCGTTGTCGACGAGGTAGTCGGTCAGGTCCTCGGACATCTTCTTGGTCAGGGTCGTCACCAGCACGCGTTCGTCGGCGTTGGCCCGGTGGCGGATCTCCTCCATCAGGTCGTCGATCTGTCCGGTGGTCGGACGGACCTGGATCTCGGGGTCGACCAACCCGGTCGGACGGATGATCTGTTCCACGATGGTGTCGGACTCGCGGCGCTCGTAGGCGCTGGGGGTGGCCGAGATGAACAACCGCTGGCCGATGCGTCCGAGGAACTCCTCGAACCTCAGCGGTCGGTTGTCCATCGCCGACGGGAGCCGGAAGCCGTGCTCGACCAGGGTGTCCTTGCGCGAGCGATCGCCCTCGTACATGCCGCCGATCTGGGGCACGGTCACGTGGGACTCGTCGACGAACAGCACGAAGTCCTTCGGGAAGTAGTCGATCAGGGTGAACGGCGGTTCGCCGGGAGCGCGGCCGTCGAAGTGACGCGAGTAGTTCTCGATGCCGTTGCAGAACCCGACCTCGCGGATCATCTCGAGGTCGTAGTTGGTCCGCATCTGCAGTCGCTGGGCCTCCAGCAGCTTGTTCTGGGACCGCAACTCCTCCAGTCGCTCGCCCAGTTCCTCCTCGATGGTCACGACCGCGCGCTTGAGGGTCGCGTCGGACGTGACGTAGTGGGAGCCGGGGAAGACCGCGTAGCGCTCGAGGCTGCCCGAGATTTCGCCCGTCACGGTGTCCACACGGGCGATCCGGTCGATCTCGTCGCCGAAGAACTCGACCCGCAGGGCCTTGTCGGAGTCGACCGGGAAGATCTCCAGGGTGTCGCCGCGGACACGGAAGGTGCCGCGCACGAGGTTGAGGTCGTTGCGGCTGTACTGGAGGTCGACCAACCGCCGGATCGTGCGCTCGAGCCCGATCTCCTCGCCCGAGCGCAGCCACAGGATGTGGTCGGCGTACTCCGACGGCGACCCCAGGCCGAAGATGCACGACACCGAGGCCACGACCAGCGTGTCGCGACGCGACAGCAACGCCATGGTGGCGCGGTGGCGCAGGCGTTCGATCTCGTCGTTGACCGACGAGTCCTTCTCGATGTAGGTGTCCGACGACGGGACGTAGGCCTCGGGCTGGTAGTAGTCGTAGTAGCTGACGAAGTACTCGACCGCGCTGTCGGGCAGGAAGTCGCGGAACTCGTTGGCGAGCTGGGCCGCCAGGGTCTTGTTCGGCGCGATCACCAGGCCGGGTCGGTTGACGCGTTCGAGCACCTTGGCGGCCGTGAACGTCTTGCCGGTCCCGGTCGCGCCGAGCAGGGTGACGGCCTTCTCGCCCGCGTCCAGGGCCGACACGATGCCCTCGATCGCGTCCGGCTGGTCACCCGCCGGCTCGAAGTCCGACACCACGCGGAACGTGCCGGGTTCGCGCTGGGTCCGGCCGGGTTGCACGGCCGCGTCCGGCAGTATGGGCACCTCGGTGGAGGAAGCCGGCAGGGAGGTCGGAGCGGGGGTCGTGGTCATGCTCGAAACCGTACCGAGCACCTGCGACGACCAACCCCCGGCAACCCGTCCCCTCGCGGCCATCCCGATGTGAGGACCGGATCTCGATGTGACAACCGTCCTCCAGGAAGACGGAAACCACATCAGGATGCGCAGGTCACATCGGGATCTGGTCGGTCGGGGACGGGGTCGGTCAGGAGAAGGTCTCGGTCACGTCCCACTCCGGCGGGTACAGCGTCGGGATCCGTTCGGCGCGGTACATCCCCCAGCCCGCGCAGGTGTCGTCGTCACTGGTCGTGACCTGCCAGACGACGTCGCCCGACGTCTCGTCGACCTCGACGAGTTGGCCGACGATGTGGGTCGTGTCGTCCTCGGCGGCCGGGTTCTCGCACGCCATGAGTTGCCCGCCGTGGGTGATCAGCACGGTCCCGTCCAGCAGGTCGGCGTCGCCGACGAAGGAGGCGTACACGTCGGGGTCCATGCGGTGCTCCCACACCTGCTCGATCGTCTTGGTCTCGGGGTCGAACTCGTAGCGCACCGCTCGGCTGTAGGGCCGCTCGGCATCGTCGCGCATGTTGCCGTTGTCGTAGAGCAGGATCGAGCCGTCCTCCTCGATCTCCGGTGCGTGCTGGTGGAAGAACCACTGGCCGCCCTCGGCCATCTCCCACCCCTGGTCTCGACCCAGTTCCCACCGCAGCGAGCCGGCCGGACCACCCTCGTCGTCGACCGCGCGCAGCGCCCACAGTGAATCGGTGTGGCGCACCGACACCAGCCAGGTGTCCCCGTCGTCGATCGGGATGACCGCGTTGGCGTGGGTCCAGTCCCGTGGTTGGGATCCCTGGGGGAACTGCGGGTCGAGGTAGCCCGCGGAGCAGTAGTCCGTCTCGACCGGGCGCGGGTCGTCCAACGGGTCCTGGGCGTCGGCCAGGGAGAACTCGTCCAGCACGCGACCGTCGGCCGGGTCGAAGACCACGACTGCGTCCCCGACCACGTTCTCCACCTCACCGGGCTCGGACTCGTCGCACAGGCCGTCGGGGTAGGCGACCTCGATCACCTCGCGGGTGAGCGTGACGAGGTTGCCGTCGTCGGTGCGCAGGGTCTCGTGGTGGGTGCTGTGCACGTCGAGGTCGATCACCTCACCGTCGAAGCCGAATCGACGGGCGCCCTCCTCGGACCCGGTCGCGAAGCCGCGCCACTCCCCCAGCACCTCGCCGGTCGGTGACAGCAGGCGGGTCGTGTCCTCGTCGATCCCGTACAGCAGGTTCCCGTCGTCCTCGCGCACCAGCTGCTGCACCCGGCCCGGCTCGTTGTGGTACCAGACCACGCGCCCGGCGGCGTCCACGACCTGGATGTAGCCGTTGTAGGGGTTGGCCTCCCCCTCCACCGGGTCCCGGTAGATGGAGTTGAACAGGGTCAGGCCGGGGGTCATGCGGTCCGGCTCGGACACGTCGACCGTCAACGGCGGCAACCGGTCCGACGGCAACGGCTCCGTCACCAGGTCGTCAAGCGCGACGTCGGAGATGGTCGCCCCCGACTCGTCGGTGACGTCGACGGTCACCTCGTAGGTGGTGTCGGGGAACAGGCCCAGCAACGGCACGAGGTGCTCCGTCGTCGCCTCGCCGGTGGAGGAAACGACCAGGTCGTGCTCCGGGGCGGTCGCATGGACGGTCACGGTGGAGGGCTCGCGGGTCACCAGGTCGACGGTGCCCCGGATGGCGTTGTCCGCATCGAGGGAGACGGCGACGGAGCGGGCGGTGGCGGACAGGTCGTCGGGCATCGCCCGCGACCAGGTGACGCCGGCCACGACCAGTCCCACCACCACCAGACCTGCCAGGGCAGGGGTGCGCCAGGACCGCGTGTTCATGCCGGAAGCTCCTCGTCGGCGCCCCAGACGCTAGTCCGCAACAGTGGCCGCGACGCCGATCGGCATCGGCCGTCCGGACGGCGTTCGGGACCTCACCCGTCGTCGCCGTCGAAGGCTGCCGTCAGGTCGTCGGCCACCGGTGGGGAGACCGTGCGCACCAGTGCCAGCAACCCGTCCTCGTCCAGTTCGCGCAGCGCCGCCTCCGCGAACACGACCCCGACCACCTCGTCGACCGTCCCCACCCCGTGGTCCAGGGCGGCCTGGTGCCACGCCTGGGCGGCGGTGCGATAGATCGCCACCCCGTACGTCCCGGCCGTGCTGAAGTCCTCCGCGGCCTGGCCGGGTGGTTCCAGCGGCACCCCCAGGTCGGCGGTGTCGAACGTCTGTCGGGCGAACGCCTCGGCGGACGCCTCGCCGTCCACCTCCCGGAACCAGCGCCACGACACGTACTGGGCCAACGGTTCGTCGACCACCGGGTCGGACAGGGACCCGTTGCCGACCAGTGCATGGGCGTACTGGTGGCCCCACTCGTGCACCAGGGCGAAGCGCGTGCCGACCTCGTCCGGCGCCCAGTAGGTGTCGTCCAGCATGATCAACCCGGGGAACTCCATGCCGGCTGCGGGCAGGATCGGGGCCCGGACGGCGTCCAGTTCCGGCCACGGCAACACCGACCATGTCGTCGCCAACCAGTCCAGTTGCTCCCGACTGAGGTCGGCGACCGCGTCGTCGCGACGGCCGTCCGCGCTGGTGGCCAGCGTGACGGGTCCGTCCCCCGATGCGACGACCGGTGCGGCCCCGTCGGGGAACCAGGTGGCCGCGAGGTCGCGCACCCCGAACCCCAGGGCCCGCTGACGACCGTCGGGCAGCAGGCGGTCGACGCCGCCCGTCCGCAGTGTCCCACCGTCCGTCGCCACGTCCACCAGCCAGGTGCCGGCGTCGAAGGCCCCGAGGTCGCCCCAACTCGGGACGTCGCCGTCGTTGCCGGGGATCGAGACCACCGCGGGGAGCCAGTGGCCGAGCGTCACGACCGGGCCATGGTCGGCGAGCAGTCCGTAGGCGCCGGGCCCACCGCCGTGCGCCAGTTCGTCGCCCTGGGGCAGGTCGTAGGAGATGTCCAGGCCCAGCACGGCCCCCGCCGGCAGCGGCTCGCCGAGGTCGACCACGACCCGGTCGAGGTCCGGTTCGTGGCGGACCGGGACACGCTGCCCGTCGAGGCTGGCGCGGACGGTCAGGCTGTCGACGGCCGGACCGACCGCGGGGCTGGCGGCCAACAACCGCAGGACGACCTCGCGGGGGGCGTCGGGCACCAGGACGGCGAGGTGCTCCCGCACACCGTCGCGGGACAGGGTCACCTCCCCGACCGTCACCGGTCCGTCCGCCGTCGCCGCCTCGACGACGGCCCGCGCGTCCTCGACGACCACGCCGTCGGCCCGTGCCAGCAGGTCCACGGCGGCCGCGGCCAGTTCCCGTGGCGAGGCTGCCCGCGCCGCCTCGACCGACCCCAGGGCCCCGTCGACGTCCCACGAGCCGGGCATGGCGGCCGGGGCACCGGACGGGTCCAGCGGCACGTCCGGGTCCGAAGTCGGGGCCGTGGACGGGGTCGACGGGCCGGGCGGGTCGGTCGGGGGTGTCGGCGAGGCAGGGGTCGGCGACGACGACGCGGTGGCCGGTGGTGCCGTGGTGGAGGCGGTCGGCGGTGGTGTCGGGGTGGCGGCCGGTCGGGTCGTGCGCGACGACGTACACCCCGCCACGACCAGCGACAGCCCCAGGCCCAGGCCCAGGGCCCGTGCCAGGAGTCGCCGCCGGGCACGAACGGTCCCGGTCGGCTCAGGCATCGTCCCGCCCCGCGTCGCGACGAGCCCGGACCTCCACGGCCACCTCGTCCGTCCGACGTCGGAGGTCGTCCAGCGAGCCGTCGTTGTGCACGATCCACGTGGCCACAGCCCGCCGCTCGTCGTCGGAGGCCTGGGCCCCCATCCGGGCCGTGACGTCGTCGGCGTCCATGCCGCGCTGGTCCACCAACCGGTCCCGACGAGCCGCCCGGTCGGCCAGCACGACGATGGTCGCGTCCATGTCGTGCGTCCGTCCGGTCTCGACCAGCAGCGGATGGTCCAACACGACGATCGCCGCGGGATCGGCTGCCACGGCCGCACGGTGACGTCGGTCGACCTCGGCCGCGATCGCCGGATGGGTGATGGCCTCGAGGTCGGCGCGGGCCGCGGCGTCCGCGAAGACGATGCGGGCCAACGCGGCCCGGTCGAGCACGTCGCCGTCCAGGACCTCGGACCCGAACCGTTCCGCTATCGCGGCGAGCGCGGGGGTACCGGGCTCGACCACCTCGCGCGCGATCGCGTCGGCGTCGATGACCACCAGCCCCGCCGCGCGCAACAGGCTGGCCACCGTGGACTTCCCACTCCCGATCCCACCCGTGAGTCCGACTAACACGACCCACCCCCTGGACGTTCTGAGCGCAGCGAGGAACTCCAACGCGCGCGAAGCGCGCGCATGGCCTGCCCGCTCACGATCCCACCAGTCAGTCCGACGAGCATCAGCAACCACCTCCCGAGCGAGAACACCAAACTACGGCCCGGGTCGCGACCTCGGGACCACACGCGGACGCCCCGGCCGTGGTGGCCGGGGCGTCCGTGGGTCATGCAGGTGGCGTCAGGTCACGACTCGTCGTCGTCACCCGCCGCGGCGTCCGACGCGGACGCGTCGTCAGCCGTGGCGTCGTCGTCATCCGTGGCCGCATCGGCCTCGGGGACGTCCTCCGCCTCGGCCGTCGTGGCGTCTGCGGTCGGCGCGTCCTCGGCCTCGGCCGGGGCGGCCTCGGCAGTCGGCGCATCCTCGGCGTCTTCCGTCGCGGCGTCGGTGGCGTCGTCGGCCTCGGCCGTCGGCGCCGCAGCGGCCTCGTCGACCGGCTCGGTGACGGGCTCGTCGACGGCGTCGTCGGCCGGCTCGTCCTCGAGCGGTGCTTCGGGCTCGGGCAGTTCGGCCTCGGCCAGGGCGATCTCCTCGGGGGAGACTCCCTGGTTCTGGACCAGCCCGGCCGCGGCGAGCGCACCGGCCAGCGACGACCCCCCGCCGGACGGCGAGTCGTCACCGGAGGAGTAGGCGT
>JAGXFT010000155.1 GCA_024637135.1 Nitriliruptorales bacterium | reverse complement strand
GCCCAACGGTTCGTCCGCGAGACGGTCGGTCGGATCCGTCGTGCCGGCGCGACGGGACGGCTGACGTTGCGGGCCGACGCCGGCTACTGGGCGGGGTCGGTGATGACGGCGTGTGAGGACCACGACGTCGAGTTCTCCATCACCGTGCGGCGTACCAAGCCGCTGGTGGCCACGATCGCTGCGATCGACGACGACGCGTGGGTCACCATCCCCTACACCCGTGGTGGGACCGCCCAGATCGCCGAGACCGTCTACAACCGACGTCGCCTGATCGTGCGGCGCACCCGCATCGACGACGACCCCGAGGCGCTGGTGCTGTTCGACGAATGGCGCCACCACGCCTTTGTGACCAACCGCACCGGCACCGCCGTGGTCCTGGACCGCGAGCACCGCGCCCACGCGGTCGTCGAACTCGCCATCCGCGACCTCAAGGAAGGCTCCGGACTCAACCACTGCCCGTCCGGGGTGTTCAACGCCAACGCCGCATGGCTGGTCGCCACCACCATCGCCCACAACATCGTGCGGTGGACCCAGCTCATCGGCCACACCGATCACACCCACAACGCGACGGTGCTGCGCACCGCCACGACGTTCCGACGACGCCTGCTCGCCCTGCCCGGACGCCTCACCACCAGCGGCAACATGCCCTCGCTACGGCTTCCCACCCGCTGGCCCTGGGCCGACCAGTTCCTCCGACTGCTCACACGACTCCGCGCCCTCCCCACGATCGCCTGACCCGGCCCGCATCCACCACGCACGGCCCGCGCCAGCCTGCCACCAGACCCCACCCCGGCTTGCCGAACTGCGGTCACCAGACCGCGGACGACCAGTCCATCCAGCCGCTTCCGCAGAAGCGCCCCCACCCCGACGCCACTCCCCAACATCCACCCGTCACCACAGAAATCGGTGGATTCAGGCTGAGACCGAGTTCGACGGCAGGACGGCGCAATCCTGGGTCGAACACGACGAGGTACGGCACCTGGTCGGTTGACCGCCGACCGTCCCGGGCGGTACCTGTCACACTCGAGCCCTACCGTCATGGGGGCGCTCTACGGTGGCGGGCGCGGCCGTGACCTGCCATACGCCACGTGTCGTCGGACTCACAAGGGAGGCTCGGTCGGTGCCCGATGACCTTGCAGTCTTCAGCTACCTGACGGCGGAGAAGGCCGATTCGTACCGACGGGTGATGGCGGCCTTCCTGGCGGCCAAGCAGGGATTCGTCCTGCACCTGCGGCCGCAGGACGTGCTGGATGCCATGGCCGCCGACCACGACCCGCCCGCCGACCTCGACGCGGTCCGCACCCTGCTGGCGCAACTGCTCGAGTGGGGCAACCTGCGCGCCGACCCCGACACCGCCGACGTCACCACCGTCGAGGACTTCTACCGGGCCCGGTTCCTGTACCAACTGACCGTGGCGGGCGAGGCCGCGGAACGGGCCGTGGCCCACTTCGAGGAACTCCTGGTCACCCCCGGCGAACTCCAGACCGCCGCCCTGTCCGACATCCGGGAACTGCTGTCGGAACTGCTCGTGCTGGCCCGCAGCGACGACGCCGACGCGGGCAAGGTCCATCGCTGCCTGGCCACGCTGTCCACCCGGTTCGAGGAACTGACCGATCGCGCCCGCACCTTCATCACGGGCCTGCAACGCACCGTCGACCTCCACGGCATCGACCTCGACGCGTTCGTCGCCTACAAGGACCGCCTGATCGAGTACCTCGAACGGTTCATCGGCGACCTGCTGGTCGCCCAGGGCCGGATCGCCGGACTCGTCGCCGAGATCGAGGCGGCTGGGGCCGACCGGATGCTGGACCTGGCCGCCGAACGTGACCTGGTCGACCGGCTCGACCCGACCGAGGACGACCGTCGGGAGGCGCGGCGACGCTGGGGCCAACGCTGGGACGGGCTGTGCTCGTGGTTCGTCGCCCCTGGCACCCGGCCCACACAGGGAGGCGCCACCCCGGCCGACCCCAGACCGGCCCAGGCCGACGTGTTGCGCGCCCGCGCCCGCCAGGCCATCCCCGCCCTGCTGCAGGCGGTCAGCCAGATCAACGAACGGCGGGTCTCTCGCACCGATCGTCCGGCCGACCTGCGGGCCCTGGCGAGGTGGTTCGCCGAGTGCCCCACCGACGCCGACGCCCATCGGCTGTGGCGCGCCGCCTTCGGGCTCGCGCCGTCGCGCCACCTCAAGGTCGACGCCGACACGCTCGACGACCGGGCCGACCACCCGGTGCCGGCCGCCACCAGTTGGCTGGACGCGCCGCCCCTGCAGGTCTCGCCGCAACTGCGTCGGACCGGGCACTACGTCCGTCGTGGGCGTCCGTCGTCGGTCATCGACCGCAGCGCCGAGAAGGCGTTGCTGGCCCGCCAGGCCAACGACGAGGCCGCCCAGCTCGATGCGGCCCGGGCTCGACTGGCCACCGACGGCCAGGTCCGACTGTCCGACCTGCGCGACCTCGATCCGGACGCGTTCGCGCTGTTCCTCGACCTGCTCGGGGCCGCACTGTCGATCGCGACCGACGGCGAGGTCGTGCGCACCAGTTCGGCCGACGGGGGACTGGAGGTGGTGCTGACCCCCACCGACGACGGCCGGGTGGCCACGATCACCACCACGTGGGGGAGCCTGGCGGGCCCGGACCACCTGGTCGAGATCGTGGACCTGGTCGGCGCGGCGCCAGGCGACTCGGCCGGCGACGCACGTGACGGCGCGGCCCACGGCGCGGCGGACCGCGGACCCGGGGACCCCGACCGGGATGCGAGCCCCAACGGGCATGCCGCGGCCGGTCCGTCCGCCCCGCACGGACCCCCGACGTCGGTGGCGGCCGGCCGTGAGGTCGGGGTGTGACCGCCGTCCGTGATCGCCTCGACGAACAGGCCGCCCACGAGCGCCGACGGGCCGTCCGGGCCCTGTTGATGTCGCCGTTGCTGCACGCCGAGCGCGACCTCGACCGCTTTCGGCTGGTGCGGCGGCACGCCGACTGGCTGCGGCGCTGGTTCGCCGACCAGGCGGGGTGGACCCTGACCGTCGACTCGACCGTCGCGCGGCTCCGCAAGGTCCTCCCGACGCTGGACGACGGCACCCGGCCGGCTCGTGCGCGCCGGGCCGACCCGCCGTTCTCGCGGCGTCGGTACGTGCTGCTATGCCTCGCCCTGGCCAGCCTCGAGACCGCCGACCGCCAGGTCGCGCTGGGACGGCTCGCCGAGTCGATCCTGGGCTCGGTGGCCGCCGACCCCGCCCTGGCCGACGCCGGCGTCACATTCGACCTGGACAACCGTGACCAGCGTCGTGACCTGGTGGCCGTCGTCCGGTTGCTGTTGGCGTTCGGGGTCCTGCGCCTGGTCGACGGCACGGACACCGACTTCGTGACCGGCACTGGCGATGCGCTGTACACGATCGACCGGTCCGCGCTGGCGGCGCTGCTGGTGACCCGCAACGCTCCGTCCGGGATCGACGCCACCACGCTGGACGAACGCCTGGCCGCGGTGACCGCCGAGTTCGTCGCGACCACGCCTGACGGCCACAACCGCGCCATCCGCACCCACCTCACGCGGCGCCTGCTGGACGACGCGGTGGTCTACCACGACGACCTCGACGAGGCCGAGCAGGCCTACCTCACCGGCCAACGCCACCGGTTGACCACCACCGTCGCCGCGGCCACCGGGCTGGTCCCCGAGGTGCGGGCCGAGGGCATCGCCATGGTCGACGATCGCGGTGACGCCACCGACCTGGAAGTCCCCGACCAGGGCACCGACGGTCACCTCACCCTGCTGGTCGCCGAACACCTCGCGGACTGCCTGCGCGCCGACCCGGACACGATCGTGACCCGGGCCGAACTGGAGGTGGTCGTGGCGGCGTGCATCGCCGAGCACGCGCCGCACTGGCGCCGCGACGTGCGAGATGCCGGCGCCGAGGTCCGGCTGGCCGCAGAGGTGGTCGACCGGTTGGCCGCGATCAGGCTGGTCCGGGTGGACGGCGACGGCATCGTGCCGCGGCCCGCCATCGCCCGCTACGCCGTGGCCGCACCGACGCTCCCACCCACGCCCCCCAGCCTGTTCGAGGCCTGACATGGACGGACCCGACCTCGCCCCCACGCGGTCGCCGACCGAAGGTGCGCCGGTACCCGGCCCGTCGCCGTCGGCCACCGGCACGTCGACTGACGGTGTTTCGTCGTCGGCATCGTCGAACGGCCGGGTGCCCGCCGCGTTGGCACCACGACACATGCGACCCGAACCGACCGCTGCCCGCTGGCAGCCGCTGCGCCTGGGACTGCTCAACCTGTACAAGTTCGACGACGAGGAGTTCCGGTTCGCGGGCGGGCGGCTGCTGCTGCGGGGCAACAACGGCACCGGCAAGTCGCGGGTTCTCGCGCTCACGTTGCCGTTCCTGCTCGACGGCGAGGTCGGCGCCCACCGGCTCGAGCCCGACGGCGACCAGGCCAAGCGGATCGAGTGGAACCTGCTGCTGGGCCGCCACGACGACCGCCTGGGCTACACCTGGATCGAGTTCGGGCGCGTAGGCGACGACGGTCCCGAGTACGTCACGCTCGGGATCGGGATGCGGGCCGTGAAGGGTCGTGGCCTGGCCCAGAAGTGGCTGTTCACCACCGACCGCCGGATCTCGACGACGGACCAGCCGACGACCGACGACGACCTGTCGCTGGTCGCCGACGCCGGCCAGGCGCTGACGCGGGACCGCCTGCAGGCCGCGCTGGACGGTCACGGCCGGGTGTTCGACACCGCCCAGGCCTACCGGGCCGAGGTCGACCGGCGGTTGTTCGGACTGGGTGAGCACCGCTACGCCGCCCTGCTGGACCTGCTGATCGAACTGCGCCGCCCCCAACTTTCTCGCACGATGGAGGAAGACGCGCTGTCGGATGCGCTCAGCGAGGCGCTGCCACCGCTGCCGCGGGCCGTCATCGGTGACGTCGCCGAGGCCTTCCGCACCCTGGAGGCCGACCGCGACCAGCTGGCGTCGTTCAGCGACGCCGCCGACGCCACCGCAACGTTCATGGAGCGCTACCGCCAGTACGCGGCGGTGGTGGTACGCCGACGCGCCCGGGCCGTCACCTCCACCAACAGCGACTACGAGGGCACGCAACGCCGCCTGCGCCAGGCCGAAGCCGAGCGCGGGCAGGCCCAACGCGACCTGGAACGCCTGACCGCCGAACGCGACACGGCCCGCGACCAGGCGCGCACCCACGCCGAACAGGTCCGCACGCTGGAGACCTCACCCGCCATGGACCGCGTGCGCGAGCTCGGCCATGCCCGCACGGCCGCTGCTGACGCCGCCGAACGTCACGACGATGCCCTCCGCGAGGTCGAACGGGCCACGACCGTGGTGGACGACCGCCACGAACGCGTCGCGGCCGCGGCCGACCGGCTCGCCGGTTCGCGCGACGTCGTGACCTCTGTGGGCGAGCGGGCACGGACCGCGGCCGGGACCGGGTGGACGCCGGCCGACCATGATCGCGCCCTGGAGGGGGTGGACCTGGCCGAGGTGCGGGATCCCGAGGTCCTCGCCACCGCCCGCGCCGACGTCGATGCGGTCGTGACTCGCCGGCAGGAGGCGCTGGACCACCTGCGCGGACTCGCCCGGGAGGTGGCCACGGTCACCGACGCGGTGGCCCGCAGCCGCACCGAGCGCGACGGTGCGGCCGCACAACTCGACGCCGCCCGCGACGACGAACGCGACGCCGCCCAGGCCCGCGACCAGTCCATGGAGGAGGTGCTCGACGCCTACCGCCGCTGGGTCGCCGACGTGGTCGAGGTGGCACCAGCCGCCCCTGACGAACTGGCGTGGGAACTGGAGACGTGGCGCGACACCGGACGGGACCGTTCGCCGCTGGACCATGCGGTGGCCGGTGCCGTGGGCGAAGCCACCACGCGCCTGGCCGAACAGCAGGCGATCGCCACGACCGACGGGGATCGCCTGGCCGCCGAGCGCACGGCGGTCGCGGGGGAACGCGGCGAGGTCGCGGCGGCCGCCCAGTTGGCCCCGCCCGTGCCCCACACCCGCGACGACGACGCGCGGTCACGACGGGCCGGGGCACCGCTGTGGCAACTGGTTGAACCACGGCCCGACGTCGACCCGGCCGCGCTGGCCGGTTACGAGGCCGCGTTGGAGGCAGCCGGGTTGCTGGATGCGTGGGTGACCCCGGATGGGGCTGCGTTGTCCGCCGACGACCTGGACGTCGCACTGGTCCCCGGTGACCAGCCGGCCGCCGTCGACGGGGGACTGGGGGCGGTGCTGGGCCCGGCCGACGATCCCTCGGCCGCCGTGGGTCCCGACGTGGTCACGGCGGTCCTGGCCCGCATCGGCCACCGGGCTCCCCAGGAGCATCGCCCGGTCGATGCGGGCAGTTCCGGGGATGGTCCGACCGTCGGCGCGGACGACGGCCGCGACCACGATGGGACGTGGGTCAGCCCGGACGGGCGGTTCCGGGTGGGCCCGACGAGTGGGGCCTGGTCCAAGCCCGAGGCCACCTACCTCGGCCACGTCGTACGCGAGCGCGCACGCCAGCGTCGCCTCGCCGAACTGGACGAGGACCTGGCCGAGCTGGACCGCGTCCTGGCCCGCCACGCCGAGCGCGTCGCCGAACTGGACCAGCGGGCTGGGCGGCTGGACGACGAACGGGCGGCCGCACCCAGCGACGACCCGATCCGCACCGCCGTGGCGACCCACACCGCAGCCGTCCGCCAGGTCGCGTCGATGCGTGCCCGCCATGCCGAGGTCGAGGCCGCGCTGGTGCGGGCGACCGCTGGCCTGGACCAGGCTCGGGCCGCGCTTGCCCAGGCCGGCGGTGACCTCGGACTGGGTGACGTGGCCGACCGACTCGACCAGCTCGGACACCAGTTGGCCGCCTACCGGACCGTCCTGGCCGAACTGTGGCCGACCGCGAGCAGCCACCTCCAGGCCGTGGCCGCCCACGACCAGGCGAGCGCCGACCTCGACGACGCCCACGCGTCGCTGGCCCACCACCAACGGCGGGCGACTGCGGCCCGTGACCACGCCCGGGACACCGCGACCCGGCGCGACACCCTGGACGCCACCGTCGGCGAGGAGGCCGAGCAGGTCCTGGCGCGCCTCGAACAGGCTCGCACCGACCTGGAGGCCGCAACAGCGCGGCGGGAACGGCTCGAGGACGGACGGGGTGGCGCCATGGGCGCGCGGGAGGCCGCCCAGCGCGGGATCGACGACCTCGGCGAGGTCCTCGACGACCACGCCGAGCGACGCGCGGATGCCGTGGAGCGGCTGGCCGCCGTGGACGCCGCGGACCTGTTGCCGGTGGCCGACCCGGGACTGGTCGAGGTGACCGGCGACACCCCGGGCGGGGACTGGTCGGCCGACCGGGGGGTGCGTCTGGCACGCCGCATCGACCAGGCCCTGGAGGCGACGGCGGCCGACGACAGGGCATGGTCGCGCGTCCAGCAGGGCATCCACAACCACTACGCCGACCTCGAACACGCGTTGCTGCCCCACGACCTGCGTCCGAGTGCCGCCATCACCGACGACCTGTTCGTCGTGACCGCGCCCTTCCAGGGCGAAGCGCGCTCGATGCCCGACCTGCATGGCCTGCTGGTCGACGAGGTCACCAACCGTCGTGCCCTGTTGTCGGCCCGCGAACGACAGATCCTGCAGGACCACCTCATCGGCGACGTCGCCAGCCACCTCCACCACCTGCTTCGCGCGGGCGAGGACTGGGTGGTCGAGGTCAACGCCGAACTCGACGCGATGCCCACGTCCACCGGCATGAAGCTGCGGTTTGCCTGGCAACCGCGTGGGGACCTCGCGTCCTTCCCCGCGGCCCGTCGCCACCTGCTGGCCCACCAGGCCGGCTGGACCGGCGAGCAGCGCGACGAGATCGGGGCGTTCCTGCAGGAACGGATCACCCAGGTGCGCGAGTCCGATCCGACCGGCACCTGGCAGCACCACCTCGAACAGGCCCTCGACCACCGGTCGTGGCACCGGTTCGTGGTCGAACGCCACCAGGACGGCCACTGGGCCCGGTTGACCCGTCGAACCCATGGCACGGGATCGGGTGGCGAGAAGGCGCTGGCACTGACCGTGCCACAGTTCGCCGCCGCGGCTGCGCACTACCGCTCCGCCGGTCCACACGCGCCCCGCCTGATCATGCTCGACGAGGCTTTCGTGGGCATCGACGCGAGCATGCGTGCCCAGTGCCTCGGTCTGCTCGACCACTTCGACCTCGACCTGGTGATGACCAGCGAACGCGAGTGGGGGTGCTACCCGACCGTGCCGGCACTGGCGATCGCGCAGTTGGCCACCCGCCCCGGCATCGAGGCCGTCGGGGTGTCCCGGTGGGTCTGGAACGGCCACCAGCGGCTGCGAGCCGACTCGTGACCGACAGTGCGCCCCGGGTCGTGGCAGCGTCGGGCACGTCGGCCGGGCGGCCGAGGTCGGTGGGATCCGACGAGGACCGGGTGACGGCGCTGCTGGGAGGTCCCGAACTCGCGTGGCTGCGCAGGCGGGTCCGGCGCCGGGTCGAACGGGGCGGGGCGGCAACCGGGACGCTCGCGTTGCAAGACCCGACGACGGCCCAGCGGGCGGCCATCGATCGGCTGCTGGGACGACGGCCGTCCACCGGTTCGTCGGTGACCATTTCGTTGGACGAGGTCGATCGGCTGCTGCGTCGAGCGCGTGCCTGTGACGGACTGGTCAAGGCGGTCGAGTTCCTGGATGGCCCGATCGTCGACGTGGCGGCGCGGCAGCGTGACGAGGCCGAAGCGTGGTCGCGGGTGCTGGACTCGCTGGCCGACCCGGACGCGCCAGCGTGGCGTCGAACCTGGCAGGACGACCTGGCCACGTCCGGGTTGCTGCGGCGACTCGCCGGCGGGCCGGCGGTTGCCCGTGACCTGGTGGCGAATGTCGAGCGAGTGCTGGCGGCCGTGCCGGTGGCGGGTGTGGGTCGGGCGCGGCTGGCGGCGCGGACGCTGCACGACAGCCACGCGCTCGACGATGGCCTCCCGACGACCACGCTGGTCCTCAAGGCCCTGCAGCATCGGTACCTCCCACCCGAGGATCGTGGTGCGCTGCCCAGTGGTCCGGACCGTCGGGCGCTGTGGGCGGCCGCCGGCGTCCTGCTCGACGAGCTGTCGGGTGCAGCCCTGGTGCTGGGCCTGGACGCCGCGGGTGACGGCGTCGTGGCCCGGTCGCTACGCCTGCACCGGGCCGCCGGCGAGCCCGCCCGGGTGACGCTGCGGGCGTTGCTGCGGCATCCGCCGGACCTCGGACACCTGCGGGGGTCCACGGTCCACACCTGCGAGAACCCGGCCGTCGTCGCGGCAGCCGCGGACCAGCACGGGCCGGACTGTCGGCCGTTGGTCTGTACCGATGGGCAGCCGTCGGCAGCGGTCCAGTCGTTGCTGCGGATGCTGGCGGCAGCAGGCGTCGAGCTGGTTCACCACGGCGACTTCGATCGTGGTGGCGTGGCCATCGCGGACCTGCTTGTGCGACGCTTCGGGGCGTCCCCGTGGCGCTACGACGTGGCGTCGTACCAAGCAGCCCCGGCGGGTCCGGGCCTGCACGGGAAGGTGACTGCCGTCCCGTGGATGCCGGACCTGGCCGCGGCCATCAACGCCCGAGGCGTCGCGGTCCACGAAGAACAGGTCCTGTCGTCCCTGCTCCCCGACCTCGCCGGGTGACGGCACGTCCCCCCGGCATCGACGTGGTCCCGATCCGGACACTGGCGACGTCGGGGCGGCCACGTTTGTGTGCAAGAAGCGCGACCACGCTGCGTTCGAGCGGGCCCGAGGAGCGCCGCAGGCGTCCCAGGGTCGCCGGACGGGACTACCGGTCGACGCCACGCGTCGCGGCTGTCGCGTCGGCATCCTTCATGACCATGGAAGTGGCCATAAAAGGGTTTAGTGACCGCTATGATGGCTATTGAGGAGATGGATCATGACGAGCCCGACAAGTCCCCGCACGGCTCGCGCGGCGCGTGACCTCGGTGAGCACCTCACGGCCTGGAGAAAGCTCCAGGGCCTCACGCAGGCGGTCGTGGCCGAACGCGCCGGAATCAGCCGGATGACGCTGCGGAAGTTGGAACATGGCGACCCAACCGTCGGACTGGAGTCGTTCCTGGACGTGCTGCGATCACTGGGCGCCATCGATTACCTCCTTGATGGCCTCGACCCATTCGACACTCCCATCGGTCGTCATCGCGCCATGGAACAGCTCCCCGAGCGGGTGCGTCCGTCATGATCGACAGCCTGGCCGTCGACATGGAGTGGGGACACGCGACCATCAACGTCGCCGTGGTCCACTTGACGTACCGGCGAGCCCAGGTGACGACGAGTTGGAACCTCGACGCCGGCACTGTCCCCCTCGACGCCATCGACCCGACGCTGCGCGACGGCCCGCACCACGTCGCTGGGCTGCCCGGCGCGCTCCAGGACTGCTCGCCCGATCGGTGGGGGCGACGCCTGGTCGACAAGCGCATCCGCGCGGAGGCGCGAGAGCAGGGTCGGACGCCGAGAACAGTCACCGACGTCGACTACCTCATCGGGGTCAGCGACCTGACCAGGCAAGGAGCGCTGCGGTTTCGCCACCCCGGCGACCACACCCATCTGCATCCCGAGAACCGTGTCCCCAGGCTCGTCGAACTCGCCAGGCTGCTCGATGCGTCCGACCGGTCGGACGACGACCTCAGTGCCGTTCGCGAACTCCTGGATGCCGGCTCGGCGTCACTCGGTGGCGCGCGGCCGAAGGCGTCGGTTCGAGACACTGACGGTCGACTGGCCTTGGCGAAGTTCCCACACATGGCCGACGACTGGGATGTCATGGGGTGGGAGGCCACCGCGCTCGATCTCGCCGAACGTGCCGGCGTCGGGACCCCGAGCCGGCGTCTGGCGACCGTCGACGGCCGCCACGTCCTCATCCTGGACCGATTCGACCGTGACGCCACTCGCGGCCGGATCCCGTACGTCAGTGCAATGACCCTCCTGGAGGCCCGAGACGGTCAGGCCCTGGACTACGAGGACATCGCCATGCACCTGGGCGAGCACGGTACGGCCGTCGGGGCCTCGCTGGCCGACCTGTTCCTCCGTGCCACCCTGAGCGTTGCGCTGCACAACACCGACGACCACCTCCGCAACCACGGCTTCCTGTTCAGCCGTGGTGGCTGGTCTCCATCTCCGATCTTCGACGTCAACCCGGACCCGGATCCGGGGAGCCTTCGCGTCACGGCCATCAGCGGGGCGACGGGCATCGATGACGAGTACGACGGCTTGATGGAGTTCGCCGAGTGGTGTCGACTGACCCGCACCGAGGCCGAGCAGTCCGTGGAGCGGGTTGTGGGCGTGACCTCGGCCTGGCGAGAGGTCGCGACCAGCAACGGGGTTCCCCACGGCGAGCTCAACGTCTTCGCAGACTCGTTCGCACGCGCCCGCAACGTGCTCACGGATGGCCTGGGCTCCTCGACACACACCGCCGGATCACCGACTCGGTCTGGCGCGTCAGGCCGTCGGCTGCGTCGACCACCCGGGAGCCCCGCCGGCGGCCAGTTCACCGCGCGGGGTCATGACGAGTCCGACGTCCCCTCGGGCTGATCGTCCGGCCGATAGCCGGCCGGGGGATGGCGCACGGTCGGCGAGGATCCACCACGTCGATCCCCATGAGACCTAGGGTGCTTCGTGACCCGACGGAGGTGTGACATGGAGCGACCGGACTGGGAGACCTCGCTGGGCGTGGCGGTCCGCGCGGCGCAGGACTGGCTGGCCGGTGTCGGTGATCGACCGATCCGTCCGGAGCGAGACCTCGACGAGATGGTCGCCACCCTCGACCGACCTCTGCCGAGCGGCCCGTCCGACCCGGGGAGGGTGATCGCCGACCTGGTCGAGGCGGCCGAGCCCGGGCTGCTGGCCATCAATTCGCCGCGCTTCCACGGCTGGGTCATGGGCGGCGTCACACCTGCCGGCGTCGCAGCGGACTGGCTGGTGACCGCGTG
>JAGXFT010000154.1 GCA_024637135.1 Nitriliruptorales bacterium | reverse complement strand
CGTCCCAGACGGTGATGGGCGGCGGTATCCAGGCCGACTTCTCGATCGACGCCCACACCCGCCACAAGCTGCTCAACGGCCTGGACGACGTGGCGTTGAGCCTCCAGCGCGCGGACGCGATCGGCGCCCACGAGGCGACCCGCCCGCCGTGGGCGCCACGCCTGGCCTGACGTTCCGCCCCCCGCCGGTCCGACCTCGGACCGACGGCCACCGACGTCGTGACCACGGCGACCCCGACCATGCGACGATCGCCCCATGACCAGTGCCGCTGCGCCGACCGCCACCCGGGTGTCCACCTTCGCCCCGCTGAAGGTCCCCGAGTACCGCCGCCTGTGGCTGGCGTTCCTGGTCTCCAACCTGGGCACGTTCCTGCAGCTGACCGCGGCGCCGTGGCTGATGCTGGAACTGACCCAGTCCCCGCTGATGGTGGCATTGGTGACGGCGTCGATGACCCTGCCGCGGATGCTGATGACGTTGCCCGCCGGCGCCCTGGCCGACGTGTTCGATCGTCGGACGATGACGGCCATCGGGCAGGGCATCGCGTCGGTGGCGGTGGCGGTCATGGCCGCGCTGACGTGGGCCGACCTGTTGACGCCGGAACTGTTGCTGGCGCTGACCTTCGGGCTGGGCGTCGGCACGGCGATCTCGATCCCGGCGCTGCAGACGCTGATCCCGGACCTGGTCGGCGACGACCTGTTGGCCCCGGCCACGGCACTGAACTCGGCCAGTTTCAACGTCGCTCGCGCGGTCGGACCGGCACTCGGCGGCGTGTTCGTCGCGATCGGGCGCGCCGACATCGCGTTCGGGGCCAACGCGCTGAGCTACCTGGCCGTGATCGGGGTGCTGGCGACGCTGCCGATGGTCGGCACGGCCGACCAGACCGGTGCGGGTGTGTGGCAGTCGACGCGGACCGGGCTGAGGTTCGTGCGGTTCACCCGCACGGTGCTGATGGTCGTGGCCGTCACGGCGGTGTTCAACCTGACCGCACCGGCCTTCCAGACCCTGCTGCCGTCGGTGGTGGAGGACGACCTGCAGTTGGGCGCGAACGGGTTCGGATTGCTGCTGGGCGTGTTCGGGGCCGGGTCGCTGCTGGGTGCGTTGACGCGTGAGCGGGTCCGGGACCGGGTCCGGTTGATCCTGCCCGGTGCGATCATCGTGAACGGCATCGTCGGCATCGGGTTCGGGTTCCTGGCCCGCAGCGTCGTGCCGGCGGCGCTGCTGTTGTTCGTGGCCGGCCTGACCTGGGTGTGGACGGTGACAACCATGAACACGATCGTGCAGATCGTGTCGCCACGCTGGGTCCGCGGTCGTGCCATGTCGGTCTACCTGCTGGCCGCCCTGGGGATGCAGCCCATCGCGGCGGTCGTGGCCGGCAGCCTCGCCGAACTGGTCGGCTCCGCCAACGCGGTGGGGGTGTTGTCGGTCGTCACGCTCGTGCTCGGCATGGTGGCCATCCGCATCGACATGCCGGTGCTGGGTGAGGTGGTGGCACCGCAGGCTCCCGACGACTGGTCGGTCCCGCGCCACGTCGGCCAGGTGCCGGGGTCACCCGTCGTGGTGGCGACGACCTGGCAGGTGGCACGCGACGACCTGCCGGCATGGATCCCGGCGATGCGCGACCTGCGCCGACACCGACTCCGCACCGGCGCCCAGTCGTGGTCGTTGTTCCGCCACGCCGAGGACCCGTTGGTCTTCACCGAGTACTTCCAGGTGCACGACTGGGAGGCACACCTGGCCCAGCACGGCCACATCGACGACGCGGCCGCGGCAGCCATCCGTCGTGCACGCGCGTTCGACGTCTCGGGGGCACCCCGCACCGAGCACGTCGCCAGGGTCGACATCGACGGCGGCGACCTGGTGGCGGACGTCGACGTGGCGGTGACCGCCCATGCCGCGTTGCACGCGCGTGACGGCTCGATCCCGCTGCACCCGGCCTCGGGAGCGCGGGCGCCCGACCCGGGGGTCGACCCCCGTTCGCCGGACCGGTCCACCTAGGCTTGCAGGGATCGCCTCGGCCACCTCCGGGTCGGGCCCCAGTCGGCAGGAGTCCCCGATGAGCCAGTCACACCAGTCACCCCCATCGTCCATGACCGACCAGATCCTGTCGCAGTTGTCGATGCCGGACCTCGCGGCGCGACTGGGGACTGACGAGGCGACCGCCCGGGCCGCGACCGAGGCCGCGCTCCCGACCCTGTTGGCCGGGATGACCAACCAGGCCGTGGACCCGGCGCGGGCGCCGGGGCTGGCGCGGGCGGTGCAGGCCGATCACAACCCGGCCCTGCTCGACAACGACGACCCCATGGCGCAGGTGGACCCGGCCGAGGGTGATCGGATCGTGCAACACGTGTTCGGCGAGCAGCGGCCGACCGTGGAGTCGCGTCTGCAGGCGGCGGCGGGGACGGGCGGTGGCGACCTGATGGGCAAGTTGCTCCCGATGCTCGCCCCGCTGGTGATGGCCTGGCTGTCGCGCAAGATGCTGGGTGGTGGCTCCGCCGGCGGGGCGACCGGCGGTGGCGGCGGCCTGGGCGACATCCTCGGTGACGTCCTTGGTGGCGCGGCCGGGAGCGCGTCGGGCGGCGCCGGGAGCAGTGGCAGTGGCGGTGGGCTGGGTGACATCCTCGGCGACGTGCTGGGTGGCGGCTCCGGTGGTGCGGGTGGCCTGGGTGACATCCTCGGTGACGTGCTGGGAGGCGGACGTGCCGACGCGGGCGGATCCGGATCGTCGACGTCGTCCGGCGGTGGCGGCCTCGGGGGCATGCTCGGCGAGGTGCTGGGCGGTGGGTCCGCGACCGCCGAGCCGGGATCCGCGACGTCGCCGTCGGCTCCCGCGGGTGGCGGTGGTGGTGGCCTCGGCGGCGTCCTGGGCCAGTTGGGTGGTCGCGCCGGATCCGGCGGCGGCCTCGACGACCTGCTCGGCAGCATCCTCGGGGGCAACCTGGGCGGCTGACCGGTCGGCCTCGGCTCGTCCAGTGGCCATGCCGAGCCCGACCAGGTCGATCACGCCACGGCCACCTCGACCCGCAGCACCACGAAGTCCGCCGGACGCAGGGGGGCGATCCCGACCACGGCCCGGAGGCGACCCGCGGCGGCGTCGGCCGGTGTCGTGGTCGTGCGGTCGCAGCGGACGAAGAACGCCTCGTCCGGGTCCGTGCCGACCACGCCACCGTCGCGGAACAGTGCGAGCAGGAAGTCCCCGACGGCCGACTCGACCGCCGCCAGGTCGGCGTCGTCGGCGGGATCCACCCGGCGCCCGGCCAGCGACGCGACCAGGCTGCGGCGGACCCACGACGCGGTGCGCCGAACCGACACGTACCGGTACTCGGCGTCGTCGGGGGCCGTGGTCCGCGCGCCCCACACGACCACGGACGGTCCCGGGAACCACCGCAGCGGCGACACGCCCAGGTGACCCTGGCGGTCGTCGGTGTCCGCGCTCCAGGGATCGGCCGGCCCGGCGACGCCCCGCACGGTGGCCTGCCGACCTGCCGGCGCCTGCCACACGCCCCGCTGGGCGTCCGTGCGCGCGACGAGGCCGGCGACGGCACCCGCCACGGCGTGCGGTCCCCGGTCGTCGCCGACACGCAGGATCCGGGGGACGAACTGCGCGGCGTGGCTGCTGTGGACCGGTGGTGCCGGCACCGAGTCCCACGGGCGGTCGGGCAGCGTCGGGTCGAGCAGGACGAAGCGGTCGTTGGCCTCGGCCCACGCCACCGCCTCCGACACCAGCGCCGGCGCCACGGACCCGCCGCGCGTGCCGGGCGGCAGCACCAGCAGGTCGGCGTCGCTGGGCACCAATGCGGCGCGGGCGGCCCGGTGGTCCGTCACGGTCGCCAGCGCGGGGGCGATGACCACCCGTCGGCCACCGTTGCGAAAACAGTCCTCCACGGCAGTCGCCAACTCACCCGCGTCGGTCCCGAACGTGCGCAGGAACTCGAGGTGGGAGGTGACCAGCGTGGTCGTGCCGACGTCCAGGTTCTTCTCCGTCTCGCCGATGAACGCGACCGAGCCGGTCGCGAGCCCGACGATCGGGGCGTCCGGAGCGGCCCCCGACCCGCCACCCGGACCGGTCCCCGGTCCGTCGTCGGGCGGGGGATCGCCCGGACCGACCGGGGCCGGCAGGTCGACGTGGCCGCGGAGCAGGACGACGCCGCGTCCGGACACCCGCACGCCGCTGATGTCGTCGCGTGACCCCACCACCTCGACCCCGGCCCGTCCCGGTCGTCCCATGTCGTGGCCCTGCTCGGCGACGAAGGTGGGGGTGGGGAGTTCGCCGGTCGCCCACAGCCATGCCCCCAGGCATCCCGTGGCCGACCCGGTGAACGGGTCCTCGGGGGGTTCCGGGGGTGTCAGCAGCAACCGCGAGAAGACGTCGCCGTCGTCGGTGGCGCCCCCCATCGCCGTGAGGAACGGCTCGAAGAAGTCGGTGTCGTGTTGGTCGTGCAAGGCATGCAGGGCGTCGACGTCGAGGACCGCGCGGCGGAGCGCGTCGTGCGAGGTGACCGGGGTGATCAGGAAGGCCGTCCCGGTGCTGACGGTCCGCGGCGTGGCCCGGAGGTCGGCGGGATCGAGGCCCACCAGGGGGGCCACCAGGTCGGCGTCCCACTCGCGCCCGAAGGTCGGTCGCAACTGCGTCATCGTGACCACCGGCGGCCCGTCGCGGGTGGCGTCCACCTCGATCGGCAGCACGCCGGCCCCGACCTCCAGGGTGAAACGGGCACGTCCGTCCACCAGCGGCACCCGTCCCGCGTCGACCAGGGCGGTCACCGTCGCGATGGTGGGGTGGCCGGCCATGGGGATCTCCCCGCTGGCCACGTAGTAGCGCACGCCGACGTCAGCCCTCTCGGTGTGCTGGAGGAAGGCGCACTCGGACAACCGGGTCTCGCGCGTGAACGCGATCCGGGTCACCTCGTCGACGTCGTCGGCATCGAACACGACCGCGCACGGGTTGCCGCCGAACGGCGTGTCCGTGAAGGCATCGATCCAGTGCAGGGGATGGCGGGTGGTCGGCATCGCAGGACCTTCGTTCGGGCGCGGACGGGTGGGAGCCCTCCGCGACGGTGCTCAGTAGCCGGCGGCCGGGTCCACCGCGCCGACCAGCGGGTCGCCCGCGACGAAGCGGGCGACGTTGTCGCGCAGGTGCTCGGCCAGCAGGCGCGCGCCCATGGCGCGGGTGTTGCCGACGTGGGGGGTCACGACCACGTTGGGGAGGTCCCACAGCGGGTGCCCGTCGGGCAACGGTTCGGGATCGGTCACGTCCAGCCCGGCGCCGGCCAGCCGTCCGGACTGCAGTGCCGACACGAGGTCATCGGTGACGACGTGGCCGCCCCGGGCCACGTTCACCACGACCGCGCCGTCCGCCAACAGGTCCAGTCGGCGGGCGTCGAGCACGCCCGCGGTCTCGTCGGTCAGTGCCAGGGCCAGCACGACCACGTCGGCCCCCGCCAGCCCGTGGTCGACGTCGTGGAACGTGACGGTGATCGCGCCGTCGATCGGTTCGTCGCGTCGGCGGACGACCGTGACGTCGCAGCCGAACGGGGCCAGCAGGTCCAGCAGCACCGCCGTGATCCCGCCGCCCCCCAGGATCGTGACCCGCGCCCCGAACAGCATCTCCCCGTGGTCGCGGCCCCACGACGTGGCGGTGGCGTAGCGGACCACCTCGCGTCGGGTCGCCAGCACCATGGCCAGCGCCATCTCGGCGACCGGATCGGCGTAGACGCCCTTGGCCGACGTCCATGCCCGGTCGTCGTCGAGCACGTCGGTGAACGCGTCGACGCCGGCGAAGGGCAACTGCACCCAGCGAAGGTCGTCGTGGTCGGCCAACAGGTCCGCGAGGTCGTCGGGATCCCGTGCCACGGTCCACACCAGCGCCTCGGCGTCGGCGACGTCGACCACCTCCGCGCCGCCGTCACGAACGGCCTGTTCGTAGGTGTCGTCGGCGGGGAGCACCGCGATCCGAGCCGGGCCGGTGCGGTCGCGGCCGACGGTGAGTGTGGGGGGCACGTGGACGTCCTCGGGTCGTGTCCCGGCAGCATGCCCGCCGACGGCGTCGCCGTCAGGCCGGGCCTGGACCGGTCCGGGCCCGCGACGGCGGTTGCCGAGGGTTGCACGACACGGTCCCGGGCCCAACCCATGGTGCGTGACCATGACCAGCAGCGATCTGTGGGACGCCCACACGGCACGCCGCTACGACGACATGTTCGCGTCGGAGGTGCTCGACCGACGGTCGCGAACGCCGACTGGACGCGCGAACCGTTCACCGCCGACAGCGGATCCCACGTCTCCGTCTGGTGTCTCCCGGTGGGGTCACGGCCGCGCCGTCACCCACCCCGGGCGGCCGTGCCCCGGGCCAGTGCCGCGAACTGGTCACCGCGGTCCTCGAACGAGCGGAACTGGTTGAAGCTCGCTGCGGCGGGTGACAGCAGGACCACCCCGCCGGCCACGGTGACGCGGGCGGCCACGGCGACGGCGCCGGGGAGGTCCTCCGCGACCGCGACGTCCGTGGCGTCATGGGCCAACTCGGTGGCCAGGCGGTGGCCGGTGTCCGGCAGGGCGACCACGCGGACGGCCGACGACCCGGTGGCGCGTTCGGCCAGTGCGGCCAGCAGCGGTGCGTGGTCCTGGTCGCGGTCGTAGCCACCGACCAGGAGCGTGACCGGGACGTCGGGGAACGCCGCGAGGGCGGCGACGGCCGCCTCCGGGATCGTCGCGATCGAGTCGTCGACCCAGCGCCGCCCGTCGTCGTGCACCAGTTCCAGCCGGTGGCGCAACGGGGTGAAGTCCGCCAGGCCGGGCAGCAGGTCGTCCGCCGCCAGTCCCAGCACCTCGCCGACGGCCAGGGTGGCGGCGAGGTTGGTGAGGTTGTGTGCGCCGACCAGCGCGGAGCCGGCCAGCGCGTCGGTGAGCCGCGCCCGGGCCACGTCGGTCGCACCGGTGTGCACGGGGTCACCGGTGGCGTCGAAGGTCACCAGGTCGGGGTGGTCGCGCACCCGCGCCCGGACCTCGCCGTCCGCGGCGTTGGCGACCAGGCGATCCGACTGGGTCGCGATCCGTGACTTGTCCCGGACGTAGCCGTCGCGACCGCCGTGCCAGGCGTGGTGATCGCGGTGCAGGTTGAGCCACACGCCGATCGCCGGGCGACCCCGCAGGTCGGCCAACTGGTAACTCGACAGTTCGAGGACGAGGTGGTCGAGGTCGGCAGGGGCCACGTCGAGGTCCAGCACCGACAGGCCGACGTTGCCGGCGACCCGCACGCGCCGCCCGGCCGTGGCCAGCAGGTGTCCCAGCAGCATGGCCGTGGTCGACTTGCCCTTGGTCCCGGTGATCGCGACGACGTTGTCGGGGCGGGTGCGGGCGAAGAACAGGTTGAGGGCGCTGGTCACGGGGATGCCCGCGTCGCGGGCGGCCGCCTGGGCCGCGTGGCTCGGGGGGACGCCGGGCGAGCGGACGAGCAGGTCGACGTCAGCGACGACGGCCACGGCCCGGTCGGCGCCCACGACCAGGCGGACGCCCCGCTCGTCCAGCCACTCGTGCGCGTCCGGTCCGGGATCGCGATCGTCCAGCACCACGACTTCGGCATCGGGGTTGGTGACGGCAAGGTCCGTGACGACGCTGCGGCCTTCGCGCCCCAGTCCGTGCACGGCCACGCGGCCGGCACGCCGGAGCCAGTCGTCGTCGGGCAGGTCGCCGGCGTCGCCGGGGCCGGTCGCGCTCATCGCAGTGCGTCCTGCCAGGCCGGTGGCAACCCGGACGTGTCGGGCGCCACGAGGTGGCCGTCCAGCGCGTCCGGACCCACCGGCAGACGGGATGCCAGGGCGGCCACGACCCGGGCGTCGGCCCACGCCGGGTCGGCGGCCAGGGCGGCCAGCGCCGCCGCGGACTCTTCTTCCTCACCGACGCACTCGAACGGCTTGTGGTCGGACAGTCCGGCCAGCGCGGCGTAGTCGTCCACCTGGTCGGCGTCGTCGAGCAGGTCGCGGCCGACGACCGCGGTCACGCGCTCGCGGCCCATGAACGGCGCCAGGGCCAGGAACACGAAGCGGCACTTCGGGCACTCGCCGCACCACTCCCGCCGCTCACCCTGCAGGTGGAACGCGCGGTTGCAGGAGTTGAAGGTCGTGTCCCAGGTGCCCAGTTCGCTGAACCGACGTGCGATCCACAACTCCGACGCCGGTCGCAGCAGCGACAGGTAGTCGACGTCGGGCGCCACCTCGTCGTGCACGATCCGCGCGAAGGGCCGCTCGAAGGCGCTGGACTTGGACCACTGGTGGTTGATCGCCCGTCCGTCGTCGGTGACCACGGTGGCCTGGTCGGCCGAGCGCTCGTTGGACAACAGGATCGCGCCGTGGCCGCCGGCGACGGCGGCCACCACCGCGATGGCCGAGACCACGGCGGTGATCGGCACGTGGCCGTTCACGGCACCGCGGTCGTTGAGGTCGAACAGGACCGGGTCCAGCCGGCGCCGCACGGT
>JAGXFT010000153.1 GCA_024637135.1 Nitriliruptorales bacterium | reverse complement strand
GCAGGTGGGCCACCTCGCCGGTCCAGTGACCAGCCGCGGGTCCGCGCAGCAGCGCCACCCGCATGATCCCGCGATCGGGCGAATCGACGTGCCGCAGGTCGTCGCGCCACAGTCCGAGCACGTTGTCGGCGAGGGCGTGGACCGACAGGAAGTTGCGTCCCACCTCGACGGCGTCTTCGTGCACCGATGCCCACACCACGTTGTGGCGGCCGGTCCGCACGACGTGGCGCGCGATCGACACGGCGAACGAGGTGAGCCCGACCGAGGCGGCGCCGGCGACCACGGTGACCCGGCCGGGGCGAAGTCCGCACAGCACCTGGTCCAGTGCCTCGAACCCGGTCGCGAGGCCGTCACGCATGACCCCGTCGGCGGCCAGGTACGGCGGCCAGGTACTCGGTCGCGCTGCGGGCGTCGTCGAGTGCCTGGGCGAGGGTGGTGGTCAACGGCACGGGCGGGCTCCGGGTGGGTCGACGACGGTCGACGAGTATGCCGAGGTCAGCCGTCGCTCCGGTCGATCCCGCAAGGATCCGTGCCGGCGTCCGCGCCCACCGTCGGCCGTCGGCGGGTCAGATGCGCTCGCGCATCCAGTTGGTGGTGCCGCCGGCGCGCACGTAGGCGCGCTGGCGCTCCGACAGGGTGTGGGCTGCGGTGATCGTGCCCTTGTCGCTGCCGTCGGCACCGGTCACGGCGACCTCGATGGAGTTGCCCGAGTCGACCAGGTCGTGCAGGCCGGCCAGGTGCAGGACGTCGCCCCGCTCCAGTCCGTCCAGGTCCGATCCATCGGCGAACTCCAGTGCCAGCACCCCGAAGTTGGCCAGGTTCTGCCAGTGGATGCGGGCGTAGTCCTTGACCAGCACGACCCGCAGGCCGAGGAAGCGCGGGGCGATCGCGGCATGCTCGCGCGACGACCCCTGGCCGTAGTTGGTGCCACCGACGATCGCGTGGCCGCTGTCGTGGCCGTCGTCCGGCCCGTCCCGCTGCTCCTTGGCTCGCGACGGGTAGGTCTCGTCCACGACGTCGAAGGTGAACTCGGCGATCTTGGGGATGTTGGAGCGGTAGGGCAGGACCTCGGTGCCGGCGCGGAGGATCTCGTCGGTGGAGACGTCGTCGCCGACCTTCAGCAGGACGGGGACGATCAGTTCGTCGGGCAGCGCCTCCAGGTCCGGCAGCGAGTCGATGTTGGGACCCTTGACGATCTCGGTCGCGGCCGACTCCTCGGGCGACGGCGGGGCCTGCAGCAGGTCGTCGTCGACCGTGGGGTCGGTGGTCTCGCCGACCGACGGGTACGAGATGCCATGGCTCTCGGCCAGCGTGCGGGGGTCGGTGATGACGCCCGTCATCGCCGAGGCGACCGCGGTCTCGGGCGAGCACAGGTGGACGCGGTCCTCCTTGGTCCCCGACCGGTTCGGGAAGTTGCGCGGGGTGGTGCGCAGCGAGATCGTGTCGGTCGCCGGTGCCTGCCCCATGCCGATGCAGCCGTTGCACCCGGCCTGGTGGATGCGGGCGCCGCGCTTGACCAGTTCGTAGAGGTGGCCGTCGCGGATCAGGTCGGCCAGGATCGAGCGCGACGACGGGTTGACGTCCAGCGACACGTCCGGGTGGGCCTTGGCGTCCGCGGCCTTGAGCACCTGGGCCACGATCGCGATGTCGCGGTAACCGGGGTTCGCCGACGAGCCGATGTAGGACTGGCTGATGGGCTGTCCGGCGACCTCCTCGACCGGCACGACATTGCCCGGCGAGGTCGGCTTGGCGATCAGCGGGATCAGCGTCGACAGGTCGATGGAGTCCTCGGCGTCGAACTCGGGGTCGTGCTCGACGATCTCGGTGAACGCGTCTTCGAGTCCGTAACTGGCGAGGTAGGCGCGTACGGTCTCGTCGGCGGGGAACACCGTGGTCGTGGCGCCCAGTTCGGCGCCCATGTTGGCGATGACGTGGCGGTCCATCGCCGACAGTCCGTCCAGCCCCGGACCGTGGTACTCGATGATGCGGCCGACGCCGCCGTCGACGCCGTGGCGGCGCAGCATCTCGAGGATGACGTCCTTGGCCGACACCCAGTCGGGCAGTTCGCCGGTCAGTTCGATGCCCCAGATCTCGGGCGCCTTGATGCGCAGCGGTTCGCCGGCCATCGCCATCGCGACGTCCAGTCCACCGGACCCGATCGCGATCATCCCGATCGCGCCGGCCGCCGGGGAGTGGCTGTCGGACCCGGCCAGGGTCGCGCCCGGCCGCCCGAAACGCTGCTGGTGGACCGGGTGGGACACGCCGTTGCCGGGCCGCGAGAAGTGCAGGCCGAAGCGTGCCGCCGCCGACTGCAGGAACTTGTGGTCGTCGGGGTTCTTGTGGTCCTCCTGGATGAGGTTGTGGTCCACGTACTGGGTGGACACCTCGGTCTTGATCCGGTCCAGGCCCATCGCCTCCAGTTCCAGCATCACCAGGGTGCCGGTGGCGTCCTGGGTCAGGGTCTGGTCGATCTTCAGCGCGATCGGCGTGCCGGGGGTCAACTCCCCCTCGACGAGGTGGTCCTGGAGGATGCGGGTGGCGACGCTGCGAGCCATGCGGTGCGGCCTTCGTGGGCAGGAATCGGTCACCATCACCCTACTGTCCATGCCCGTCACGGCGACCGGCTTCCGGCCACCGTGGCAGCAGCGTTGCGTGGGGCCCAGTCACGTTGCGCGTGCCGGGCCGGCGACGTCGACCCAGTCGATAGCCTCCCGCGACATGGCCTATTCACTCGGGAACCACGACCTCGACCAGCGCATCGCCGACCTCGTTGCGGACGCGTCCGACAACGACGGGGCGGACCTGGTCACTGAACTGATCACCACCGCGTTGAAGTTGCATCGCGACGACCCGCACCGTGGCGACCTCAAGTTGATCAACACGGCGCTGAAGGAGATGCGCTACGCCGACCTGGTGTTCTCCCGTGGCGACGAGCCCAAGGTCACGATCTTTGGTTCCGCCCGGTTGCGTGAGGACGACCCGAACTACGAACTGGCCATGGGGTTCGCGGCCGCGATGGCGCAGCAGGGGTGGGGGTCGGTCACCGGCGCCGGGCCCGGGATCATGGAGGCCGGCAACCGTGGTGCGGGCATCGACCACGGCTACGGCGTCTCGATCCGCCTGCCGTTCGAGACCACCGACAACCCCTGGGTCGCCCCGCACCGGATGGTCAACTTCAAGTACTTCTTCACCCGGAAGTTGGCCTTCGTCAAGGAGTCCCAGGCGTTCGCCATCTTCCCCGGCGGGTTCGGCACCCTCGACGAGTTCTTCGAACTGATCACGCTGATCCAGACCGGCAAGTCGGACCTGCACCCCATCGTGCTCGTCGAGGCGCCCGGGACCGACTACTGGCCCCGCGTCTTCGACCAGGTCGCCGGTGTGCTGGCCGACAAGGGGCTGATCTCGCCCGAGGACGTCGAACTGGTCACCTACTGCACGGATGTCGAGTCGGCGGTCGCCGCGATCACGCGGTTCTACGCCAACTACCACTCACAGCGATTCGTGGACGGGGACCTGGTGATGCGCATGCGGCGCGCCCCCGACGACGATGAGTTGGCGGCACTCAACGACGACTTCGCCGACATCGTGGTGACGGGCAGCATCGAGCGGATCGACCCCACCGACGTCGAGGTCCGCGACGTCGACCTGTTGGACCTGGATCGGCTGCGGCTGCACTTCGACCGGCGCAGCTTCGGTCGCCTGCGCCTGCTGATCGACCGTCTCGCGGACCTGGCCGGCGGGGAGGCCGGCGTGTTGCCCCCGGGACACCTCACCGAGGAGCAGGTCGAGCGTCCCTGGTGACCGACCGGGACGGCCACGGGTCCGGATGCCACGCGGAAACCACCGAAATCGATCGTCGCGAGGCAGAAGGAGGGGATCGACCGTGGGTACGGGTGCAGCAGACCAGGAGGCTGCGCAGTATGGTTGTCAGTGGTTCCACTGTCGCATGGGGATGCGCGTGATTCGTTCGGCGGGGGAACCGCGTGGCTGTCAACGCGCCCGGGGGGGATCGTTCGACGAGGGATTCGATCCATGCCCCACCCACCGTACGGGACGACGCCGCTCCTGCGTGAGCGCTCGGTCGGCCTGCGTTGGAACGAGGACAAGCAGTGCGACGAGGTCATCGCCGCGCGTGAGACACCGGGTTGGACCTGGTTGGCCGGCGTCGTCACCGTTTCCCTGGGCCTCTGGGCCGTCCTGATCTGGACGATCGTCCGCGTCGTGTCCTGGCTGGCCTGACCACCGGGCACCCCGACCATCGCACACCCGACCGGCTCGACGACTGCCCCGTGCGGCGATCGTGGCGTGCCCACAACGGCCGAGTCGTGGTGGACCTTCGTCGTGGTGGACCCGATCGGAATCGAACCGACGACATCCGCCTTGCAAAGGCGGCGCTCTGCCAACTGAGCTACGGGCCCGGGCGGGGCATCGGCCAACGTGTCGTGGGCGGCCCCGTGGGGGCCTGACGGTACCGTGCCGCCCACCCGGGCGATGTCCGGTCCGGGGTGGACCTGGAGGTGGCTCGTGCGGGTGGTCATCGCGATCGTCGTGCTCGTCCTGGCCGTGCTGGTCGGGTCGCAGTTCGGCTGGAACTTCGTGTTCGCACCCCTGCTGGGCTACGGCTTCATCCGGTGGTCGATCGGCTCGTTGCGGGCCATGACCGGTGACGACAAGGCCCAGCGCGCGCTCGAACAGCCGCAACCGGTCGCGGTCCGTCCCGCCGAACGCGTCGTCTACTGGTGCGAGGACTGCGGCACCGAACTGGTGCTCGTCACCCGCGGGACCGGCAAGGCCCCGCGCCACTGCTCGATCACCATGCAGGTCCGCGAGGAGATCGCCCGCGCCTGACCGCCACCCGTCCCGCCCCGGAGGTGGGCGCCTGCGGGAGTAGGGTCCCTGCGCGTGGCCCCGCCCCGTCGGCCGCCGATCGAACGGAGTCGTCGTGCCCCGCACCCACCAGCGCACCTGCAGTCTCTGCGAGGCGATGTGCGGCATCGTCGTCACCGTCGACGACGACGAGCAGGTCACCTCCATCCGGGGCGACGAGGACGATCCCTTCAGCCGTGGCCACGTGTGCCCCAAGGCGGTCGCGCTCCAGGACATCCACACGGACCCGGACCGGTTGCGCCACCCGGTCCGTCGCACCCCGGACGGCTGGGAGGAACTGGGGTGGGAGGAGGCGCTGGACCTCGCGGCCGAGCGCCTGCAGGCCGTCCAGGCCGAACACGGCACCGCCAGCGTGGGGATCTACCTCGGCAACCCCAACGCGCACAACCTCGGCCCGCAACTGTTCGGATCGCTGCTCATCCGCGCACTGCGGACCCCGAACCGGTTCTCGGCGACGTCGGTCGACCAGTTGCCCCACCAGTTCGTCCAGTACCACGTGCTCGGGCATCAACTGCTGTTCCCGGTCCCGGACGTCGAGCGCACCGACCACTTCCTGGTGCTGGGCGCGAACCCGTTGCAGTCCAACGGCAGCCTGATGTCGGCGGGTGGCATCAAGGACCGCCTGCGTGAACTGCGGGCCCGGGGCGGTCGCGTCGTGGTGGTCGACCCGCGCCGGACCGCGACCGCCGAGTGGGCCGACGAGCACCACCCGATCCGGCCGGGTCACGACGTGCTGCTGCTGCTGGCGATGGTGCACGTCCTGGTGGACGAGGACCTGGTCGCCCCCGGTCGGCTGTCCGCGTTCACCGATGGCCTCGACACGATCGCGGACCTGGTCGCCGACTGGTCCCCGGAACGGGTCGCCGACCGCATCGGCTGGGAGGCCGAGGAGGTCCGACGGGTCACACGCGCGTTCGCCGCGGCCGACTCGGCGGTCGCCTACGGCCGCATCGGCACCTCGACCCAGGCATTCGGGGCCGTCTCGACATGGCTCCTGCTCGTGCTCAACGTGCTGACCGGCAACCTCGACCGCGCCGGGGGAGCGATGTTCACGACCCCCGCGGTCGACGCCGTGCTGCCGTGGCGCACCGGGGGGCCGGCCCGCTGGCACTCGCGCGTCCGCAGCCTGCCGGAGTTCGGCGGCGAACTGCCGGTGGCGGTGCTGGGCGAGGAGATGCTGACGTCCGGCGAGGGGCAGATCCGGGGCATGGTCACGATGGCCGGCAACCCGGTCCTGTCGACCCCCAACGGACGCCAACTCGACGACGGCTTCGCGGGACTGGACGCCCACGTCGCGATCGACATCCACATCAACGAGACCACCCGTCACGCCGACGTCATCCTGCCGCCGACCACCGGGTTGGAGGTCGAGCACTACGACCTCACCTTCAACCTGTTGGCCGTGCGCAACGTCGCCGACTGGTCCGACCCGTGTTTCGAGGTGGGCGACGACCGTCGGACCGAGTCGGACATCATCCGTGGATTGGCGCGGCGACTGGCGAGCGACGAGCGGCCGTGGGACGAGTCCGACCCGCTGCACGTCGCGCCGCCGTCGGCCCTGGTCGACGCCGGGTTGCGCGACGGCCCCCACGACCTCACGCTGGACGACCTGCGGGCCGCCCCGGCCGGCATCGACCTGGGTCCGCTGGAACCTCGCCTGCCGGATCGGCTGTTCACCGATGACCACCGGATCCACCTGGCCCCCGATGTCCTGGTCGACGACCTTGAGCGGGTGGCGGCGTGGTTCGCTGCGGGCGACGGCGACGACGCCTCCGACGGTCCCGGACCGCTGGCGCTGATCGGGCGACGCCACCTGCGCGACAACAACTCGTGGCTGCACAACGCCGAGCGCCTGGTCCGCGGGCGGCCCCGGTGCACCGTGCTGGTCCACCCCGACGATGCGGCGAGCCGCGACCTCACGGACGGCGAGGACGTCCGGGTGTGGTCGCGGGTCGGCGAGGTGGTCCTGCCCGTCGAGGTCAGCGACGAGGTCATGGTCGGCGTCGCCAGCATCCCGCACGGGTACGGGCACGGCCGGGACGGCGTGGAACTGGCGGTGGCGGCGCGCCATGCAGGGGTCAGCATCAACGACCTGACCGACGATCGACTGGTGGACGAACTGACCGGCAACGCCGCGTTCAACGGGACCCCGGTCCACGTCGAGCCGGCAGGCTGACCGGCCAGTGGTGGAGGGTCGCCGCCGACGTCAGGCTCCGGTCACGGCGGCCACGGCCACGACCGCCAGTGACACCAGGCCGATGGTCCGCAGTGGCCACGACCCGGTCCGGCCCAGGCCGGCGACCACGGAGATCGCCGCGACGGCGATCGCACCGGTCCCCGACGCGAAGGCAAGGAACAGGCCGGTGGCGATCGCCGCCGCCACGACCCCGGCCGTGCGGCGGGCCGTCGTCGTCCGGCCACCGACGACGGCGGTGTGGCTGGCGACGGCGGTCAGCACGGTCAGCAGGGCGAGTCCGACGAGCGCGATGCCCATCCGGTCGTTGGCGCCGGCGACGACCAGGGCGGCCGCTCCCAGCACGCCGCAGCCGGCGACCACACCGTCCCCGAGCGGAACGGCACCACCGTCCTCCTCGGACCCGTCCCTCATCGGGGGTCACCGGACGGGCGCATCGGTCGATGCCCTGGACGGCCGTGACGCGCCTCGGCGCCAGGCTGCCCATCGGTGTCAGGCACCAAGGATCGCCTCGGCGGTGCGACGGCCGGAGACCAGCGCGCCCTGCAACGACGCGGTGTCCCGATGATCGCCGCAGATCCACGTGCGATCGTCCACCCGGACGGGGCGGCGCAGGGTGGGGAGGTCGCGCGGGTCCATGCGCGGCTGGGCGTACGGGATGCGATCAAGTCGGAGCCGGTGCCAGTCACCGACGTCGCCGCCCCACCAACCACGCAACTGGGCCCGGACCAACCGGTCGATCCCGTCGTCGTCGCCGGCCGGGATCCCGGTCACCGACACCGACACCAGGTGGCGTCCGTCCGGGGCGTACCCGGGGGCCACGTCGCTCATCACGGCCACGGTGGTGACGGGCCCGCCGTCCCCGTCCAACACCAGGTCCGGACGGCCGACGGGCGATGCGTCGGCTGCGTAGTGGACCGTGACGCCACCGCGTTCTGCCGTGTTGACCACGATCCGGTCGCCCAGCAGGTCCGCGGCCGCGGGGGCCTCGGTGGCCACGACCACGTGCTCGCCGGTGAACTCCCGGTCCGGTGTGCGGACCGACCCGCTCGCGATCGCCACCGCCGGCGAGCCCAGGTGGAGCGCGTCGGGGGGCAGGGCCGAGGCCACCTGCTCCGGCAGTCGCTGCATCCCGCCTGCCGGCACGGTGACCCTGCCGCGGAAGAACGACCGGAACACCAGTTCCACGAACCGGCTGGACGTCGCGAGGTCCGGGTCGAAGAAGGTCCCGGCCACGAACGGGCGGAAGAACCCGTCCACCAGGTCGTCCGAGAAGTTGCGTCGGTCGAGCAATGCGGCCACCGCCAACTGGGGATCGGTCGCGAGCAGGTCGCCGTCGCGACCCAGTACCCGCCGTCTCCACAGCAACAACCGCAGGCCGTCCAGGGGCGTGGCCAGGCGCAGCGCCCGCAGGGCGGACAGGGGCTCGCGGGTCGGGTCGGCCAGTCGCACGAACCGCCCGTCTCGTCGCACCGTCACCCCGGCGGAGAACGCCCGCAGGTCCAGTGCGTCCAGCTCGATGTCGGCCTGCAGTTCCGGGTAGTGCGTCAGCAGGACCTGGAAGCCGCGGTCCAGCAGGAACCCGTCCACGTCGTCGGTCCGGACCCGGCCACCGACGGTGTCGTTGGCCTCGACCACCGCCACGGAGCGTCCGGCCCGGACCAGGTGGCGAGCACAGTTCAGGCCGGCGAGGCCGGCCCCCACGACCACGACGTCGGCGGTGGTGCCCATGGGCGTTCCTCGGATCGTGGCTGACGGCGTCGCGCACGGTTCCGACGCGGACCGCACCCCCGACGAGGCTACTCCCGACCACGCTCCCACCTCCCCTCCCACTTCCCCTGTCGGTGCCCACCGGTCGTGTCACGCGGCGTCGGACCCCGCCGGGCTGGAGGGCCTGTTCCGCTCCGACCACTACCAGTCGGTCATCGGCCGGACCGAGCGCAGCACCCTGGACGCGTGGTCGACCATCGCCGCGCTCGGACCCGTGACCGAGCGGATCCGGCTGGGCACGATGGTCAG
>JAGXFT010000152.1 GCA_024637135.1 Nitriliruptorales bacterium | reverse complement strand
CCACGTCACCGAACGGCTGCTGACCCGGGCGTGGGCCGGCGGGGCCGGCCCGGGCGACGGGCCGATGTTCATCGACATGGACTCCACCGAGTGTGAGGTCCACGGCTACGCCAAGCAGGGCGCAGGGTTCGGGCACGGCCGGGTGCGGTGTCTGCATCCGCTGCTGGCCACCCGCGGCGACACCGGCGAGATCCTGCACGCCCGGATGCGCAAGGGCTCGGCCAACACCGCCCGCGGTGCCCAACGGTTCGTCCGCGAAACGGTCGGACGGGTCCGTCGTGCCGGCGCGACGGGACGGTTGACGTTGCGGGCCGACGCCGGCTACTGGTCCAAGACGGTGATGACGGCGTGTGAGGACCATGACGTCGAGTTCTCGATCACCGTGCGGCGTACCAAGCCGCTGGTGGCCACGATCGCTGCGATCGACGACGACGCGTGGGTCACCATCCCCTACACCCGGGGCGGGACCGCCCAGATCGCCGAGACCGTCTACAACCAACGTCGCCTGATCGTGCGGCGCACCCGCATCGATGACGACCCCGAGGCGCTGGTGCTGTTCGACGAATGGCGCCACCACGCGTTTGTGACCAACCGCACCGGCAACGCCGTGATCCTGGACCGCGAGCACCGCGCCCACGCGGTCGTCGAACTCGCGATCCGCGACCTCAAGGAAGGCTCCGGACTCAACCACTGCCCCTCCGGGGTGTTCAACGCCAACGCCGCGTGGCTGGTCGCCACCACCATCGCCCACAACATCGTGCGATGGACCCAACTCATCGGCCGCGACCCCACCACGCCATCGGTGCTGGCCACCGCCGCGACCTTCCGACGGCGCCTGCTCGCCCTGCCCGGACGGCTCACCACCAGCGCCAACATGCCCTCGCTACGTCTGCCCACCCGCTGGCCCTGGGCCGACCAGTTCCTTCGACTGCTCACACGACTACGCGCCCTCCCCACGATCGCCTGACCGACACCCATCCATGTCGCACGGCCCGCGCCAGCCTGCCACCAGCCCCGTCCCGGACCACCCCAACCGCGTCACGACCCGCGACCGACCACCCATCCAAGCGCTTCCGCAGAAGCGCCCACCCCGACGCCCCGACCCCACACCTCACCACACAGAAACGGTGGATTCAGGCTAAGGAGAACCGGAATTACGAAGTTGTGTTCGCGAATAGCAGATAGTATGATGACCGAGTCCGTCGATCGACGCGGCCAACACCCGGGCGCTTTCCGAGCGCCCACTGATGAGAATGATTGCCCCCGTGCTGCTCGCTGCCGAGACGTCGGTCAACACCACCTTCGCTGTCCTCGATGTCCCGTCGTGGGCATGGGCCGCCCTCGCCGGGGCGATCGTCGTCATGTTGGTGGCCGACCTGCTGATCGTGCATCGCAAACCGCATGATGTCACGATGCGCGCGGCGATCATCGAGTCGGCGGTCTGGATCTCGGTCGGGCTCGCCTTCGGACTGGTCGTCGCCCAGGCGTTCGGCTGGGCCGCTGCTGGCGAGTACTACGGCGGCTACCTGATCGAGAAGTCGTTGTCGGTGGACAACGTGTTCGTCTGGGCCGTGATCTTCGGGTTCTTCGGCGTGCCCAACAAGTACCAGTTCCGGGTCCTGTTCTGGGGAGTGTTCGGCGCCTTGGTGCTGCGCGCCATCTTCATCTTCGCCGGCGTGGCACTCCTCGAGCAGTTCGACTGGATCCTGTACGTCTTCGGCGCGATCCTGCTCCTCACGGCCTACCGGATGCTCAAGCACAAGGGGCAGGAGGCCCACCCGGAGAACAACCCGGTCCTGAAGCTGGTCCAGCGCATCATCCCCTCGACGACCGAGTACGACGGTCAGAAGTTCTTCACCCGCCGCTCTGGTGCGCTGTTGGCCACGCCCCTGTTCTCCGTGCTGATTCTCATCGAGTTGACGGACGTGGTGTTCGCGGTCGACTCGGTACCGGCGATTCTCGCCGTGAGTCGTGAGCCGTTCATCATCTTCGCGTCCAACGCCTTCGCGATCCTGGGACTGCGTGCCCTGTACTTCGCACTGGCCGGTATGGCAGGACGCTTCCGCTACTTGGATACGGGCCTGGCCGCGATCCTCGCGTTCGTCGGTGTCAAGATGCTGTTGCTCGAGGTCTACCACCTGCCCATCGCCGCGTCGGTCGGGATCATCGCCGCGATCCTGACCATCGCGATCGTCGCGTCTGTGCGGGCCGACAAGCGAGACCGCGCCGCCGGGATCGAGCTGCCACCGATCACGTCCAGCCACGCCGGCATCCTCGGTACGGACCCGGACGGTGCCACGTCTGTCGGCGAGCACGAGTGACGGCCGCCCTCGGCGCCCCGGTCGAGCGTCACGCTTCCTATGCATCGGCCGTGTCAGGGATGCCTCGCGATCTTGAGCCGAAGCAGGCAGCCAGCGGCCCGGCGACCGCCACGATGAGGACACAGGTCGTCGCCAGTGCGCCGAGTCGATGCTCGATCCCGGCGGCGACACCGATCTCTGCGATAACGATGGAGAACTCGCCGCCAGCGATGAGCGCGGTCGCAGCCCCTGGCTGCCACACTGGTGGTTGCCGCCGAACCTGTAGAGGTTCGTTGAGGCGGGGAGAGGACCGCACGACATGGCAACCACCGGCGGCAAGACCTCGACCTCGGGTGTCCCGCGCCCCGGACAAGACCGAGGTGCGACGTGCACGCCGATCCTGGCCCGCGACCTACAAACTGGAGATCTTGGAAGAGATCGACGCTGCCGAGCGTGGGCAGGTGGGCGTGATCTGCGCCGTGAGGATCTGTATTCGTCGCTGATCTCGGAGTGGCGCAAGCAGCGCGACCAGGGTGCGCTGCGTGGGTTGGCTGACCGCAAGCCCGGCCCGGCAGCGACCGATCCGGTCCGTGCCGAACTCGCGCGGCTCCGAGCGGAGAACGCCGAGCTGCGTGAGCGGGTTGCGACCCAGGAGGAGCTGATCGGCACCCAGGGAAAAGCCTTCGCGCTGCTGCAGCAGATCTCGGCCCCCAGCAGCGCGACACCTTCGACCAGCACACCGCCCAGATGATCGAGCAGTGGACCCCGCGGGTCGGTCGGGGTCGTGCCTGTCAGGCGATGGGGGTGGCGCCGCGGACCTGGCGTCACCGCCGCCAACAGGCCCAGGGACGTGGCCGGGTCCGGCCCTCGCGTGCCACCGGTGGGCCACCCAAGCCGCATCCGGCCCGGATCGACGACGCCGAACGTGACCGGATCGTGGGGCTGTTGTGCACCCAACGGTTCGCCGACCTCGCGCCGGCGCAGGTGTACGCCACGCTGCTCGACGAAGGCACCTACGTGTGCTCGATCCGGCAGATGTATCGGCTGTTGCACGAGGCCGGTCTGGTCGGTGAACGTCGCCGTGGCCACGCACGCAAGCCTTCCCATGTCAAGCCCCGCGTGCACGCGACCGGGCCGAACCAAGGTGTGGTCGTGGGACATCAGCCGGCTGGCCGGCCCGGCCCGCCGCGACTGGTTGTATCTCTACGTGCTGCTGGACATCTACTCGCGCGCGATCGTGGGCTGGACGGTCGAGACCACCGAGTCCGACGTGGTCGCGAAGCGGTTGATCGCGACCTCCGCGACCCGCCAGCAGGTCGATCGTGACCAGCTGGTGTTGCATTCTGACAGGGGCCCGCAGATGACGTCGCTGTCGGTCGCGCAACTGCTGGAAGACCTCGGGGTGACCCGCAGCCTGTCACGCCCCAGGGTGTCCAACGACAACCCGTTCTCGAAGGCGAACTTCAAGACCGCCAAGTATCGGCCCGACTACCCCGATCGGTTCGACGACCTCGCCCACGCCCGCGCCTGGTTCGCCCGGTTCGTCGTTTGGTACAACGCCGAGCACTACCACTCAGCGGTGGGGCTGCACCATCCCGCTGACGTCCACGACGGCACCGCCCCCGCCATCCGCGACGGCCGACAGCACGTCCTGGACGCCGCCTACGCCGCCTATCCCGACAGGTTCACCCGCCCACCAGCCGCACCCACCATCCCCCGCCACGTCTGGATCAACAAGCCCGCCACCACCAACCAAACCCGACCGAACAGACCGGCAACATCGACTTGACATCTTCCGGCGCCACTGTCGGCCGCGACGTCCGATTCGTCGCTGCAGTCACCAATGCCAACACGAGCGCGGCCAGGAGCACCTGAGGGATGTTGCGAGGGTCCACCTGGCGACCGAACAGCACGAAGAAGCTCGCGGCGAACAGGTCACGCAACGGCCGAAGCACGCCGTGCGCGCGCTCCTGCAGCGGCCCCGAGAGCGCGATGCCAACGAGGAAGGCGCCGACTGCCGCCGAGATGTGCAGGCGCACTGCGAGTCCGGCGACGATGAGCGTGACCCCCATCACGCCGAGCAGTAGTGCGTCGCTTGAGGGTGACGTGACCGCACGACTAGATGGAGTGCCCGAATCTGCTGGCAACGAACAGGCTGACCCCTGCGCCGCGAGGACCACGGTCACCGAGCCGGTCCACGACGGCTGCGCCACCACCAGCCACGACCGCGCCGAGCAGGGGCAGGTAGGCGGCCATCACGAGATCCTCCGCCATCAACAGCAACAGGACGACGGGTGTCTCTCGGTTGGCCAGCCAGCCCTGGTCGTCGATCAGCTTGGCCGCGATCCCCGACGACCCAACGAACGTGTAGCGGACCCCAACCCGGGAAGGGGAACGTCCTCGACGCCGCTTGCCATGTGGTCTCTCCGTGTCGCGGGTCCGAGGGTGGACGCGTTGTTCAGGTGGATCCTACGACGGTGCCTCGGCGGCGAGTGCCATGAGCAGATCCCCGATCGAGTGCTCGTTCTCCACGGGATGGCGCAAGGGGAGCTCCGGGTTGATCTCGTAATGGTTGCGCCGTCCGATCCGGTCGCGGCGGATGTAGCCGGCGTCCACAAGGTCCGCGACGATCTTCTGCGCGGCACGCTCGGTGATTCCGACCTTGGCGGCGATCTCACGGCCACGGATGCCTGAGTCATGGGCGATGCAGATCAGCACGTGGCCGTGGTTGCTCAGGAACGTCCACAGGCGCTCGTGGGTGCTGTCGGCCATGGGCCCTCCCCTGGTCCCACAAAGGTATCCGAAACCCCACATCCAGAACACGAATAGAGCTTCGCAAGAAGGCCAGCCCGCTCCACGAAAATCGGTCCACCACACTGGCGGCGAGGGACCACCGTTCAGGTGACGATCAGGTGACGTGACCACGATCCGTCGAACGATGGCAAGGACTGATGACGTGGCCGACGACTTCGCGCTCGACACCCAGCTGCTCGGACCGCTGCCGATCATCAACACGTTCATCGACCGGCTCGGCCTGGCTGATGTACTCGAGCAGTTCGTCCCGCACGACGACGTACGGGTCAAACTCGCACCGTCGGCGGTGCTCGCGGTGGTCGTCCGAAACCTCATCGCCGGCCGTCGTCCGGTCTATGCCCTCGGCGAGTGGGCCGAACAGTTCGACCCGGCCCTGCTCGACCTGTCCGCCGATCAGGTCGGTCTGCTCAACGATGACCGGGTCGGCCGGGAGCTGTCACGGCTGTTCGACGCCGACCGGGCATCGCTGCTCACCCGGTTGGTGCTCGACGCGATCGACATCTTCGACAT
>JAGXFT010000016.1 GCA_024637135.1 Nitriliruptorales bacterium | reverse complement strand
GATGCAGACCCCCACCTTGCCCGAGGCGTGCGCGTAGCCCTCGGCGGCGTGCACGGCGCCCTGCTCGTGGCGAACCAGCACGTGGGTGAGGTCGGCCTCGATCAGGGGGTCGTAGGCGGGCAGGATGGCCCCGCCGGGATAGCCGAAGACGACGTCGACGCCGACCTCTTCGAGGCTGCGCATGACTGCCTGTGCACCGGTGACCTGCATCGCGTCATTCCTTCGCCGACGCCCACACGCTACCGCGTGCGCTGCTGGCACCTGCCGGGGCCCCGGATGCGAAAAACCTCCCGGTTCCGGGAGGTTGCGCGCCGTCCGAAGCTTCGGAGGGCGCGCTAGCCAACGACCACGAGCACGACCACCTGGACACCACCGAGGGTGCCGTGCGGAATGCTCGCGACGTGGCGCATGTGTGGACGTGCCTTCATGTCGGGCCCGTGGCTTCGGACCGTGCGCCCATCCAACCGCATCACTGGTCGCGGCGTCAAGTGCGCGGTCCCCCGGGGCGGGTTGCTGGACGTGGGCCCGCCGAGCGAGTGCACTGGGACGACGCAGGTCCGCCGTCCCCGCAGGAGCCGTCATGGCCGCACGGAAGTCCGCCCCACCCTCGGTGTCCCGCCGGGTGCTCCTGGGCGTGGCCCTGGCCTTCGCGTTCACCACCGTGCTGGCCCAGTTCGAGTTGTCGTGGGCCGAGAACACTGTGTTCGACCTCCTGAGTGGCCACGGGGGCTGGTGGGAGGGCCTGCTGACCTTCGTGCAGCCGGCCGGCACCATGTTCGGCGTGGGCTTCGCCGCCCTGCTGGTGGCCATCTTCAACCGCGACTACGCGTTGCGCATGGGCCTGTCCGGGTCGGTGGCGTGGGTCGCGGCGCTGGTTGCCAAGGCGGTGGTCGGCCGGCCGCGTCCGGACGTGCTGCTGGGCATCGACCCCAGCGTGGAGCTCGACACCGCGGGCTATCCCTCCGGCCACACTGCCACCGTGGTGGCCCTGGTCGTCGCGTTGTGGCCGGAGCTGTACCGGGGCGAGCGCCTCGTGGCCGCCGGACTCGCGGTCCTGGTCGCGCTCGGGCGCATGGAACTGGGCGTGCACCTGCCGCTGGACGTGCTCGGCGGTGGACTGCTGGGGGCCCTGATCGCGCTGTCCGTGCAGGCACTGTTGGCCGGGTCGCGTTCGTGACGCGACGGGCGGCGATCAGGCGAGGTCGTTGACGGCCTTGCCGATCGCGGCAGCGATCCCGTCGGCGTCCAGCCCCAGTCCGGCCAGCAGTCGGTCCTGGGTGCCGTGCGGGACGTAGGTGTCGGGCACGCCCAGGCGCAGGACGGGCGGGGCGTCGCGCAAGCCGGCATGGTCCACCACGGCATCGGCGACGAACGCCCCGGCACCGCCACCGACGACCCCGTTCTCGACCGTGACGACGAGCGGTGCGGCGGCCGCAGCCGCGACCAGTGCCGGGTCCAGCGGTCGCACACACCGGACGTCCCACACCGCCGCGTCGATCCCGTCGACGGCGAGCATGCGCGCGGCGGCGACGGCCGGGCCCACCCGGTCGCCCACGGCCACGACGACGACGTCGGTGCCGTCGCGGACCTGGCGAGCCTGCAGTCCGGTGCCGACGGCGTCGCCGGTCGGGCAGGTGCCTCGCGAGAACCGCAACGAGACCGGGCCCTCGACGTCCAAGACAGCCGTGCGCAGCAACGCCTCGACCTCGCGGTCGCTGGATGGCGCGAGGACGGTCATGTCGGGAATCCGCAGGCACAGGGCGAGGTCCAGCACGCCGTGCGCGCTGGGCCCGTCCGGCCCGGTGATCCCGGCCCGGTCGAAGGCGAACACCACGTGCTCGCGGTGCAGGCCCACGTCGAGGTTGGCCTGGTCGAACGCGCGCGGGAAGAAGGGTGCGTACACGGCCACGACCGGGATGCGACCGGCGTGTGACAGGCCGGCGGCGGCCGTCACGGCGTGCTGTTCGGCGATGCCGACGTCGATGACCCGGTCGGGATGGCGCTCGGCGATCGGCAGCAACCCGGTCGAGCCCGGCATCGCGGCGGTCAGCGCGACCACCTCCGGCACCTCGTCACAGATGCCCATCAGGGCGTCCGAGAACGCCGCCGTCCAGGACCGACCCGTGCGCCCGGTGGCCTCACCGGTCGCCGGGTCGAACGGGGACGTGTCGTGCAGGCGCTTCTCGGGATCGGTCTCGGCCGGTTCGTACCCCTTGCCCTTCTCGGTCAGCACGTGCACCAGGGTGGGACCGTCGAACCGCTCCGAGGCTGCGAAGGCGGCGTCCATGGCCCCGACGTCGTGGCCATTGACGGGGCCGAGGTAACGCACGCCCAGCGCCTCGACGAAGGCCTGCAGCGCGGGCGCATCCGCGACGGCGTGCTTGATGCCGCGCAGGCTCGCACCGGTCAGGCGATGGACCAACGGGATGCGCTCGATCATCGAGTCGGCCCGCGTGCGCCACGTGCGGTAGCGCGGGTCCATCCGGACACGGGAGACCTGGCTGGACAGCCGGCCGATCGTCTCGGCGTAGGAGCGGCCGTTGTCGTTGAGGACGATGGTCAGCGGGGTCTGGTCGTGCCCGATGTTGTTGAGGGCCTCGTAGGCCATGCCGCCGGTCAGGGCGCCGTCACCGACGACGGCGACCACCCCCCGGCGATCGGGGGCGGGGAGGAAGCGTTGGCCCTCGGCGATCCCGTAGGCCCACGCCAACGCGGTGGACGCGTGGGAGTTCTCGATCACGTCGTGGGGACTCTCGGCCCGCTGCGGGTAGCCCGCCAGGCCGCCGTCCTGGCGCAGCGTGTCGAACTGGTCGCTGCGACCCGTCAGCATCTTGTGGACGTAGGCCTGGTGCCCGGTGTCCCACAGGATCATGTCCCGGGGCGAGTCGAACGACCGGTGCAGGGACAGCGTCAGTTCGACGGCACCCAGGTTCGAGCCGAGGTGTCCGCCCACCTGGGCGACGGCGTCGATGACGTGTGCACGCAGGTCACCGGCCAGTTCCTGCAGGTCGTCTGCACCCAACCCACGGATGTCGGCAGGCTGGTGGATGTGCTCGAGTCGCACGGAAGGCCCTTCTGCTGCGACCTCGACCCGTCCTCGTCGACGTGCCGGGGACCCCCGATCGTATGGCAGGACGGCCTCGGACCACGTCGCGGCCGGGGTCCGAGCGGCCGGGCCCACGACCGTGGTCGGCAGGCGCTCGCACGCCGGGGTCCGTGACCGTGGTGGGAGCGTGCGGGGTTGGGCCGGCGGCAACCTGCGCGGCCTAGGCTGGCGCGGCCCAGCACTGTCGTCCGGTGGGATCACCAACGTGACCGTGGACCAACGCACGCCCACCACCGCCCGAGGTCGTCGCGGCTCGTGGGGACTGGCGGCCGCGATCCTGTTGGTGGCCCTGAGCATGCGGCTGCCGGTCACCGCGGTCGGGCCGGTGCTGGACGAGATCCGTGCGGACCTCGGGATCGACGCCGGCCTGGCGGGCGTCCTGACCTCCGCGCCGGTGATCGTGTTCGGCATCGCCAGCGCGTTCGTGCCCTGGCTGCGACGTCGCCTCTCGCTGGGTTCGGCGATCGGGGCGGCGATGGCACTGGTCGTCGTCGGGACGCTGGTGCGACCGGTGGGCGGTGCCGCGGTGCTGCTGGCCGGCACCGTGGTGGTGATGGTCGGCATCGCGATCGTCAACGTCCTGCTGCCGGTCGTGGTGCGGGCGGGGTTCGGGGGCCGCGAGGGATGGATGACCGGGGCCTACGTCTCGTCGTTGCAACTGGGCGCGGCCGCAGGCGCCGGCCTGACGGTCCCGTTGGCCGCCGCGACCGGCGGGTGGCCGGTGGCGCTGGCCGTCTGGGCCGCGGTCGGGGTCGTCGGGCTGGCGGCGTGGCTCCCGGCGTCCCGGTCGGTCTCGGCCGGCGCACGGCGCGAACGCGGCACCAGCGCCCTGACGTGGCGGACCCTGCGGCGCGACCGGGTGGCGGTCGCCCTCACCGCGTTCTTCGCGTTGCAGTCGATGGTCGCCTACATCGTCATGGGCTGGCTGCCGACGATGCTGCGCGCCGAGGGGATGGCCGCGGACGAGGCCGGGGCGATGGTAGGTGTCGTCACCGTGGTCTCCATCCCGGTGTCGCTACTGGTGCCGGGATGGCTGGCCGGCCGACCACACCAGCGGCTGGGGGCGTGGGTGGTCGTGGTGCCCTGGGCGCTGGCCTACGTGGGACTGCTGGTCGAACCGGTCGGCCTCGCGTGGCTGTGGTCGGCGCTGCTGGGGGTGGGCTTCGCCGGCTTCCCGATCAGCCTGGCCCTGATCGGTCTGCGGACGGCGACCCCGGCCGACACCATGCAGGTGTCCACCATGGCCCAGAGCATCGGCTACCTGGTGGGCCTGCCGGGCCCACTGCTCGTGGGTGTGCTCGCCGACGCCACCGGGTCGTGGAACCTGCCGCTGGTGGTGCTGCTGGTCCTGCTGGTACCGCTGGCCGTGGCCGGCCACCTGGCGGGATCCGACCGGCTGATCGGGGCCACGGCGTCGATCCCCGGGCCGGACGTGCCCGTTTCCTGACGCCGGGGACCGCCGAGCGGTGATCGCGCGCTGGCCGCAGCCGGGTGCGCGGTTTCGCGTGACCGGGGATCAGGGCATCGGACGCCCGCTCCCGATGGGTGACCGGGGGTGAACTCCGGGGCAGGTCGTGGCACGGGTCAGTCCCCATCGCACCATCGACGATGGTGCGGGGTCGCCGCGACCGGCCGGGGTGGCCGTCGTCGTGACACGCCCCGATCGAAAGGGCACACCACATGTTTGACCTCCTCAACCACGCCACCGGCCTCGAGGTCGAGGGCGAGATCCTGTTCTCCACCAACTTCGACTACCTGTTCCCGGACGCGGCCCGCTCCTCGGCCTGCCTGGTGCCTGACGGCCCCGAGTGCACCGAGGGCCTGAAGACCCTGGGCACCGAGATGGCCGGCGACACCGGGGGGTCAGCGGACTTCTCCGACACGCCGGCCGTCTACACCTACTTCGGCCAGTTCATCGACCACGACACCACCGCCCGGACCGACCGCGAACACGGGCTGAGTCAGATCGGCAACTACGAGCCGGTCGACGCCGCCGACCCCGACGACGTGGTCGTCGAGGTGCGCAACGGCCGGCGACCGGACTTCGACCTGGACAGCGTGTTCGGCGAGTCGCCGGCACTGGCGGCCTACGGCACGCCCGACGCCGTCACGTCACAGACCCAGAAGGTCCACGAGGCCGACCTGCGACTGCGGCTGTTCCGGGCCGGCGACCGTCGCGACGTCCCGCGCGAAGGCCGCGAGGCCGTCATCCCGGACGCTCGCAACGACGAGAACCTCAACCTCAGCCAGTTGCAGTTCGCCATGATGGCGTTCCACAACGCGGTGATGGACGCCCAGCCATCCGGCTCCGACGTGCAGCGCCACGTCCGCGCCCGCCAGCTGTGTCGCTGGGCCTTCCAGTTCGTGGTCGTCAACGACTGGCTGCCAACCGTGTGCGATCAGGGCGTCGTGGCCGACACCCTGGCCAACGGTCCGCGGTTCCTGGGGGCCGTGGCGGGACGTCCACACGCCTTCATGCCGCTGGAATACTCCGTGGCTGCCTTCCGGTTCGCGCACTCGATGGTGCGACCGGAGTACCAGCCCAACGCCGGCACGGCACCGCGACCGATCAACCAGCTGCTCGGTTTCGCCAGCAACGCCCAGAGCGACGACTACTTCGACGTCGACGACCAGTTGAAGGAGGAGTTCGTCATCGACTGGGACTTCTACGCCGGGACCGCGTCCACCGTGCAGATGGCCCGCAAGATCGACACCAAGATCGCCGCCGGCCTGGGCACGCTCCCCTTCGAGGGACGGGTGGGCGATCCGGTCCTGGGCAACCTCGCCCGGGCGAACCTGCTGCGCGGCAAGAAGCTGTGCATCCCCACCGCCCAGGCGATGAGCCATGCCTTCCGGCTGCGCCCGCTGTCGGCCGACCAACTGACCGACGGCGAGGACTCGGACATCGCCGACGTCCTGGTGCAGTACGGCTTCCACAAGCGAACACCCCTGTGGTACTACGTCCTGCGCGAGGCCGCCGTCCAGCACGGCGGGCAACGGTTGGGTGAACTGGGCAGCCGGATCGTCGCCGAGACGATCATCAGCTTCGTCAAGCAGGACCCGAACAGCTACCTCGCCAACCGGGACGACGTCGCGGTGAACAAGACCTTCGTCGACGTCATCCCCGGCTCGGGCGGCCAGGTCCGACAGATCACCGACCTGCTGGAGATCGCCGGCGTCCACGGGTGAGCGGACCGGCACGCCGCCGTCACCCCACCGGGACGGAGCACACGCGCGAACTCGGGCCCGACGACGGCCTCGTCGAACCAGTGCCAGGCCTGTCGACAGACCACGGCGTCGACCGCCTCGTCGGGCAGCGGCAGGTCCTCGGCCGTCCCGCTGGCCGTCGACAACCGGTCGTCGCCGCCGAGGCGGCCGCGCAGCCGTGCGAGCATGTCCTCGTCCGGCTCGACCGCCACGACCTCGTGGCCGAGGGCCAGAACGACAGCGGTCAGCTTCCCGGTGCCGGCGCCGACGTCGGCGACCCGCAGCGGGGCCAGTCCGGCGGGCTCGGGCACCACGCCACCGCCTCGGCCGCGTAGTCCGGCCGGGTCCGGTCGTAGACCTCTGCGGCGGCACCGAACGACTGCCTGCGCGCGGCGAACTCCCGGGGATCGATCGGCATGCGGATTCCTCTCGGGCTGGCCGAGATCGAGAATAACCGACGGCGTTATCCCACTGGATCGGTCGATCCTCGGCCACCGCTACCGTGCGGCCATGGCCCCTCCACCTCCCGCGCCACCACCGTCGGATGCATCCTCGACCGCGCCGTTGCGTCTGTCGTTCGTGCAGTCGGCGACCGGCCACCACGACCTGCCCCCGACCCGCGCCGAGGTGGCGTTCGTCGGGCGATCGAACGTGGGCAAGTCGTCGCTGCTGAACGCCGTCGCCGGTGAGAAGGGGCTGGCCCGGACGTCCAAGACCCCCGGCCGGACGCAACTGCTCAACCTGTTCGTGGTCGCGGCCGTTGGGGACGACGCGGGATCCGACGATGCCGGGTCCGAGCCGGACGTCACCACCGCCGGCACGGTGATGGACTGTCCCGGCTACGGCTACGCGAAGGCGTCCAAGCGTGACCGTGAGCAGTGGCAGGACATGGTCGACCTCTACCTGCTCGACCGACCCGGGCTGGTGATGACCCTGGTCCTGGTCGACGGGGAGGTCGGGCCGACCAGGCTCGACGTCGAGATGCTCGACTGGCTGCGCGAATCCGGCATCAGGTTCACGGTGGTGGCCACCAAGCACGACAAGGTCACGTCCTCGACCCGGGTCCGCCGCAAGCGCGACCTCGCGAAGGGGTGCCGCGTGGACGAACGAGCCGTGGTGTGGACCAGCGCCGACCGCAACGTCAACATCGGGCTGCTGCGCGGCCTGGTCCGGTCGTGGCTGGCCTGAGGCGGTCGCGGTCCGGTCAGTCGACCCGTTCGAGGCGGCCGGTCCCGACGTCGTGGACGAAGCCGTGGATGGCGTCGCGATGGCGCAGGAGCGCGGACGTCCGCAGCCGCTCGATGCCGTCACGGACCCCCCCGGCCACCGAGTCGACCGAGCCCAGCGCCATCGGTGGACGGGTGCCGCGTTCCTGTTCGACCTGGCTCGCGGTGGCGTCCTCGTCGTGGTCGAGCAGGCCACAGTCGGTGTGGCCGACCACCAGCACCGTCGTCGTCCCCAACGCGTACTGGCTCAGCACCAGCGACCGCTCGACGTCGTCGGTGACCAGCGCACCGGCGTTGCGGAGCACGTGGGCCTCCCCCACCGCCAGCCCCAACGACCGCAACGGGTCCAGCCTGGCGTCCATGCAGGTGACCACGGCCAGCGCCCGGCTCGGCACCTTCGGCGCCTCCGGGTCGTGGTCGGTGGCAGCCCAGTCGGCGTTGGCAGCCAGCACGGTGGCAAGGTGGGGGGCGAGGTCGCCGGCGGGATCGGGCACGTGGTCGTCCGTGGTCGCGGTCGCCGGCCAGCCTAGGCCAGCCGGGTCGGGCGGCCGGGTCGGGCGGTTGGGTCGGGCGGCCGGGTCGGGCGGTTGGGTCAGGCGGTGCAGTCCAGGACGACCTTGCCGGTGGTCGCACGCGAACGCAGGGCCTCATGGGCGCGATGCGCCTCGGACAGCGGGAAGCTGCCCTCGACGACCACCTCCAGTTCGCCGGCCGCGACCAGCCCCAGCATCGCCTCCATCGGCGGGGCCAGCATCGTGGCCGCGTCCGACATCAGGTGGACCAGCCAGAAGCCGAGGATCCCCTGCGAGCGGCCCATCAACTCGGGCGGGCTGATCCGGGTCGGCGCCACCCGCGAGGCCATCCCATAGTGCACCAGCCGTCCCAGCGGCGCGAGCGCCTTCATGGAGTCGTCGGTCGTGCGGCCCCCGACCATGTCCAGCACGATGTCGACCTTGCCCCCGGCTGCCTCGCGGATCGCGGTGTTGACGTCGTCCGCCCGCGAGTCGAACGTCGCGGTGGCACCCAGCCGGGTCGCGAGTTCGCGCTTGGCGGCCGTCGACGCCCCGCCGATGACGGCCGAAGCCCCCCACCGCCGGGCGAGCTGGACGGCCAGGGTCCCGACCCCACCGGCGGCGGCGTGGACCACCACCGACTCGCCGTCACGCATCCGGGCCGACGTCTGGAGCAGGTGCCACGCGGTCAAGCCCTGCCCCAGCAACGCGACCGCCTCGGCGTCGCCCACCCCCTCGGGAACGTCGAAGGCCATCGCCGGGTGGACCAGGGCGAGCTCGGCGTAGCCACCCGTGTCCGCGAAGCCGCAGACGCGACGCCCGTCCGCCGTGGTGCCGACGACCTCGGAGCCCGGCACCATGGGGAGCGTCTGGGGCCGGAGATAGCTGTCCTCGGCCTGGTGGGTTTCGGCATAATTCACCCCGGCGGAGGTGACGTCGACCAGCAGCATCCCGTCGGTCGGTTCGGGGTCCGGCAACTCGGTGAGCGTGAGGACCTCTGGGCCCCCGAACTCGGTGATCTGGATGGCACGCACGTGCGACCTCTCGGGTTGTCGGTCAGCCCGGGACCGTACCCCGCCCCCCACCCGGTCCCTCCCCCATGAGCGCCGCTGCCGGCTGGGCGCCGGATCGCCACGACGTGGCCGGAACCACGCCCACCGGGATGGGGTGTCGGGTCCGGGGTCAGGGACGGAGGGGACGCCGACGTCGGGGACCGTACGCTCGCGGCGACGATCGGACGACCCCCGGAGGCCTCGGCATGACGACGCGCATCCTGACCGTGTGCCTGGGCAACATCTGCCGCTCACCGGTCGCCCAGGCCGCCATCCGCGAGGCTGCGGCCGAGGCCGGCCTCGACGTCGAGGTCGACTCCGCCGGGACCGGCGCCTACCACGTCGGCAACCCCCCGGACGAGCGCATGGTCGCCGCGGGTCGGGACGCCGGCCTGGTGGTCGACGGGCAGGCCCGGAAGGTGGCTGCGGCCGACCTGTCGTCATACGACCTCGTGCTCGCCATGGATCGTGAGAACCTCCACGACCTGCAGGCCCTGGCCGAACGCGAGGGGGCGACCGCCACCATCCGACTGTTCCGGACCTTCGACCCGGACACCGACGGCGACGAGGTCCCCGACCCCTACTACGGCGGCGACGACGGGTTCCGGCAGGTCGTGGCGATGACCCGGCCGGCGGCCGCCGGGGTCATGGAGTGGGTGCGCCTCCACGGGCGCCGCCCTGCAACCGGGTCGTGACCGAGCCCGCGCAAAGCGTTGGACTGTTGCTGTGGCGTGACGGTGCCGACGGGGTCGACGGGGTCGACGTGCTGCTGGGGCACATGGGCGGGCCGTTCTGGGCACGCAAGGACCTCGGCGCGTGGTCCATCCCCAAGGGCCTGGTCGAACCCGACGACCCGTCCCCGATCGCGACCGCCGAGCGCGAGTTCGCCGAGGAACTGGGCCAGCCCGCGCCGGCGGCCCCCGACGACGTCCCCGACCTCGACCTCGGCAGCCACCGCGCCGGCCGCAAGGTGATCCACGTACTGGCGCGGCGCGGCGACCTCGACCCGACGGTCGCCACCGGCGGCACCTTCACCATCGAGTGGCCGCCACGGTCCGGCCAGCAGCAGTCGTTCCCGGAGGTCGACCGGGCCGAGTGGCTGTCGCTGGACGAGGCCCGCCCGGCGCTGGCCGGCAACCAGCAGGTCTTCCTCGACCGCCTCGAGGAGGCCCTGGCCGGCAGTCGCTGACCGGGGCCCGCGCCCCACCGGACACCGGGCCGGCGTCAGTCGATGATCGAAGCCCGCAGCAGTTCGTTGGTGGCGCGGGGATCGGCCTGGCCCTTCGTGGCCTTCATGACCTGACCCACCAACGCGCCGATCGCCTTGGCGTTGCCGTCCCGGATGGTCGCGACCGTGTCGGGGTTGTCGGCGACGACCTGGTCGACGATCGCCTGCAACTCCCCGGTGTCGGACACCTGCTGGAGGCCCTCGGCCTCCGCGACCTCGGCCGGCATGCGTGCCCCCCGGTCGGCCACCAGGTGTTCGACCACCTGCTTGGCCAGGTTGTTGGACAGGGTCCCGTCGTCGACCAGTGCCAGCAACTCGCCCAGGTGGGCCCCGGTGATGCCGCTGTCGGTGAACGTGGTGCCGGCGGCGGCGACCTGGCCGGCGATGTCTCCGACCAACCAGTTGGCGGCCGTGCGCGCGTCCGCACCGGCCTCGACGGCCCCGTCCAGCACCGCCAGCATCCCCGAGGTGGACACCAGTGCGGCGGCCTGGGCCCCGTCCACGCCCTCGGCCTCCAACCGGGTCCGCGCGGCGGCGGGCAGTTCCGGCAGGCTCGTGCGCAGTTCCTCGACCCACTCGGCCGGGCAGTGCACGGGCACCAGGTCAGGGTCGGGGAAGTAGCGGTAGTCGGTGACCGACTCCTTGACGCGAAGGGTCTCGGTGACACCGCGGCCCTCGTCCCAGTGGCGCGTCTCCAGCCGGATCGTGCCGCCGTCCTCCAGCACCGCGATCTGGCGCTGGGCCTCGTGCGCGATCGCCCGGCCGACCGACCGGACCGAGTTGAGGTTCTTGATCTCGGTGCGCGTCCCCAGTTCGTCACCGGGATGGCGCACCGACACGTTGGCGTCGACCCGCATCGACCCCTGGTCCATGCGCGCGTCGGACACGCCCAGCGTCTCGACGATGCCCTGCAGTTCACGGACGTAGGCCTGGGCGGTCTCGGGGTCGCGGATGTCGGGGTGCGACACCACCTCCATGAGCGGCACGCCGGCGCGGTTGTAGTCGATCAGGGAGGTGTCGGCGCCGTGCAGGCGGCCAGATCCCCCCAGGTGGGTCGACTTGCCGGTGTCCTCCTCCATGTGGAGGCGCTCGATGCCCACCCGGACCGGTAAACCCTCGACCTCCAGTTCAAGGTGACCCTCGTAGCAGATCGGGACGTCGTACTGCGAGATCTGGTAGTTCTTGACCAGGTCGGGATAGAAGTAGTTCTTGCGGTGGAACCGTGACACCTCGTGGATCGAGCAGTTGATGGCCAACCCGATCAACGCGGCCGACCGGATCGCCTCGCCGTTGACCACTGGCAACGACCCGGGCTGGCCGGTGCAGACCGGGCACACGTTGGTGTTGGGGTCGTCCCCGAAATCGGTGAGGCACCCGCACCACATCTTGGTGACGGTGTTGAGTTCCACGTGGACCTCCAGGCCCACGACCAGTTCCCACCCGTCCTTGACGGTGGTGACCATGCCGGCTCCTTCGTGCTTCGGGGACGACCCAGCGGGCCGCCGTCGTCATGTCGTCAGGCGGGTGCGGCCAGCGCGTGGGGGCCCCGAGCGATCGGGTCGAGGTCGAGGTCGGCCTCCAGCGCCCGGGCGACCCGGTAGCAGCGGTCGTCGCCCAGCAACGGGCCCATGACCTGCAGGCCGATCGGCAGTCCAGCGCCGTCGACCCCGTTGGGCACCGACACGGCCGGTACCCCGGCCAGCGACGCCGGCACCGTCGCCACGTCGTTGAGGTACATCGCCAGCGGGTCGGCGGTCTTGTCCCCCAGCGGGAACGCCACCGTCGGCGACGTCGGCGACACCAGCACGTCGACGGTGTCGAAGGCGCTCGCGAAGTCCTGCGCGATCAGCCGGCGGACCTTGGACGCCTGGGCGTAGAAGGCGTCGTAGTAGCCTGACGACAGGGCGTGGGTCCCGATCATGATGCGCCGGCGCACCTCGGGGCCGAAGCCCTGGCCGCGCGTGGCCGCGTTCATCTCCTCGGCCGTCGGCGCATCCACCCGCAGGCCGTACCGGACACCGTCGAAGCGGGCGAGGTTGGACGAGGCCTCGGACGGTGCCACGAGGTAGTACGCCGGCAGGCCGTACGAGGCGTGGGGCAGGGACACCTCGACGATGGTCGCGCCCAGCGCCTCGAAACGTTGGATCGAGTTCTCGAACGCGGCCAGCACGGCCGGTTCGTACCCCTCGCCCCGCAGTTCGGTCACGACCCCGATGGTCAGCCCGTCGACGCCGTCGTCGAGCGTCGCCAGCAGGTCGGGATAGGGCTGGCCGACGGCCGCCTCGTCGATCGAGGTGGAGTCGCGCGGGTCGTGGCCCATCAGCACGGACTGCAACAACGCGGCGTCGGTCACGGTGCGGGCCAGCGGACCGGCCTGGTCCAGCGAGGAGGCGAAGGCGACCATCCCGTAGCGCGAGACGGTGCCGTACGTGGGCTTGCCGCCGACCAGCCCACACAGCGCCGCGGGCTGGCGGATCGACCCGCCGGTGTCGGTCCCCACCGCCAGCGGGGCCTGGCAGGCGGCGACGGCGGCGGCCGAGCCACCGGAGGACCCGCCCGGGACCCGGCCGAGGTCCCACGGGTTGCGGGTCGGGCCGAACGCCGAGTTCTCGGTCGACGACCCCATCGCGAACTCGTCCATGTTGGTCTTGCCCAGCACGATGACGTCGGCGGCCCGGAGCCGCTCGGTCACGGTCGCGTCGTAGGGCGGGACCCAGCCGTCGAGGATGCGCGAACCGACCGTCGTGGGTGCCCCACGCATGGTGAACAGGTCCTTGAGCGCCAGCGGCACCCCGGCGAGGGGACCGAGATCGCGACCGGTGACGCGCCGCTGGTCGACGTCGTCGGCATGGCGGCGGGCGGTGTCGGCCACCACGGCCAGGAACGCGTGCACGTCGGCATCGCCGGTCCCGTCACCGTCGGTCGCCGCGATCCGGTCCAGGTGCGCGTCGACGACCTCGCGGGCCGACACCTCCCGGGCGGCCATGCGCCCCGCGAGGTCGGCGGCGGAGGCAGTGAGCAGGTCAGCAGTCACGGGTGGGATCCTGTGGGGTTCGGGTCGCACATGACACCGGCGGCGGCCGGCTCAGGCGTCCTCGGCGACGATGCGCGGGACGGCGAAGCGGTCGTCGCGGGCATCGGGCGCACCGTCCAGGACCAGGTCGCGGGGCAGTGACGGAGCCGGGAAGTCCGCCCGGACCACGTTCATCACCGGGAACGGATGGATCATCGGCTCGACGTCGTCGGCGGCCACCTCCCCCACCTGCTGCGCGTACTCGAGGATCTCGGACAACTGCGGGGCGAGCTCGGCCACGTCGTCGTCGGACAGGTCGAGACGGGCCAGTCGGGCGACGTGACGGACCTCGGCTTCGGACAGGGCCACTGGAGGCCTCCGGGCGTGGTGGACGACGGGAACGGGCGGGTCGGCGAGTGCGTCGCCGAGTCCCTGCGAGGCTACCGACGCCGACCCGGGAACCGGACGCCTCGCACCCGACTCGTGCGCCCGTTCGCGCGTTCGCAGGGCGAACGATCCCGTCTCCCGCAGTGACGGGGCGTGGATCGGGCCACTAGCGTCCGAGCTCCCCCCCAACCCCCCGAGGAACGACGTGCGTGTCTCCCGCCCCGCCCTGTTCGCTGCCACCTGTGCCCTGCTCGTCGGCGGTTCCGCCGTCGCCGCCGGCGCCGCACCACCCGCCGACGGACGACCCGACGGCGTCGGTGGCCGAGCGGCCGTCGCCGAACTGGGTGACCGCCTCCCCGAGGTGGCGCGGGCCAACGGCCTGACGACCGCCCGCCTGCGCACCCTGCTGCGCACCGACGACACCATGTTCGTCGACGACAGTGACCGCGTGTTCTACGTCCGGCCGAAGGCACCGCCGGCGGTCCGGCAGCGCGAGTCGGCGGCCGAACCGGTGGCCGCCCTGGCCGCGAGCTTCGACCTCCACTCTCTTCCTGGGGCCCAGCGCACGATGTACCTCGACTTCGACGGCTACGACCTGCCGGCCGGCACCGCCTGGGACCAGCGCGGATACTACGCCGACCCCTACGACACCGATGGCTCGCCCGGCACCTTCTCCGCCGCCGAACTCGCCGTGGTCCAGTCCGTGTGGGCGCGCGTCGCCGAGGACTACGCGCCATTCGGCATCGACGTCACCACCGAGGACCCCGGCATCGACGCCATCCGTCGGTCCAGCAGCAGCGACCAGGTCTACGGCACCCGCGTGGTCGTGACCGACTACCGCTCCAACTGCGGCTGCGGTGGCGTGGCCTACCTGGGCGTGTTCGACGCCACCGGGTCGACCCACGACTACTACCAGCCGGCGTGGGTCTACACCGACGGCGTGGGGGACGGTGCCCACAACATCGCCGAAGCCGCGTCGCACGAGGCCGGCCACAACCTCGGCCTCAACCACGACGGCACCTCCCAGCAGGGCTACTACGCCGGCCACGGCGCCTGGGCCCCGATCATGGGAGTGGGCTACTACGAACCGATCACCCAGTGGAGCCGTGGCGAGTACGCCGACGCCAACAACACCGAGAACGACTGGCAGGTGATGTCGGCCAACGGTGCTCCGCGCCTGACCGACGACCACGGTGACCGCACCGCCCCGACCGGCCTGGGCAGCAACGGCACGATCGACGCCACCGGCATCATCACGCCCGAGTACACGCCCAACGTCGACAACGACGTCGACGCCTTCACCTTCACCGCGGACGCCGGCGCGGCCTCGTTCGACGCCACGCCGTCCGACGTCAGCCCCGACCTCGACATCCAGTTGACGCTGCGCACCGCGAGCGGGACCGTCGTGGCCACCGCCGACCCGTTGTCCGCCCAGGTCAACGGCGACGTGGCGAGTGGCCTCGATGCCTCGATCGACGTCACGCTGTCGGCCGGGACCTACACGCTGGAGATCGACGGCGTGGGTGCCCGCAACCCGTCGACCACCGGCTACAGCGACTACGGCAGCGTCGGCCCCTACACGCTGACCGGGTCCTACCAGTCCGGTGGCGGCACCCCCACCAACCAGCCACCGACCGCGGTCGCCACGGCCACGCCCACGTCGGGCACGGCGCCGTTGTCCGTGGCGTTCTCGTCGTCGGGTTCCGGTGACGCCGACGGCACGATCGTCGCACGGTCGTGGAGCTTCGGTGACGGCTCGTCGTCCACGGCGGCCAACCCGTCGCACACCTATGCGGCCGGGACCTTCACGGCCACGCTGACGGTGACCGACGACGACGGGGCCACGGCGTCGGACTCGGTGACCATCACGGCCACCAACCCGACCAGCGGCCCACCGGCCGCACCGTCGGGGGTGACCGCGAGCCAGTCCTCCCGCCGCACCGCGACCGTGTCGTGGACCGACAACTCGTCCAACGAGACCGGGTTCACCGTGGAGACGCAGAAGCGACGTGGCAACGGCTCCTGGTCCAGCCAGGGCAGTGTCCAGGTCGGGGCGAACACCACCTCGACCGACGTCGGCGCGGGACGGGGGACCTTCCGGTTCGTCGTCCGGGCCGTCAACGGCGCCGGCACGTCCGCCGGGGCCACGTCCAACAGCGTCGACCTGCGCTGAGGCTCCCACCGTCGTCCCGCCGGTCGCGCGCGGCCGGCGGGACTCGTGGATTCGGTGTCCGGACTGCCCCCCGGACGCGATGCCCGCAACTACGGTTCGGCGATCGCGCGGCGCCAGGCCGCGTCCCACCGTTCGGAGTTCGCCATGACATCCGTCGCACCACTGTTCCGCGTGGCCGTCGACCACGACACCACCGGGGATCGCTTCGGTCCGATCGCCGACCTGCTGGGGACGTGGGTGGGCACGGGCAACGGTTGGAACGTCATCGCGGTGCCGGACGCAACCACGACCTTCGTCCCGGAGGCAGTCCGGTACAACGAGACCCTGACCTTCGCCACCGCCGCGACCCAGGTCCCGAACAAGGGCGGCACGGCCGGCGAACAGTTCAACCAGGCGATCACCTACTCGTTGGCCGTGTCGTCCGTCGACGGCGCCGTCCCGCTGCACGTCGAGGACGGGATGTGGCTGTTCATGGACCACACCGAGCACCCCATCGCCCGGCAGGCGATCGTCCCCCACGGCAACGCCGTGCTCCTCGTCGGGACGTGGACCAGCACGGACGGTGCCCCGGCGATCCCCGACCTCGATGCCACGCCGCTGACGAAGGTCGCGGGAAAGCCCCCGGAGCCAGTCACCGACGCGACCTACCTCCAGTCCTACCACGACCTGGCCACGACCTTCCCCGACGTCCTGCACCCCAACGCCACCTTGACGGAGACAATCGCCAGCCAGGCCATCACACGAACGGTGGCCTTCGACCTCTCGACCGACCCGGACGGGGGCATCGCCAACACGCCGTTCATCACCGCCAACGCCGACGCCACGAGCATGTCGATGCAACTGTGGCTGGAATGGGTGGACGACGGTGCCGGCAACACCTTCCAGCAACTCCAGTACAGCCAGGTCACGATGCTGGACTTCGCCGGGATCCTGTGGCCGCACGTCAACGTCAACACGCTGCGCAAGTTCTCGTGACCTGACCGGACCGGACCGGGATCCGGGTCGAGCGCGGTCGTCCGGCACGGTCGGGGTCGTCGACGTCAGCCGGTCTCGGGCAGCTCGCGCTCGGCGGCCTCGAACACGGTCAGGTCGGTGGGCCCGACGACCAGGTCGGCGATCGCCTCGACGAAGGTGGCCATGTGGGGCGTGTCGAAGTGCGCCACCAGCGCGAACTCGTCGTCCCACTCCTCCTGGAGGTGGATCGCACGATCGTCCTCGACGTCGAAGGCGAACCGGTAGGCAAGACAGCCGGGTTCCGTACGCGTCGCCGTCGCCATCGCCCCCAGGACGTCAGCCACCACAGCCCGCTCGGCCCCGTCAGCCAGTCGGTTCCTCCCATGAACGATGATCATGACGTCTCCCTGGTCACGTCGCCAGCTGCGTCAGTCCAGCCGTCGAGTCCGAGTGTGGCGTGAGAACGAGCGGAGCGAGTTCTCAAATCTGACCGAGGAACGAGGTCAGACGTGGACGATGATCATGACGGCTCCCTCGTCATGTCGCCAGCGGTGTCCGTTCAGCCCGCCAGTTTCGCACGGATGTGGTCGCGCACGGTCGCGACATCGGCCGGCAGGACGGCCAGTCGCTCCTCGCGGTCGTAGAGGTCGGACAGGTGCGGCGGCAGGGCGGGCCGCACCCCGGTGGCACGCTCCACCGCGGCAGGGAACTTGGCCGGGTGGGCCGGGCCCAGCACGACCATCGGCGTGCCGTCGTCGGGGTGCTCGGTGCGGTCGGTGCGGGCCGCGTGGACGCCGACCGCGGTATGGGGGTCGATCTGGAAGCCGGTCTCGTCGAAGACGTCGCGGATGGCCGCCAGCGTCTGGCGTTCGTCGGCCCGGTGCGCGCCGAACAGTTCCCGCACGCCGTCCAGGCGAGCCGGGTCGACGTGGAAGCGCCCGTCGTCGACCAGCGCCTGCATGTCGGCCCGCACGCGCGCCGGGTCACGATCGTGGATGTCGAACAGCAGCCGTTCGAAGTTGGACGACACCTGGATGTCCATGGACGGCGAGATCGTCGGCGTCACACCCTCCAGCACGTGGTCCCCGGTCTCGAGGAAGCGCGCCAGGATGTCGTTGTCGTTGGTGGCGATGACCAGGCGCTTGATCGGGACGCCCATCTGCTTCGCGACGTAGCCGGCGAAGATGTCGCCGAAGTTCCCGGTCGGCACGCTGAAGCTGACCTCGACGTCGGGCGCGCCCAGCGACGACGCCGCGGTGGCGTAGTACACGACCTGGGGCAGGACCCGGGCCCAGTTGATGGAGTTGACCCCGGACAACGAGACCTCGTCGCGGAACGCGGCGTCGTTGAACAGCGCCTTGAGGATCCGCTGGCAGTCGTCGAACGTGCCCTCGATCGCGATGTTGTGGACGTTGGGCGCCTGCACGGTGGTCATCTGGCGACGTTGTACCTCGGTGGTGCGCCCGCGCGGGTGCATGATGAAGATGCTGGCCCTGGTCGAGCGTCGGATGGCCTCGATCGCCGCGGACCCGGTGTCGCCGGAGGTGGCGCCGACCAGGGTCGAGTGGCGGTCGTGGTGGGCCAGCACGTGCTCGTACATCCGGCCCAACACCTGCATGGCGACGTCCTTGAACGCCAGCGTCGGCCCGTGGTAGAGCTCCAGCAACCACTCGTCGGGGCCGGTCTGGAACAACGGCGCGACCGAGTGGTGGACGAAGCTGGCGTAGGCCTCCTCGAGCAGGCGCCGCAGGGTCGCGTCCGAGATGCCCCGGTCCCCCGCATCGCCCGTGGACCCGCCGTGGATGAACGGCCGCATGACGTGCCAGGCCGCCGTCGCGTAGGGCATGGATCGCAACCGGCGCAACAGTGCGGGATCCAGCGTGGGCCACTCGTCCGGGACGTAGAGGCCACCGTCGGGCGCCAACCCGTGCATCAGGACACCGAAGAAGTCGGTGGGCTCGGCCTGGCCGCGCGTGCTGATGTACTGCATCGACGATCCGAACGAGTGACGGGGCGAGGTCGAGGTCGGGGCGAACGGTAGCGGGGCGGCGGTCGCCGTCAGGTGGCGTCGGGGTCGATGGCCATCCGCGTGATGGCATCGGCCTCCTCGGTCGTCGTCGGTGGGTTGAAGGCGTAGTCCAGCCCCATCCAGGTGGTCTTGGCCCAGCCGTAGCCCAGGATCGGCAGGCCCACGTTGACCAGCACGGCCACGATCGTGATCCCGGTCCACGGCACGTCGTCGCCGAACAACGTCAGCGCCGCCACGATGATCCCGGCGAACAACACGACGACGACGGCCGTCACCAGTGCCATCGCCCCCAGCCAGTAGCCCTCTTCGCGCTGGAAGTGCATCCCGCAGGTGGGACAGCTGTCCTTGACCTCGAACATCGAGGCCACGATGTGGCGACCACCACAGCGCGGGCACCGGCAGCGGACGCCGCGACCGAGGGCACGCCACTCGGGCACTTTCGGTGGGTCGGCCATGGTGGCACGCCCCTCGTCGGCTCCGACCACGCTCCGGATCCTATCCCCGGGCCCACCTCCGCCCACCGGCCACGAGCACCCCGTGGCTACCGTGGGCGGCGCTGCCAGCCCGCCGACGTGGAGCCGTCACATGCCAACCGCCTTCATCGCCGTGGACGTCCAGAACGACTTCTGCGAGGGCGGCTCGCTGCCGGTCGAGGGGGGCGGCGACGTCGCCCGTGCGATCACGTCCCACCTTCGCGACCACGCCGCCGACTACGACCTGGTCGTGGCGACGCGGGACCACCATGTCGACCCGGGTCCGCACTTCGCCGACGACCCGGACTTCGTGGACTCGTGGCCACCCCACTGCGTGGTGGACACCGCAGGTGCGTCGTTCCACCCCGACCTGGACGTGACCCGGCTGGACGTGGTGGTCTCCAAGGGGGCCCACGAGGCGGCCTACTCCGGCTTCGAGGGCGCCACGCCCGACGGCACCGACCTGGCCGACGTGCTGGCGGCCCGGGGCATCACCGACGTCGTGATCGGTGGCCTGGCGACCGACCACTGCGTCCGCGCGACCGCCCTGGACGCCGTCGCCAACGGGCTGGCCACGACCGTGGACCTGTCGCTGGCCGCCGGCGTCGCCGACGACACCACCGCCGCCGCGCTCGACCGGCTCGACGAGGCCGGCGTCGTGCTGGCCGGGGCCTGACCGGTCCATCGCCCCGGCGACGGAGGTCCCGGCGATCAGTCGCCGTCCCACGCCGCCAGTGAGCCGTCCTCGCGCTCGGTGGCCGTGGCGGTCCACGACGCGATCCGGTCGTCGGCCAGGACGACGTCGGCCCGGCCGTCGCGCCGGTAGCTGGTCGAGTCGGCCCGCAGCCACAGGATCCAGTCGACCGTCCAGTGCTCGTCGTCGGTCGCCTCGACCGCCCGCACCTCGAACACCTCGCGCCAGCCGCCGTGGGCCAGGAAGTGACCCACGACCTCGTCGACCCCGTCACAGCGGTCGTCATCATCGATCCACACGACGTCGTCGGTGACCACGTCCTCGATGGCGTCGGCATCCCCGGTGAACGCACGACCCACCCCCGCCAACAGGTTCGCCAGCGGGGGTGGGATGTCGGGTCGCCGAGCGGTCACCGGTGCGTGTCGGCCTCGTCCGCGACGTCGGAGACGACTTCCTCCCACGACGCGATGAACTTGTCGACGCCCTCGGTCTCGAGCACCTCCATGACCTCGTCGTAGTCCACACCCACGGCCTCCATCTCGTGGAGGGTCCGATGGGCCAGGGCCATCTCGGTCGGCCCGAAGGCCTCCGGCAGGTCACCGTGGTCCTGGTAGGCCTCGATGGTCGACAACGGCATCGTGTTGACCGTGTGCGGCGCCACGAACGCGTCGACGTAGAGCGTGTCCGGGTAGTCGGGGTCCTTGGTGGAGGTGGAGGCCCACAACGGGCGTTGGACGTGGGCGCCACGCGCCGCCAACTCCTCCCACTCGTCGCCGCGATAGGTCTCGAGGAAGGCCTCGTAGGCCAGCCGCCCGTTGGCGATGGCGGTGGTGCCCTTCAGCGCGGTCGCCTGCGTGGTCCCGATGTCGTCCAGGCGTTGGTCCACCTCGACGTCCATCCGGGAGATGAAGAAGGACCCGACGGACGCGATCGCGGACAGGTCGAGCCCGTCGTCGAGCGCACGGCGCAGACCGGCGAGGTGCGCCGCCATGACGGCGCGGTAGCGCTCGAGCGAGAAGATCAGGGTCACGTTGACCGAGATGCCCTCCGCGATGAGCTGTTCGATCGCGGGGAGGCCAGCCTCGGTCGCGGGGACCTTGACCAGCAGGTTCGGGCGGTCGATGGTCTTGGCCCAGTCGCGGGCCTCGGCCACGGTCAGGTCGGTGTCGTGGGCCAGGGTCGGGGTGACCTCGACCGACACGAACCCGTCCGTGCCGTCCGACGCCTCGTGGACCGGTGCGAGGACGTCACAGGCCCGGCGCAGGTCGTCGGCCATCAGGGTCCGGATGATCTCGTCGGCGGAGGCACCGCGCGAGGCAAGTTCACCGACCTGGTCGTCGTAGTCCTCCGAGCCGGTGATCGCCGCAGCGAAGATCGACGGGTTGGAGGTGACCCCACGGATGGCGTTGTCGTCGACGTGGCGTTGGAGGCCGCCGTCGTCGAGCATGCCGCGCGAGATCTGGTCGAGCCAGGGCGAGACCCCGGCAACGTGCAGGAAATGGAGGGGAGATGTGTTCATGGTCCCACGATAGCCCCCGTCGTCCCCGGACCGGATGCCCCTTCGACGGGGGCTCCGGGACGGCCGTGGTGGACCCCGGTCCGGGCCGTGCTGCGAGTCGTGCGCGTCAGCCCAGGCCACCGGACACCACGGGCACCGACGGTCGGTCCGCGACGGTGAACCAACCCAGGAAGACCTGTGCCAACGGCCCGATGCACAACGCGAAGGCCACGGTGCCGATCCCGACCGTGCCGCCCAGTACCCAACCCGCCGCCAGCACCACCAGTTCGATCCCGGTGCGCACGGCGAAGACGGCGTGGCCCCGGGCAGCGAGCCCGGTCATCAGCCCGTCGCGGGGGCCCGGGCCCAGGCCGGCACCGATGTAGATGCCGGTGGCGGCCCCGTTCATCAGGATCCCGGCGAGCATCATGGCGCCACGACCGGCCGCGGTCGCCGGTGTCGCCAACACGACCAGGGTGGCGTCGACGACCAGCCCGATCACCAGCGCGTTGGCCACCGTCCCGATGCCGGGTCGCTCACGCAACGGCACCCACAGGACCATCACCACGACGCTCATGCCGATCACGATGGTCCCGAACGAGAAGGGGGTGTGGCGTGCGACCCCCTGGTGGAACACGTCCCACGGCCCGACGCCCAGTTCGGCGCGGATCAGCAGGGCGATCGACATCCCGAACAGCACCAGCCCGGTGAACAGCAACGGCAGGCGCCGTCCCATCCGATCGCGGATGAGCGGCAGCCGCGGGGGAGGCGACGACATGGGGTGGTGGTCCTCGGTGGGTAGCGCGGCGCGGACGCCCGCATGCGCAGTCTGGACGTTGCGTGCCCCCACGTCCAACACCACGGCCCGGACGGTCGCTGCGCGACCACGCCCGGCGGACCCGTCAGGCTCCCGCGTCCGGGAGTTCACCGGTGTCCAGGAGGCGGGCGAAGCCGGCCTCGTCGAGGACCGGGACGTCGAGGTCACGGGCCTTGTCGGCCTTGGATCCGGGCGACTCGCCCACGACCACGGCGGTCGTGCGCCCGGACACGCTGGACGTCGCCTTTCCGCCGCGGGACTCGATCGCCTCCTTGGCCTCGGTGCGGCTGAATCCCTCCAGCGTGCCGGTGACCACGATCGACAGGCCGTCGAGGACGTCGGAGGTGGTCGCGTCGACGTCGGCCGTGAGGCGCACCCCCAGGTCACGCATCTTGTCGAGCAGGGCGCGGTTGCGGTCCACGGCGAAGAACCCGGCAACCGCCTCCCCGATGACCGGCCCGATCCCGTCGACGGCCGCCATCGTTTCCGCATCCGCGCTCGCCAGGGCCTCCATGTCGCCGAACGCGCCCGCCAGCAGCCTGGCCACGGTGGGCCCGAGATGGCGGATGTTGAGCCCCACCAGCAGCCGGTCCAGCGGTTGGCCCTTGGCGGCCTCGATGCCGGCCAGCAGGTTGTCGACCGACTTCTCCTTCCAGCCCTCCAGGGCCAGCAGGTCGTCGCGGCGGGTGTCGAGCGCGAACAGGTCGGCGAGGTCGGCCACCAGGCCCTCGTCCAGCAGCAACTTCGCGGTCTTGTAGCCCAGCCCCTCGATGTCCATCGCGGACCGGCCCCCGAAGTGGCTCAACGATTCCAGGATCCGGTTCGGGCAGTCCACGTTCTCGCAGAAGTGGTGGCCCTCCCCCTCGGGACGGACCAGCGGCGTCCCACACGACGGGCAGTCGGCCGGCATGTGCCAGGTCGTGGCCCCGTCGGGTCGCTCCGTCAGGATCGGCCCGACCACCTCGGGGATGACGTCCCCGGCCCGCCGCACGCGGACCAGGTCGCCGATGCGCACGTCCTTGGCGTGGACCTGGACCTCGTTGTGCAACGTGGCGTAGGTGATCGTCACCCCGGAGACCACCACGGGCTCCACGACCGCGAACGGCGTGACCCGGCCGGTCCGACCGGTGTTCACCTCGATGTCACGCAACCGGGTGGTCGCCTCGATCGGCGGCATCTTGTAGGCGATGGCCCACCGTGGCGCGCGCGACGTGGTCCCCAACGACTGGCGCTGGGCGAGGTCGTCGACCTTGACCACCACACCGTCGATCTCGTAGGTCGGGTCGTGGCGGTGGCTGGTCCAGTGGTCGACGAACGCCCACACCTCGTCGGGATCGGTCGTGACCGTGGTCTCGTCGGCGACCGGCAACCCGGCCTCGTGGCACCAGTCGAGGAAGCCGGAGTGGGTGGCGAACGACGCCTCGCCCAGCGCTTCCTCGGTCGGGTCCGGGGTGTCCTCGGCCGCGTCCGGGTCGTCCGGGTCGGGGGTGTCGCCGGTCACCTGCAGCGCACCCATGCCGTGGATCCACAACGACAGGGGCCGGGTCGCCGTGACCGCGGGGTCCTTCTGTCGCAGGGCCCCGGAGGCGGCGTTGCGAGGGTTGGCGAAGACCTGTTCGCCGGCCTCGACCCGTTCGGCGTTCATCGCCTCGAAGGCCGCCAGCGGGTAGTAGATCTCGCCCCGGACCTCGACCAGCGCGGGCACGTGGTCACCGGACAGGCGGTAGGGCACGTCGTCCAGCGTCAGCACCTGCTGGGTGACGGTCTCGCCGGTGACCCCGTCGCCGCGCGTGGCCGCGGTCGCGAGCACGCCCCCGACGTAGGTCAACGAGATCGCGACGCCGTCGATCTTGAGTTCGCACACCCACGTCGGCTCGTCGTCCAGCGGACCACTCGCGCGGGTCTGCCACGCGGCCAGGTCCTCGCGCGAGAACACGTTGTCGAGGGACAGCATGGACTCGAGGTGTCGGTGCGGCGGGAACGCACTGTCCACCGGGGCCCCGACCTCGGCGGTGGGCGAGGTGGCCGTGGCCAGCGCCGGGTACGCGTCCTCCAACGCCAGGAGTTCGCGCCACCGGACGTCGAACTCGGCGTCCGACAGCACCGGGTCCGACAGCACGTAGTAGCGATAGCGGGCGTCGCGCAGCAACGGCACCAGCTCGTCGTGGCGGGCGCGGGCGGCCGCCGGATCGTCCGGCACGGCGACGTCGTCGGGCTGGTCCGTGGTCACAGCGCTGGTCCTCCTGCCGACGCGGCTGGCGCCCGGCTGGTCGGGTCGCCCGGGCGGCCAGCCTAGGTCGCCGATGGGACGCACTCCGGCACGTTCGACTCGTACATCGCGCCGGAGGATGCGCCCATGCGCAGTCGACGGATGCTGGCCGTGGTGGCGGCGGCCGTGCCCGGCCTCGCACCCTGGTGGCGTCGACGACGGACGCTCGAGGTCACGCGGTGGCCAGCCGGTCCCACACGTCCGGCGCACTGACGGGGACGTCCCTGCCGCGCCAGGCCACCACGACCGCCCGCGACGGGGGCAGGTCCTCGCGTCGACCGTCGACCTCGACCGCGGCACCCCCGATGCACTCCACCATGACCCCACCGGGATGGCGCCATCGGGCCAGCCACGCCGACCGCCACGCCGTCGGTCGCGGCCCGGCGGCGCCCGTGAGTGGGCCGAGGGCAACGGCCAGGGCCGGGCGGGCGTCCACCGCGACGACGATGTCGACGTCGGCTGGCACGACGGCGGCACCGCGGACGCGCCGGGACCCACTGCCACCGAGGCACCACGCGATCCCTGCCCGGCCGAGCCGATCGTCGAGGTCGTCGAGCACCTGCGCCAGCACGTGGTCGTCGATCTCCGGCCGGTCGCCGCTCATGCCGGGTCGAGGACGTGCAGCATCGCCTGTTCGCAGCCGCCGGGGGCCGGGCTCGCCGGTTCGGGTTCGTCGACGAACCCAGCCCGTTGGTAGAGGGCACGGGCCGGATCGTTGTCGGCCACCACCCACAACCGCACGTGGGCGTGACCGTCGGCTCGCGCCCAGTCCAGCAGGGCCGCGACCAGCCGCTCCCCCACGCCGCGACCGCGCCACGCCGGATCGACCCACATCCCGAACACCTGCGGCTCGTCCGGCCCGTCGGCGAGGTGCACCCCGGCCAGCCCGACGTCGGCCCCGTCCAACACCGCGACCAGCCGAGTCCCACCTGCCATCCGTTGCCGCCAGTCGTGCTCCCCGAAGCCGGCCTCACGCGCCCGGCTCGACGAGAACGCCGCCGGCGCCTCCGCCAGCGCCCGCAACCGGACGGCCTGCCACCGTGCCCAGTCCGCCGGCCCCACCCGCTCCACCCGCACACCCGGCACGTCATCGTCGTCACGCGTTGACACGTCGGGCCTCCCTCGGTGGGGCACCAGCATGGCGGGGACGGCCGACGGCGGCAAGCGCCCGCGCGCGGTGGTTCCCTGCCGACTCGGGAACAGCGCTCGCCCCGATCCACGTTGACGCTGCGTGCACTCGTCGGCGGGTCCGACGCCGCGGCCGTGGCCCGGGCTGGTTCCCGAGCCCGGCGCAGGTGGTCGGGAGGACGGTCCCCGAGCCTCGCTCGTCCCGACCGCCCGGCCCACGCCGGACCGCCACACCCTGCACCTTCACGACGGATTCCTTCCGACCCCTCCCCGGCCGTTGGACATCCGCACCGGGCCGCCGGCACCCTGCACCCCACCCGCCTGCCACGCCGACGGACGACCGACAGGACCGCACGTGACCGCCACCGCCACGACCTCGATGTCGCAGGATCGATCCGCGTCCACCCACGACCTGATCGTCATCGGGTCCGGGTCCGGGAACTCGGTCATCACCGACGAGATGGACGACTGGCGCATCGCCCTGGTCGAGGAGGGTGTGTTGGGCGGGACCTGCCTGAACGTCGGCTGCATCCCCACGAAGATGTTCGTGTACACCGCCGATCGCGCCCACGCCGCAGCCACCAGCGACCGCTTCGGCCTGCACACGACCTTCGAGTCGGCGGACTGGCCGGCCATCCGGGACCGGATCTTCGGACGGATCGACCCGATCGCCGAGTCGGGTCGTGCCTACCGCGAGTCCAACCCCAACGTCGACCTGGTGCAGGAGCATGCACGATTCGTCGGCGACCACCGGCTCGAGGTCGGTGGCCGGGTCATCTCGGCACCACGCATCGTGCTGGCAGCCGGGGCGCACGCGGTCGTGCCGAACCTGCCCGGACTGGCCGACGTCGAGTACCACACGTCCGACACCATCATGCGCCTGGACGACCTTCCCGAGCACCTGCTGGTGATCGGTGGCGGGTACATCGCGGTCGAGCTGGCCCACGTGTTCGGGGCGCTGGGGAGCCGCGTCACCATGGTGGTCCGCGGTCCCGAACTGCTCCGGGACGAGGATCCCGAGGTGTCACGGCGCCTGACCGCGATCTACGCCGACCGCTTCGACCTGCGGCTCGCGACCGACGTCCGCGGCGTGCACCAGGAGGGACGCGACGTCGTCCTGCGCACGGAGGACGTCGACGGTGCGTCCGAGGTCCGGGGTGACTGCCTGTTGGTGGCGACCGGACGCGTCCCCAACAGCCACACCCTGAGGGTCCAGGCCACCGGGGTCGAGGTCGACGAGTCCGGCTACGTCATCGTCGACGACCACCAGCGGACATCGGTCGAGGGCATCTGGGCACTGGGCGACATCGCCTCGCCCCAGCAGCTCAAGCACAAGGCCAACGCCGACGCCCGGCTGGTCGTGCACAACCTGCTGCACCCCGACGACCTGCGGTCGTCGCGACTGGGACCGGTGCCGCACGCCGTGTTCGGGTCGCCCCAGGTGGCCAGCGTCGGCATGACCGAGCCACAGGCCGAGGCCGCCGGCCGCCCCGTCGCCACCGCCGTGCAGGCATTCGGGGACGCGGCCTACGGCTGGGCGATGGAGGACACGACCAGCGCGGTCAAGCTGGTGGTCGACCCCGCGACCCGGCTGCTGCTGGGTGCGCACATCATCGGACCGCAGGCCCCGACCCTGCTCCAGCCGCTGGTCCAGGGGATGCAGTTCGGCCAGACCGTCGACGACCTCGCGCGGGGCCAGTGGTGGATCCACCCGGCGCTCACGGAGGTGGTGGAACAGGCGATGCTCGCCGTCTGACCCGCCGGCGGTCCCCGGGAAGGCATCGGCGCGACCTCGCGTTGGTCCGCCGCGGCCGTCACCCGGACGGGTCGCCACGACCCACCGACCCGGACCCGACCGTGGCCACACCCACCTCGATCTTCGACCCCCGCCTGCGCGGGGCGACGGTGGCGATCCTGCTGATCGTGGCCCTGTCGGCCTTCGAGGGCCTGGCCGTGGCCGCCGCGCTGCCCCAGGTCGCAGCCGACCTCGGCGGAGTCGCGCTGTTGCCGTGGGTGATCACGGCCTACCTGTTGACGTCGGGGGTCGCCACGATCGCGGCGGGCGCGCTGGTCGACCGCGTCGGCGTGTCGGCCGTGTTCCGCGTGTCGGTGGTCGTGTTCGTGATCGGGGGCGTGCTGGCCGGCGTGGCACCGACGATGCCGCTGCTGGTCGCGGCGCGGGTGTTGCAGGGCATCGGGGCCGGCGCCGTCAACGCCGTCGGCCTGTCCGCGGTCGGGCTCGTGTTCCCCCGGCCACTGGTCGGGCGTGCCTTCGCCGCCAACACCACCGTGTGGGGGGTCATGGGCGTGGCCGGCCCGGCGATCGCGGGCGGGCTGCTGGCGGTGGCCTCGTGGCGCTGGGTGTTCCTGGTGAACCTGCCGCTGGGTGCGGTCGCCCTTGCCGTGGGATGGAGGAACCTGCCCGGACGACCGGCGGAGCAGGCTGGTGCGAGGGCCCGCCTGGACCCGCTGAACCTGGCCCTGTTGACCGGCTTCACACTGCTGTCACTGGTGGCGGTCGACGCGCTGGGGTGGTGGTCGGTGCCAGCCGCCCTGGGTGCGCTGGCCTGTGGCGCGGTCGTGCTGCGGCGCAACCGTGGACGCGCCGACGCCCTGGTCGCGCCGCGCCACACGATCACCCAACCGTTGGGACCACTGGCCTGGGCGATCTCGTTGCTGCTCGTGGGCGCGATCGGAACCCAGTCGTTCGTGCCGCTGTTGGTCAGCGGCGCCCGCGGGGCCGGTCCCGCACTGACGGCCTGGTCGGTGCTGTTCTTCGTCATCGGTTGGACGTCCGGCGCGAACGTCGCCAGTCGCCTGATGGACCGCTTCGCACCGTTCACGATGACGTTCGGCGGGGCGGCGATGGTCCCCCCGGCGCTGCTGGGGGTGGGCCTGGCCGCCGGGGCATCGGCATCCCTGGTGGTGATCTTCGCCTTCCTGTTCGTCGCCGGGTGCGGAACGGGCGCGTCGACCAACTCCGGGCTGACGCTGTTGCAGGCACTGGTGCCGAGCGAGGAACTGGGCCGCGCCACCGCCGCCCACCAGTTCATCCGCAACCAGGGCTTCGCCCTGGGCAACGCGCTGGTCGGCGCCGTGCTGCTGCTGGTCGTCGCGCGCGCGACGGGCGACGTCGAACTGGTCAGCGAGGTACTGGCCGAGGGCACCGCCGACGTCACCGCCGGCCCCGCCGTCGCCGCCGCGATCGAGTCCGGCTTCGCCACCGCCACCCTGGTCGGCGCCGCTGTCGCCGCCCTCGCCCTGTGGCCGCTGCTGTCCCTGCGTCACCACCTCGCCACCAACCCCAGCCCCACCCCCGTCGACGCCACCATTCCCCACTGACCCTCAGTCGCCCCGAGCGACCTCCAGGCCCCGCAAATCATGATGCACCCACACGTTCGGCTCGACGTAGACGCACCGATCCAGCGCACGATCGACCTGCACCGGGACCAACGCACCGTCCACGACGACAGGCCCATCACCGACGATGTCCGTCCCCGTCCACGCCTCCCACTGTGCGACCGTGTCCTCGATCCGCATGGACTCGGCGGCGACCTGGACGATCCGTCCACCGGCCCGGACGTGGACGCGCAGCCACGGGTCCTGCTTCCAGCGTCGCCATGTCGCTTCCTCTCGTTGTCGATGCCCGGACGTCCATGCTGCCGTGGTCCGCCCAGCGCTGCCCGGACGAGCCCGTTCCCGCGCGCTCACGCCACCGCACTGCCCCCACCTGTGTCCACCACGCCAACCTCGGCAGACATCTAGGGTGGTCGGGTGGCCGGGGCGTCGACGCACCGGCCGTCGACTGCGCGGGGCGACGCCATGGACCTGAGCCTGTTGGACTACCGCCGCCGCGTGGCCGACAGCTACCACCGGGTGCGTTCGGCCGACGACCCGACGGCGGCCTGGCGACGGTGGGTCAACGACCGCGACCACCTGTTCGCCACGCACGTCCAGTCACCTGTCCTTGACCGCGACGGCTTCGACGGGCTTCCGATGTTCGACCACGATCCGTCGTGGCGGATGGTGGGGACGTTCACCGCCGCCGCGGCCCCGACGGGCGGGACGAGCGACGATCCGCAGGACGTCACCCACTCGGGGGATGGGGCCACACCTTTCACGACGCTGGGGACGGTCCGGTTCGAACGCGATGGCCGGAGCCACCACCTCGAGGTCCTGTGGCTGGCCGGCTACGGCGGCGGGGTGTTCCTGCCCTTCCGGGACGTGACCAACGGGGGGGACACCTACGGCGGCGGCCGCTATCTCCTCGACACCGTCAAGGGTGCCGACCTGGGCCACGACGACGATCGGGTGGTGCTCGACTTCAACTTCGCCTATCACCCCTCCTGCGTCCACGACGACCGCTGGTCGTGCCCGTTGGCACCCCCGACGAACAGCCTCGATGTTCCCGTCACCGCCGGCGAGCAGCATCGGGCCTGAAGAACCTCTCCACCGTTCGTACTCCAGTGGAACGTCTTCTCATACTCCTCCTGACCGTGGTGCAGCGCGTGAACGGCCGATGGGTCGACCGCACCACCCGACCGGTCCGCACTTCCCGTATCCGCGCGCCGACCTGTCGTCAGGTCGGCGCGTCCAGGTCGGTCGACAGGTGGGCGGTGTCGTTGAAGCGCCGCAGGATCCAGCGATCCGCCGTCACCACCAGGTGGCTGATCGACGCGTTGGCCGCGGCGACGAACGTGAACGGCGCGCTGTCGGCGGCCATCGCCAAGGCCGCGCCGATGACGCCACCGTGGACGATCGCCACGACCCGCTGGTCGCGATGGGACGCGGCGATCCGGTCGATGCCCCGTCGGACACGTGCCGAGAAGTCCACCATCGACTCGGCACCGCCGATCAGGCCCCAGTCCTGTTCTTCGATGATCCGTGCGACGAGTGGATCGCCGGCGGCCGCCCGGTGGCGGTACTCGCCACCCTCCCAGTCGCCCAGGAACACCTCGCGGAGGTCGGGTTCGACCTGCGGATCCAGCCCCAAGCGCTCGGCCAGCGGCGCGGCCGTCTGCTGGGTCCGAACCAGCGGCGTGACCCAGATGGCGTCGACACCGGCGTCGGCGAGGCGGTCGGCGACGGCCCCGGCCTCGCGCTGGCCGACGTCGGCCAGGGGTGGGTCCGCCTGGCCCTCCCACGACCGGAACGGCTCCCCGGGCACCGCGGCACGGGATTCGCCGTGTCGGACCAGCAACAGGTCGCAGGCCCCCGGCGGCGGTCGGAAGCGGTACTGCCGGACGGGTTCGACGGGCGACGGGGACGATGCATCGGATGAGGTCATTGGCCGGACGCAATCTGCGGCGAGTCCACCGCCACCACGTGATGGTGCCTCCGGGCAGACGACACCGACGTCGGGGAGGCGCACGTTCCGTGCGGACGCGACGAACGGTGGCGTGGACCGGAGGTCCCGTCCAGGACCAATGGTGTTGCTCGGAACAACTGGTGTTGCTCGGAACAACGTGAATGCCCGACATCTCAGTGATGCCGGGCATGGAGGGAAGGATAGCAGGACGCTCACCCCACGTGCAAGCGGAACGACACACATGTCAGGGCCACACCGGCCGGCCCTGCCGAACGGGCGTTGCAGCGTCAACGATGTGGCACCATGCTCGCTCACGACGGCCCGGTCGTGTCCCACGACCGGGCCGGTCGCGCCCAACCTCCCCGACCTGCCACGAGGCCATCGCATGTCCGACCCTGCTCCGCCCGACCGCGACGCGAACCTCGCCACACCCGGCCCCCCCGCTGCGCCCCCGTCCCCGGACGCGCCCGACGCGCCGACGACGTCCGCGACCGCCGGGGCACCGAGCGCCGAGCCGAGTCAGACCCCCGAGCCACCCGCATCCGGGACCTCGGCAGCACCGGCGCCGTCCGCCGACGAAGCCCCCGCCACGGTCGCGTCCGACCCGTACGTTCCACCGGCGCCGGACCGACGCCGCGGCGACTCCGTGGTGCACGCCAGTGGCCTGACCCACCGCTACGACGACGAGCACGGCATCACCGACGTCGACCTCGACGTCCCGGCCGGCCGCATCCTGGGCGTGGTCGGACCGAGTGGTTCGGGCAAGACCACGCTCGCGCGGCTGGTGCTGGGCCTGCTGCCGGCCCACGACGGCACGATCGAGGTGCTGGGCGTGGACCCGTGGAAGGCCGATCGCCACTACCACACCCGCCTGGGCTACCTGACCCAGGGCAACGCGCTCGACCCGGAACTGTCACTGCGCCACAACCTCGACTTCATTGCGTCGCTGCAGGGCCTGCCGTGGCGCGCGCGCTGGTGGCCGGGCAAGGATGCCAAGCGGGCACGCCAGCGCATCGACGACGTGCTCGAACTGGTGGGGCTGACCGGGGAACAGAAGACCCGGTTGCGACGCGCGTCCGGCGGCGAGCAGCGGCGCCTGGCGATCGCCGCGGCGATCGTGCACGATCCCGAACTCCTGATCCTCGACGAGCCCACGGCCGGCATCGACCCGGTCCTGCGCGCCCAGTTGTGGGAACACCTGACCAACCTGCGCGACGAGGGCCACACCTTGCTGATCACCACCCAGTACGTCACCGAGGCCGACCTGTGCGACGAGGTCGCACTGATGGTGGACGGCCGGATCATCCGGGTCGACGAGCCCGACGGACTCCGGCGCGCGGCCTACGGCGGCGACCTGTTGGACATCGAGCACGAGTCGGTCGACCCCGGTCGCATCGACCTCGAGGACGTCGACGGGGTCGAGGCGATGCAGGAACGACTGGGGCCGCGCCGGGTCCGCTACCTGGTCTCGGACCGGGAAGGGGTGCAGGCGCGCATCAGCAACCTGTTCGACGAGAATGGGAAGTCCGCCCCCGTGCTGTCGTGGCACCGGCCGTCGTTCGACGATGTCTTCGTGGAACTGGTGGAGGCCCACCGAGCCGAGCAGGCCAGCGACCAGGAACGTGCCGCCGACCGGGAGCGGGAGGCCGCCGATGCGTGAGCGCCTGGTCCGCATCTCGGCCTTCACCCGGCGCGAACTGGTCAGCACCCTGCGCCAGCCAAGCCTGATCGCAACCCTCGTGCTGGGCCCGTTCCTGATCCTGTTCGTCTTCGGACTCGGCTACAGCCAGGACTTTCCGAGGTTGACGACGCTGGTCGTCGGGCCCGAGGACAGCGAACTCACCCAACAGATCGACCAGTACGTGGCGGACGCCGAGGTCACCGGCATCGACTACGTGGGCACGGCCACCGACCGCGACCAGGCGATCGCCGACCTCAGACGGGGTGAGGTCGACCTGGTCGTCATCCTGCCGGACGTCGACGACCTGTCCGAGCAGGGTGAGGAACGCCTGGAGATCGAGGTCCACCAGCGCGCGCCGGACCCCGTGACCACCGCACAGATCGAGGTGGCGGCGCAGACGGCCGTCGCCCAGATCAACGACGAGGTCGTCACCCAGGCGCTCGCCGCCGTGCAGGAGGAGGGCGATGGCATGGTCGACGACGTCGCCACGATCCGCGAGCAACTGCAGGCCCTGCGCGACTCCTACACCGACGAGGAACTGGCCACGATCCAGCGTGACGCCGGGCCGACCGCGGACCGCCTGGACACGCTGGCGGAACGGGTCGGCGCCGGTGGTGCCGCAGTCGCGCCGCTGGGGATCGACGACCCGGCCCAGACAGCCCGGGAACTGCGGACCGGCGCGACCGCGCTGCGTGCCCTGCAGGAGACCGAGGCCCTGACCAACCTCGACGAGATCGGGGCATCCCTGGACGAGGCCGATCAGGCGATGTCGGTCCTGGACGGTGCAGACCCGGCCGTGCTCGCCCGACCCTTCGACGTCCAGGTCTACCGACAGACCCCGGTCGCCATCACGCTTGACCGGTTCTACGCGCCGGGACTGCTGGCACTGATGCTGCAGCACGTGGCGATCACCTTCGTCGCGCTGGGAATGGTGCGCGAACGGCGCCAGGGCACCTCCGAACTGCTGCGGGTCACCCCCGTCGGCACGACCGAGCGCCTGATCGGGACGTCCGCGGCCCACCTGTTGCTGGGTCTGGGTGTCGCGGTGACGCTCATCGGCCTGATCGTGGCCGCCTTCCAGGTCCCGGCACCGATCAGTTGGCCGTCGTTCGTGGGGATCGTGGTGTTGAGCCTGTTGGCGTCGCTGGGCTACGGGTTCCTGGTGGCGTCGGCCGCGAAGTCCGACAGCCAGGCGGTCCAGTTCTCGATGCTGCTGCTGTTGACGGCCGTGTTCTTCTCCGGCCTGTTCCTGCCGCTGGACCGGATCGTCGTCCCGGTCATCTGGGTGTCGTGGCTGTTGCCGACAACGCACGCGTTCCAGGG
>JAGXFT010000151.1 GCA_024637135.1 Nitriliruptorales bacterium | reverse complement strand
GCATGGTCGAGCAGGATGTCGTCGTCGATGCTCCGTGGGCGCGCCATGGGCCCAGTCAAGCAGGTCGACCCACGCCCAGTCGGCAGCCCGGGCGTGGAGGCAGGCCAGTCAGGTGCCCACGGTGATTGGGGGAGGCGGGGGTCGGGCGGTCGGGTCAGCGGTCGGGGGACTCGAGGCCGTCGTGGTCGTCGTCGAGGTCGTGGACGGCCTGGTCGCGGGCGTGCTCGTCGCCACCGTCGCCGGCATCGTCGATGACCCCGGTGTCGGTCTGGTCGCTCTCGACGACGCTGGAGGAGTCGTCGAAGGCACCGGCGGAGTCGGGATCGCCGTCGTCGAGGGCCAGGACGTCGGCGGACAACTCCTCGATGCCGTCGTCGTCGGTGGCCTCGCCGGGCGTGCCCGTGTCCGGGGCACCGTCCTGGACCTGGTCGGGCTGCACGACGGCCTCGTCGGCGGGGGCGTTGGCGGCGTCGGCGGGATCGTCGGCCCGGGCGGCCGCGGCGTCCGCGGCCGCGACGTCCTCGGCGGGCGGCTCCACCTCGCGATCGGGTTGGTCGTCGGTGGCGGCGTGGTCGGGGAGCAGGTCGTCGTCGGTGGCGGTCGGGTCGGGCGCTCGGTCGTCGGACATGCCTGCCTCGCGGGTCGGGTCACGGTGTGCCGACGACGGTACGGGTGCCGGCGGGTTCGTCCGCGACCGAAGGGTCGGGTAGTGTCATGGGTCGCACCATCGGGCTGTGGCGCAGTCAGGTAGCGCACTCGTCTGGGGGACGAGGGGTCGCCGGTTCAAGTCCGGCCAGCCCGACCACACCGTCGTCGTGGCGCACCGGATCCGGTGCGCCACGACGACGATGGCGTCCGTCTCCGGCCCGTCCGTGACGACTGCACCCCGGCGGCGCCTGGCCGTTGCGCCGTCCCCGCCCCGACCAGCGAGTCGACGTGCAACTCTTCGATCGTGGCAGTCGCGACACGCCCAACGTGGTGACCGATCGCATCGTCACCGTGCCCAATGCGCTGTCGCTCGCCCGCCTGCTGATCCTGCCGTACCTCTATGGCCTGATCGTCGACGAGCGCTTCCTGCTGGGACTGGTGGTCGGCTTCGTCTTCGGGGCCAGCGACTGGTTCGACGGCTACGTCGCCCGCCGCTTCGACCAGGTCACCCGGCTGGGGCAACTGCTCGACCCGATCTCGGACCGCCTGTTCATCATCACGCTGATCGTGGCACTGGTCGTGGCCGACGTCGTGCCGCTGGCGTTGGCCGTGGCGATCGTGGCGCGCGACGTCCTGTTGTTGCTGGGCGGCGCGATCGTCGTCGGACGTGGTGCGACGTCGCCGCCCGTCACCCGGTTGGGCAAGGCCGCCACCTTCGGCATGATGTGGTCGTTCCCGTGGCTGCTGGTGGGCGCCCACCTCGCCCAGTCCGGTGACGGCTCCGGCGAGCCATGGGCGTGGGTGACGGTCGTCGGACTGGTGCTGGCCTGGATCGCCATGGCGTTGTACTGGTGGGTCGGGATCGGGTACGCCCGCACGGTGCTGGCCGCCCGTGCCCTGCCCGACGAGGACCCGGCGAGCGAGCCGCCGCCCCCGCCCGTGGAGTGACGCCCGTGGACTGACGTCGGTGGTCGCCCCACGGACGGTCGCACCCCGGGAGCGCAGCCCCGGACCGTCATCTAAGGTGCCGGGGTACCCGCCTCGGCGGGTCTGAAGATCCCGACGGCAAGGATGACGCGAGCATGGCGGACGCCAGCAGTCCGGTCCCGACGGACCGCATGTACACCTCGGACCACGAGTGGGTCCGCCTCGACGGCGACACGGCCACCATCGGCATCACCGACTTCGCCCAGGAACAACTCGGCGATGTCGTCTACGTCGACCTGCCGGCCTCCGGTGCCAGCATCGTGGCGGGGGAGGTGTTCGGGGAGGTCGAGTCGACCAAGTCCGTCTCGGACCTGTTCGCCCCGGTCAGTGGTGAGGTGACGGCCCGCAACGACGCCCTCGACGACGCACCCGAACTGGTCAACCGTGACTGTTGGGGTGAGGGCTGGCTGGTTGAGGTGAACGTCGAGGGTGAGGTCGACACCGCCGAACTGCTGGACGCGGCCGCCTACGCGGACCTCGTCAGCGACTGAGGGCCCGAGCAGCGTCCTCGGGGGGTGCACGGCCACGCCCCGTTCTCGCCGACGTCGGCGGAACCGGGCGAACCCGTGTTCGAACGATTCGCATCCCCGCGACGCCACATCTCGCTCATCAGCGATCATGATCCCACAACATCCACAGTCGGGATCCACAGTCTGGGCCCAAACCCTGAAGGTGTCGTCTACCCTTGGGCGTCATCGGGCCGGGCCCCGGGGAGGAGACATGATGTTCTGCAGCCACTGTGGCGAGACGATCGCCACCGACGCCAACTTCTGTTCGGCCTGCGGCACCCCCGTGCAGCGCGAGGCGAACCCGCCCGACTCCAACGCGACCATGTCGATCGACCTGTCCGCCGTGGACGACGGCGAGGGGCTGGCGGACCTGCCGACGATGGCACCCGGCACCGGCCTGTTCGTGGTGATGCGCGGACCCCTGTCCGGGTCGCGGTTCCTGTTGGATCGCGAGACCACGACCATCGGGCGCCACCCGGAAGCCGACATGCTGCTGGACGACGTGACCGTGTCCCGCCACCACGCCGAGGTCAGGCATGGTGCGGGCGGGCTCGTCCTGGTGGACCTGGGCTCGCTCAACGGCACCTACGTCGGCGACCACCGCATCGAGGAACACCACCTGGCGATGGGTGACCAGGTCCAGGTCGGGCGCTTCAAGCTGTTGTTCGTGTCGCCGGACGAGGCCGAAGGATGACCGGGACACTGACCATCGGCGAGGTGCTCAAGGCCCTCCAGATCGACTTCGACGACATCACCATCTCCAAGATTCGCTTCCTGGAGGCCGAAGGACTGATCTCGCCGGACCGGACCGACTCCGGCTACCGCAAGTTCGACGACGACGACATCGACCGGCTGCGCTACGTGCTGCGGGCCCAGCGCGACCGCTACCTCCCGTTGAAGGTCATCCGCGAGGAACTCGACCGCATCGACGCCGGGCTCGACGTCGACTCGCCGGCCGGGCCCACCCCAGAGGACGTCGCCAGTGTCCGTGGTGACGACGACGGGTTGGCCGGGGACCAGCCGCTGCTGGCGCCGGTCGGCCACGAGACCTGGGACCTCGCCGGGCTGGCCGCGGCCGCCGAGCTCGACCAGTCCGACGTCGAGGCGTTGGTCGCCCACGGGCTGTTGCCCTCGACCGGCACCTTCGACGGTGCCGCCCTGCGGGTCGCGAGGTTGGCGGCCGACCTGTTGGATGCGGGCCTGGAACCGCGCCACCTGCGGATGTACCCGCAGTTCGCCGAACGCCAGTACGCCCTGATCGAGCAACTGATCGCGCCGGTGCTGCGGCAACGCAACCCGGATGCCCGCTCGGCCGCGACCGCGCGGGGCGAACGCGTCGCCGAGCGTGGGGCCGCGCTGAACCGGGCCCTGTTGGGCAACCGGTTGCGGGACAACCTCCATTCCTGACCGTCGCCCGCAGTCGGGGTCCGGTCGTGCCGCCCGGACCCGTTCGACCAGCCGGGCGCGGCTGGTGGCCGCGGCCGTGTCCGTACTGGTCGCGTCCGTCGCAGCCGGCGTCCTGCCCGGTGCCCCGATCCGTGCCGCCGCCCAGGATCCATCGGTGACGCCGACGGCACCGCGCTCGACCGCCCCGACCCCGACCGCCCCGACCCCGACCCCGACCTCGACCGACTCGACCACGTCCGCGCCGGGGGCGGGGGTCGCCCAGGGGCTGACGCTGGCACCGCAGCCGCCCGCGGGCTGGCCGACCGTCCCGGTGTCGACCGCGCGGGCCGTCATGGCGGTGGACGCCACGACCGGCCAGGTGCTGGCGACGGCCAACGTCGACGAGCGCGTGCAGGTCGCCTCCACCATCAAGTTGCTGACCGTGCTGACGGCGCTGGACGTGCTGTCGCCCGATCAGCAGGTGACGGTCGGGCAGGAGGTCGCCGGGATCGGCGGGTCCACCGCCGCGCTCGATCCGGGCGACACCTGGTCCGTGCGCGACCTGGTTGCCGGTGCCCTCGTCCGATCCGGCAACGACGCCGCCGAGGCGTTGGCACTCGCCGCGGGGGACGGCGACCGTGACGCGTTCCTGGCCATGATGAACGACAAGGCGGCGTCGCTCGGGATCACCGGGGCGACGATCGCCGATCCCAGCGGCCTCGAGGACGTCAACCTGTTGTCGGCGCGCGACCTGGTCGTGATCGGCCGAGAGGCACTGGCGACGCCGCTGGTGGCCGAGATCGCGGCGTCGCGGACCTGGGACCTGCCGTCGACGGGCGTGGTCCCCAACCGCAACCTGCTGTTGGAGCAACGCGAGGATGCCACCGGGCTGAAGACCGGCACGACCGACCTCGCCGGGGCGTCGCTGGTCGGTTCGGTGCGCAACGGGACCGGCCCGGACGCCCACGACCTGCTGGTGGCCGTGCTGGGCGCCCGCAACGACGACCAGCGCTACCTCGAGACCAATGCCGTGTTCGACTGGGTCGAGGCCGAGTTCGCGCGTGAGCCCGTCGTCGTCGGTGCCCGCATCCGCCTGCCGGGGGAGTGGATCGGTGACGTGGTGACCCTGGACGTGTGGAGCCCGGCCGTCCCCGAGGTCGACACCACCCTGGCAGTCGACGGGTCGTCGGTGGTGTCGGAACTAAGCCTGCCCAGCGGGGGGCAACTGGGCGAGTACGTGGCCACGGCTGATCGCCCGCCACCGTCGTCGATCGGTGAGTCGGTGGTCGCGAAACTCTACGACGGCATGCGCCAGGCCCACGAACTGGGGATGTGGGACTCCTAGGGGCAGTGCCCCCGGGGCGGCTGACCCCGCCGTGCTGACCTCCCTGCGGGTTGGGAGTACCGTGACCTCGGATGGTCGACGACCGAAAGGCTGGCACGGTGAAGGCGCTCGAACTGGTCGGAGTCCGCGTCGAACTGCCGGCCAACCAGCCGATCGTCCTCCTCAAGGAGGCCGACGGGTCGCGGTACCTGCCCATCTGGATCGGGGCCGTCGAGGCCACGGCCATCGCCTTCGCCCTGCAGGGCGTCGAGACCGAACGCCCGCTGACACACGACCTGATGGTCGACGTGCTGGCATCGTTGGGGCAACGCCTCGACAGCGTGCGGATCACCGAACTCCGCGAGGGCACCTACTACGCGGAACTCGTCCTGGTCGACGCCGACGGGGTCGAGGTCGGCGTGTCGTCACGCCCGTCGGACGCGCTCGCGATCGCCGCGCGCCTGCCCGGCACGCGCGTGTTCGGGGCATCGGCAGTGCTGGACGAGGCCGGTGTCGAACTTGACGACGAGGACAGCGTGGACGACACCCACCAGGCGGAGGCCGAGGTCCGCCAGTTCCGCCAGTTCCTCGACTCGGTGACCCCCGAGGACTTCCTGGAACAGTGACACCGGTGGCCCTCCGGGCGGCAGGCGGGCACGCGGAGACGGGCCACGGGACGAGTGTCCGTCCGGCAGTGCGCGGGTGGGTCCGTCGTCGAAGCACACGCGAGAAGTTCCACTGGTGTGGCTCATGTTGCTAGAGTGCTCGTGGCATCGCGGTCCGTCATGGTGGGCGCGCGATCGAGCCCCGGGTGTGGACGCACCGTTGACCGTCGTCCATGCTCGACGAGATGGCGGGTTGCCGCCGGGAGGAGCACG
>JAGXFT010000150.1 GCA_024637135.1 Nitriliruptorales bacterium | reverse complement strand
GTCCACTCCTGCTGTTGGCGGGAAACCCCGCCCGATCGGATGCCCGACTCAGATCTTGCGCAACTGCACGCGCTCGACGCCGTGTTCGGGGCCCTTGGTGAGGATGACGTCGGCGCGGCTTCGGGTCGGGGCGATGTTGAGTTGCAGGTTGGGACCGTTGATGCGGTCCCAGATGTCGTCGGCCACGACCCGGGCCTCGGCGACGTCGAGGTCGGCGTACTTGCGGAAGAACGACCGTGGGTCGGCGAAGGCGGTCTCGCGCAGGGTGAGGAAGCGGTCGCGGTACCAGCGCCGGATGTCGTCGGGGTCGGCGTCGACGTAGATCGACACGTCGAAGAAGTCCGACACGAACGCGCGCGAGGAGCCCATCCCCGTCTGCAGGACGTTGAGGCCCTCGACGATCAGCACATCGGGTCGCGAGACCGTGGTGTGGACGTCCCCGCGGACGTCGTAGGTCAGGTGGCTGTAGGTCGGGACCTCGACGTCGTTCTCGCCGGACTTGACCCGGGCGACGAAGTCGACCAGGGAGCGCTGGTCGTAGGACTCGGGGAAGCCCTTGCGTTCCATCAGTCCCTCGGCCGCCAACTGGGCATTGGGCTTGAGGAAACCGTCGGTGGTCACCAGTTCGACGTGGGGGTGGTCCGGCCAGCGGCTGAGCAGGGCCTGCATCACGCGAGCAGTGGTGGACTTGCCGACGGCCACGGAACCGGCGATCCCGATCACGAACGGGACCTTGTCGGCAGGGCCGCCCAGGAACACGTCGGTGACCCGATGGAGGTTTTGGGTGGCCGCGACGTAGAGGTTCAGGAGGCGGCTGAGCGGCAGGTAGACGTCGGCGACCTCGTGCAGGTCCAGGGCGGTGTTGAGGCCACGCAGTTCGTCGAGGTCCGAGTCACGCAGTGTCAGGGGCGTGGCGGCGCGCAGTCGCGCCCACTCCGCACGCTCGAACTCGACCCAGACGCCGGGTCGGACCGGGGCGGGACGCGACGGCCCGACACCGGTCACCGTTGTGGGATCGGGCGTCGCTGTGGTGCCGCTGGGCGCCGCGTCGGCCGTTGGCGGTGGCGCGACCTCCACGCGACCGGCGCCGGGGCTGGATTGCACGGGTGGCATCCTCCGCAGCGGTGGCCGGGCCCACGTCCGGCCGGGGCCGGACGCAGTGGGGGCGGGTCCCACGGACCCGACCGGTCGAGCGTACTGGAGGTGCTGTCCGGCCCTGCCTGCGCTGCCCGCGCCCCCGACCTACCCTGATCCTTCTTGACGCAGCGCGGTTCCCGCTGGGAACCGCCTTCCCCGAGCACGAGGCATCGCCGTGGGCAACGTCGTGTCCGACGTGTCGGACGCCGGGAACCCCTCCCGCCTCCCCTCCTCGCCGTGGCTGTACCGAGCCGTTGCGACGATCATCCTGCTGATCGTGGTCCCGGCCCTCATGACGGTGGGGGCACTGGACGATGCCGCGACGGCCGCGGTGGGCGAGCAGGCCCCGCGCACGATCGTGGCCGACGAGCGCCTGACGGTGACCGATCCCGACGCGACCGAGGCGGACCGTGAACGCGCCGCGGCCGCCGTGGCCGCGAGTGTCGCCGCGATCGAGGGCGAACGCGAGGCCATCGTCCAGGACGTCCGGGGCGTGTTCTCACTGGTCGGCGAGGTGCGTCAACCGGGCGAGGCCGAGCCCGGCACGGCGACCGAGGGTGCCGAGCCGACCGCTCCCGCGGGGCCGTCGCGCGCCGAGCAGATCGCGGTCCTCGAGGAGCGCTACCCGGACCTGCCGATGTCCAGCGTCGGCGGGCTGGTCGACCTCGACGACGGGGCGCTGGCCGTCGTCCGCAGCGAGACGATCGAGCTCGCCCAGACCTATGCCCGTCAGTCGGTCCTGCAGGACGAGGTCGAGTCGGCCCTGGACTCGTTGTTGGCACTGGAGTTCACGGTCCGGTCGTTGCCGGAAGGCACCGGCGAGGGCATCGTGCGGCCGGTGCTGGAGTTGTTCGTGCGCCCCACGATGCAGGTCGACGCGGAGGCGACCCGGGTGGCCGAGCAGGCGGCGCGCGACGCGGTTCCGGCGGTCAGCCAGACGTGGGAGCCCGGCGAGGCGATCGTGACCGACGGTGAGGAGGTCACCCAACTGGCCGCGCTCGCGCTGCAGGAGGCCGGGCTGGAGGGCTCGTCGGCGTGGGCCCGGTTCCTGCGCTCGTTCGGCGCCATGGCGTTGGTGCTGGCCATCACCGGCGTCTACCTGTGGCGGATGCAGCCGCGGGTGTGGGCGTCGTCGCGCAAGATCGTGCTGCTGTCGCTGATCATCGCCGGTCACGCCGCGCTGGTCACCGGCGTCAGCCTGTTCACCGAGCCGGGGCAGGTGGCGTGGTGGTACCTGGTGCCGGTGGGGGCCCTGGCGATGCTGGTGTCCCTGCTGATCCACCCGGTGGTGGCGATCGCGTCGATGCTGCCGGCCGTGGCGCTGGTCACGCTGTCAGCCCCGTTGTCCAACGGGGTCGCGGTGTTCACGGCCGGGGCCGTGCTGCTGTGCGTGCCGTTGTCGATGGACCTGCAGTCCCGCGCCGACCTGCGTTCGGCCACGTTCCGGGCCGGGTTGGGCATGCCGGTGATCGCGGCCCTGTCCGTCGGCGTGTTCGGGCCCCGGACCGAACTGTGGGAGGCGATCGGGGCCGCGGCCCTCAACGGCTTGCTGCTGGCGCTGCTGGTGTTGGGGCTGCTGCCGTTCCTCGAGAACCTGTTCCGGTTGCCCACCGTGACCGCACTGCTGGACCTGGCCGACCGCAACCATCCGCTGATGCGCGAACTGGAGACCAAGGCGATCGGGTCCTACAACCACTCGGTCATGGTGGCCAACCTGACCGAACGGGCCTGCCGCGAGATCGGCGCCGACCCGCTGATGGGCTCGGTCGCGGCGCTCTACCACGACATCGGCAAGATCCGCCGTCCGCACTTCTTCATCGAGAACCAGTACGGGATCCCCAATCCCCACGACGAACTCGAACCGCAGGTGTCGGCGGTCATCATCATGGACCACGTGATCGACGGCGTCAGGATGGCCACCGAGTACCGCCTGCCCCCGGAGGTCGTGGCGGCGATCGGGTCGCACCACGGCACGATGGTGGTGAGCTACTTCTACAACAAGGCGGTGGAGGAGGCCGGGCACCCGGACCACGTGGACGAGGACGCCTTCCGCTACCGCGGTTCCAAGCCCCGGTCCCGGGAAGCCGCCGTGCTCCTGATCGCGGACTGCAGCGAGGCAGCGACGCGGTCGATGGCGATGAAGCAGGGGACGCTGTCCCGCGAGGCCATCGAGTCCACCGTGGACAGCCTGGTGCAGGCCCGGGTCGACGACGGCCAGTTCGACGAGTCGGACCTGAGCTTCGACGAACTCCGCCGGGTGCGCAACTCGGTCGTGAAGGCGCTGGAGGGCATCTACCACCCGCGGATCGCCTATCCCGGGGGCAGCCGCGGCGACGCGCCACCGCAACGCTCGCGCCCAGGCAGCCCCTCGCAGGCCCCGGAGCCGGTGCCCGGGGCCGTCACGACCAGCGGCTGACGTGTCCGGGCACTCGCCGGGGTCGTATCGTGGCCGTTCCGAACGATCGAGAGGAACCGGCGTGGACGTCGCCGAAGGGATCGACACCGCCGGCTCCGCCGTGGTGCCCGAGGCGGGCGCCATCCACCACCTCGAGGTGTACGTCAGCGACCTCGCGGCGTCGGCCCGGTTCTGGGGCTGGCTGCTGGCCCGGTTCGGCTACGAGCCGTTTCAGGAATGGGACGACGGCATCTCGTTCCGGACGGCCTCGACCTACCTCGCATTCGTGCTCGCACCCGACGGCAGTCGCGACCTCGACCGGCGCCAGGCGGGCCTGAACCACATCGCCTTCGCGCTCGCCGAGCCGGCTGACGTGGACGACCTCCACCGCGAGTTGGCCACACGCGGTGAGCGCCTCCTCTACGACGACCGGTACCCCCACGCGGGCGGTTCGGACCACTACGCGGTGTTCTTCGAGGATCCCGACGGCATCAAGGTCGAGGTCGTCGCGACCGCGGCAACCCGGGCCTGATCCGCCGGGCCCGGCCCGTTCGACCAGAGCCGTGGAACACCCGGGGTGGTACGCCGCGTTACCCTGTTCGTCCGGGTGCCGTGTGCGCACACCGGCCCGGTGTTTTGCCGTGGTCGAACGATGTGCAATCATCGAGTGCGGGCATCGAGGACCCGACCGTCAGCCGCGTGCGGCGTCGCCCACACCGGCGGCCTGCCATCATCGCCGGAGCCGGCACACACCTGACGACCGAGGTGTGCCCGGACCCGAGCCCCCGAACACACGGTCCCGCCGGACGACTGGCCCGCCCCGGCCAGCCGACGACCCGCGGGGTCGAGAGGAGAACCACATGAGCAGTGTCGACCTGCCGATCGCCGAGGTCGCCGTCGAGGAACTCATCGAACGGTCACAGGAGCGCGGCTTCGTCCTCCTCACCGAGATCAACGAGATCGAGCAACCCGACCCGGCTCTCCAGGACTTCATCGAGGACTCGCTCGCGCGGGTCCGGCAGGCCGGCCTCGAGGTGATCGACGACGTCGCCGACGACGCGCCCGAGGGCGTGGAGTACGACACCGGCCACCTCACCACCGACCTGGTCCGCCAGTACCTCAACGACGCCGGCAAGCACGCGCTGTTGACCAAGGAGGACGAGGCCGACCTCGCCAAGCGCTACCAGAGCCACCTGGCCGCCGAGGCCATGATGACGGCCGACGAGAAGATGCCGGCAGCCCGCAAGCGCCTCCTGCGCCGCATCTCCGCCGACGGCAAGCGCGCCAAGGAACGGATGGTCCAGGCCAACCTGCGACTGGTCGTGCCCCAGGCCCGCAAGTTCTCCGGTCGCGACCTCGACTTCATCGAGTTGATCCAGGAGGGCAACCTCGGACTGCTCCGTGCGGTGGAGAAGTTCGACCACACCAAGGGCTACAAGTTCTCGACCTACGCCGTGTGGTGGATCCGCCAGGCGCTGCAGCGTGGCGTGGCCTCCAAGGCCCGCACGATCCGCGTCCCGGCCCACGTGTGGGAGTTGTACGGGAAGTTGCGCTCGGCCGAGACCCGCATCCGCCAGCGCAAGGGCGCCGACCCGACCGACGAGGAGGTCGCCGACGAGGTCGGCCTGACCGCCGAGCGGGTCCGCGAGGTCCGCGACGCGATGCAGGACCTGGTGTCGCTGGACAAGCCGATCGGCGAGGACGGCGACGCCACGATGGGCGACCTGATCGCCGACGAGGGCGGATCCGACCCGGCCGAGTCCGCCCAGAAGGAGGACGCGGTCGCCCAGATCGAGGCCGCCCTGGGCGAACTCGACGAGCGCGAGCGCATCATCCTGATCCTGCGCTTCGGCCTCGACGGCCAGGAACCCCGCACGCTGGAAGAGGTCGGCCAGCACTTCGGCCTGACCCGCGAGCGCATCCGCCAGATGCAGAACCGGGCCCTGTCCAAGCTGCGACACCCGTCCCGCGCCCACCACCTGTCGGGGCTGTTGAGCGTGCTGGAGAAGGCTGTCGCCGCCTGACTCGCTGCGCTCGTCAGGTTCAAGAACTCGCTGCGCTCGTTCTTGGCCTGCGGGGGGTCGCCGCCTGACTCGCTGCGCTCGTCAGGTTCAAGAACTCGCTGCGCTCGTTCTTGGCCTGCGGGATGGCGGGTCGAGGGCGGTGGGGGAGGGCCGACGAGTCGGATGGTGGTGGGCGGGCTCGCGGGGGCGTGCAGTATCGTCGGGGTTTCGGAATGACACCCCTGCTGACTGAACAGCCTTGCGGAGTGCCTGGATGCCCGTGATGTTCGTCCCCTCGTCCCTGGTCGCTGCGCTGTGGGCGGCGGTGCCGGAGCCGGCGTGGTGGCTGGCGACCGAGGCCACGCCGGAGCCCACCAGCCTGGAGGCCGAACGCGGCCTGTTGCTGATCGCGGGTCTGGGGGTCGTCGCGTTCCTGGTCGGCCACCTCACCCAGCGCTTCGTGTCCGAGGTGATCGTGTTCCTCGCGATCGGCGTCGTCGTCGGTCCGGAAGTGCTGCGGTTGATCACGGCCGAGACGCTGGTCTCGCTGGACCCGGTCATCTCGGTGTCGCTGGGGGCGATCGTGTTCGCGATCGGGGAACGGCTGGAACTGCCGGCCCTGCGCTCGTTGCGATCCACCATCGTGCAGGTGGCGTTGTTGGAGATCCTGGCCGTGTTCGGGCTGGCGTTCGTGGGCCTGACCCTGGTCGGGGTCGGGGTCGGACCGGCCTACCTGTTGGCCGCGATCGCGGTGTCGACGTCGCCGACGACGTTGGTGGCGGTCATCGGCACCAAGGGCGCCCGCGGCCGTTTCACCGACCACATGCTGTCGCTGACCGCGGTCAACAACCTGGCGTCCGCCCTGCTGTACGGGCTGGGGCTGCCGATCATCCTGACCGCGTCGGCGCCCGGGGTCGGCCAGGGCGTGCTGGCGTTCGTGCAGTTGATCGTGTTCTCGGCCGTGATCGGCCTGGTCGGAGCGTGGGTGATGCGCCGGCTCATGGGTGCCATGCACCGGGCAGGCGAGCGCCTGCTGTTCGTGTTCGTGATCCTCATCGCGGTGGTCGCGATCAGCCGCGTGCTCGGCGCGCCGGTCGTGATCTCGACCCTGATCCTGGGCGCGGTCGTCGCCAACGACCCGCGGGACACGCGTCCGTTGTTCGGTGCCGTGCGGACGCTGGAGGCACCGATCTTCCTGGTGTTCTTCATCGTTGCCGGGGCCGGCGTCCACCTCGAGGAACTGGCGGCGGTGGGCGTGCCCGGCGCCGTGTACGTGTTGGCCCGCAGCCTCGGCAAGTTCGGGGGTGGCTGGGCCGGGGTCGAACTGACCCGGTCCGGGCGACGCGCCGGCTGGGGGCCGTGGATCGGGCCGGCCCTGTCGCCGTTCGCCGGGATGGCCATCGGACTCGCGGCCTTCACGCTGGAGAAGGCGTCCGCCGCGGGGCTGCCGGACCTGGGCTCACAGGTGTCGGCGATCGTGCTGGGATCGGTCGTGGTCTTCGAACTGATCGGCCCGATCGGGGTCGGCCGGGCGCTGGACGCGGTCGGGGACTCCAGCGACGACGAGGCGGCGACCGAACCCGGCGCACAACAACTGATCAGTTCGATCCTGGTGCCGTTGTCCAACCCGGGGATGGCGCGGCGCAAGGCACCCCAGATCGTGGACCTCGCGGCCTCAACCGGCGCTGCCCTGACCGGCCTTCACGTCGTCGGGGAGGGTCAGTCGGTCGAGGGGTCGATGCCGCCTGCCCTGCGGTTCGTCAACCTCGTCGCGAGCGCCCGCAACGTCCCGTTCCACAGCGTGACGGCGGCCGGTGACGCCGTGGCGGACGTCATCGTGCAGTCCGCCCGGGACATCGGCGCCGACCTGATCATCCTGGGCGAGCCCTTCCCGCGTCGTGGATCGTCGTCGTCGATCGTCGAGGACGTCACGCGTGCGGTGGCGCCCGAGGTCCGCGTCCTCGTGATCCCCACGAGTGACGCGGCCGTCGAGGGCAGCCAGCGCCCCGTCGACGCCGCGCTGGCATCGGGGCGCGACCCCGAGGAGGGGGCGATGATCCCGGCGACGGTCAACGACGCCATGGACCCCCTGTCCGCCACGGTGCCCGCCAGCCACCGGTCCGGGGCCGACGACCAGGACGCGACCGCGATCCCCGACGAACCCGGCGACGCGGACTGACCGTCGTCCCGGTTCCACACCACCCTGACGCGGGGAACAGCCGGCCTTTCCGGGCCCCTGACACCACCACGGTGCCGTCGTACGCTGTCGCCAGCCGGGGGGTGTGGCGACCTGTCCTCTGGCCTCCTGATCGGTCGCCGTGGCAGGGCGGTGCCAGATGACCATGGTGGAGACCACGAATGCAACATCCCTGACCGATGCGGCGCTGTCGGACCTGTTCGACCGGGCGGCCAGCCGCGGGTACGTCCTGTTGTCGGAGTTGCAGGAGTTGTTCGATCCGCTCCTGCAGCCCGCCACCTGGGTGGACGACACGGCCCAGCGAGCTCGTGACCTCGGGATGCAGGCGGTGGACGACCTGGTCGAGGACGGCGAGCGGCCCGATGCCAGCCCGTTGTCGTCGACCGCGGACTCGGTGCGCCAGTACCTCAACGAGATCGGCCGCACCGGGCTGCTGACCGCCGAACAGGAGGTCGACCTCGCCAAGCGTTACCAGGCCGGCCTGCACGCGTCCGGCGTGTTGCGTGCCTCGCGCGGCCTGAGCGCGCGGCAGACCGCCCAGCTGCGGTTGATCGTGCGCCAGGGCCAGCGCGCCAAGGACCACATGATCCAGGCGAACCTCCGCCTGGTCGTCTCGGTGGCGCGGAAGTTCCGGGGTCGCGGCGTGGACCTGCTGGCCCTCATCCAGGAGGGCAACCTGGGCCTGATCCGAGGGGTCGAGAAGTTCGACCACACCAAGGGCTACAAGTTCTCGACCTACGCCACCTGGTGGATCCGCCAGGCGTTGCAGCGGGGCCTGGCCAACACCGGTCGGACCGTGCGGCTCCCGGTCCACGTCCACGAACTCATGGGCAAGATCCGGTACGCGGAGTTCGCGTTGCTGCAGGTGCTCGGCCGGGACCCGACCGACGCCGAGATCGCCGACGAACTGGGGTTGACCGTCGACCGGCTGCGCGAGGTGCGCCTGGCGGCCCAGGACGTCGCCTCGCTCGACAAGCCGATCGGCGAGGACGGCGACGCGACGATGGGCGAGCTGGTCCCGGACCTGCGGGCGGTCGACCCGGCCGCCTCCGCCGCCACCGTGATGGCCCGGCGCGAGGTCCAGCAGGCCCTGTCGGCGCTGTCGGACCGCGAGCGCACCGTGCTGATGCTGCGCTACGGGCTGATGGACGGCGAGGAGCACACCCTGGAGGACATCGGGTCGCAGTTCGGCCTGACCCGAGAACGCATCCGCCAGATCGAGAAGAAGACCCTCACCAAGCTGCGCCACCCGTCCCGCGGGTTCCAGTTGCGCGGACTCCTCGACAGTGTCGAGGTGGCCCGGTGACGCCACGAGCCCGACGGTCGTGAGGGGACCTGGTCGACCTCGTCCCGCACTGCTCGCCGGGCTCCTGGCCGGGCTGGTCGCGGCCACCCTCGGTGCGGGAAGCGGCTCCACGGGCTCCGCCCTGGCCCAGCCCGTGCCGTCGGACACCCCCACGGCCACCCCGACGACCCCCGAATCGGCCACCCCGGAAGCGGCGACCCCGGAAGCGGCGACCCCGGTGCCGCCGCGACTGGCGGACGAACTGGCGGCGGTGCTGGCACGCTTCCCGGACCTGACCGAGGCCGGCCGGGTGGCCATCGCCGTCCAGGCCGCCGACGGGACGTCGGTGTGGTCGTCACCGGATGCGGCGCTCGGCCTGCTGCCGGCATCCACCATGAAGTCGCTGACCGCCGGCTCGGTGTTGTCGACGCTGGGCCCCACCGGGACGCTCACGACCACGGCGACCAGCGCCGAGCCCGTCGGGCCGGACGGCACGATCAGCGGTGCGCTGGTCCTGCGCGGCGTCGGCGACCCCACCCTGACGTCGGACGACTACCGACGGTGGGTCTACCCGTCGCGGCCGTCGAGTGCCATCGAGGACCTGGCCGACGCGGTGGTCGCGGCCGGGGTCCGACGCATCGCCGGCGACGTCGTGGGCGACGGGACCGCGTTCGGACCCGGCACCTCGGCGGCCGGGTGGCGGGCGCGCTACTTCGCGGACTTCGACGCCCACCACCTCAGCGCGCTGACCATCGACACGGGCCGACTGGTCGAGGTGGACGACCGCCCCGGGCGCGCCGTGTCGGTGCGCATCGAGCAGGAACCCGACCCGGTGCTGCGCACGGCGGTGCTGTTCGCGCGTGCCCTGGCTGAACGTGGTGTCGTGATCGACGGTCGTGTCCGGCGGGCGACGGCGCCGACCCAGGCCCAGAACCCCGTGGCCGCGATCGACTCGCCGCCGATGTCGGAGGTGCTGACCTTCATGCTGCAGGAGTCCGACAACCACCTCGCCGACAGCCTGGTGCGAGCAGCCGCGCTGGAGGCCGTGGGCGACGGCTCGTGGGAGGCGGCCGGAGACGGCGTTCGGGCCGGGCTGCACGACGTCGGCGTGGACACCACCGGGTTCGTGTTGTCGGACGGCTCGGGGTTGTCCCGCACGAACCGGGTCAGCGCCGACCTGTTGGCCACCAACGACTGGGCCCAGTTCGAGCAGTGGGGGCGCACCTGGTCCACCATGCTGCCGGTGGCGGGCGAGGCCGGGACGCTGGAGGGCCGGCTGATCGGGACCCCCGCGCAGGGGCGCGTGTACGCCAAGACCGGCACGCTGGACGACGTGCGCGGGCTGGCCGGACACGTGCTGGGCGAGGGCGACGCCCGGTACCACTTCGCCCTGCTCGTCAACGACGTCGACCCGGACATCCGCTACCGCGCGTCCGTGCTGGGTGACGAACTCGCGCTGGTGCTGACCGACGCCCTCGACCGCTGCCGGCGGACCCGGGTGGTGCGAGTGCCGGTCGAGCCGTCGCCGGACGCCGCGGCGCCGACCGCCACCGACGCGCCCACGCCCGAGACCGAGCGCCTCGTGGTCACGGCGACGGCCGACGACCCGGGGCCGCCGTTGGGCAGCGACGGCTGGCGCCGGCGCTGCCCGCGCTGAGTCAGCCTCCCGGACGAGGCGGCCGGCGCTGGCCGAAGCGACGAGGCGCGTGGCGGGGCCCGCGTCGCGGGGCGAAGGAACCCGCCAACTCGCACAGTCGGGCCACCCGCCCGCGGTGGCCGGCGAACGGGGCCAGGAGTTCCAGCATGCGGTCGTCGTCGGCTCGGGGTTCGCGCACCAGTGTCCACGCGACCGTGTTGGGGAGGTGGAAGTCACCGACCTCGACCGCGTCGGGGTCCCCCCGGGCATGACGTTCGATGATCGCGGCCGTCCAGGGACCGATCCCGCGGATCGCGGTCAGCCGGGCGCGCGCGTCATCGGGGTCCATCGCGACGGCTTCCTCCAACCGGGCCAGCCGTCGGTGCGACTCGATGATGGTGACGGCCCGGGAGCGGTCGACGCCGGCGGCCGTGTACTGCCAGGTGGGGGTGTGGGCCAGCCATGCCGGGTCGGGAGGCAGCAGCAGGTCCGGGACGTCCGGGCTGGTGGGGGCCGGTTCCCCCGCGACCAACGTCAGGTGCTGGAATGCCCGCACGGCCTCGGTCCCGGTCACCTTCTGGGCCAGGATGGTGGGCAGCAACACGTCGACCACGCGGCCCGTCCGACCGATCCGGAAACCCGGGCGACGGGCGTCCAACCGCGCCACGATCTCGTGGCTGGTCGGGTCGAAGCCGGTGCGGTCGTCGTCGACACCGGCCAGCGCAGGCGCGGTCTCGAGCGCGTGGGTGGCGCCGGGCCCGGCGGCCCGGGCGGTGACCACCGAGGCGTCCTGGTCGAGGTCCAGCCGCAGCGTGGCCGGACCGTCGGGCGTGCGAGTGGCACGGACCATCGTGGTCGCGTCCAGGCGCATGGTGGGGTCACCGCGACCCACCAGCAGGCCGCCGAGGGTCGCGCGCAGGTCCAGGGGACGATCCAGCACGATCGTCCGGGTGGTCGTCACGCCCCGCGTCGGCGGGCGGTGACCTCCACCTCGATCCGCATGCGTGGGTCGGCGAGGCCAACCACCATCATGGTGGCCGCGGGGCGGGCCGTGGCGAAGGCCGCCCGCAGCAACGGCCAGCACGGCGGGAAGTCGTCCGCGTCGGGCAGCAGGTAGCGCACCCGGACGACGTCGTCGAGGCCGGATCCGGCCCGTGCCAGCACGTCGGCGATGGTGGCCAGGGCACGGGCACACTGTGCCTCGACGTCGTCGACGATCGTCATCGTGTCGTCGTCGAACCCGCTGGTGCCGGCCACGAAGACCCAGTCGCCGTCCACGACCGCCCGGCTGTAGCCGACCTCGGCTTCGAAGGTCGACCCGGTGCTGAGGTGGTCACGCGCCATTGGTCCCCCCGAGTCCGGTGTCGCCCGATCCTACGGCCCGGCGCCCCGCCCGGTGGTGGGCTGGACACGACGAGGCCCGACCGGCGAGACCGGTCGGGCCGTCGGGTGCAGGGGCAGGCGTCAGCCGGCCGGGGCGTCGACGTAGCGGAGGTAGGGGCGAACCTCCTCGAAGTTCGCGAAGCGCTCCTTGGCGTCCTCGGTGGTCACGCCGGGCGTGACGATCACGCGGTCCCCGGCGGTCCAGTCGACCGGCGTGGCCAGGCCCTGGGTGGCGGTCAACTGCAACGAGTCGATGACCCGCAGGATCTCGTCGAAGTTGCGGCCGGTGGCGGGCGGGTAGGTCAGGGTCAGGCGCACGGTGTTGTCGGGCCCGATGACGAACACGGACCGCACGGTGTGCGTTGAGTCCGCGTTCGGGTGGATCATGTCGTAGGCCTGCGCGATCGACTGGTCCTCGTCGGCAATCAACGGGTAGTTGAGCGCGGTGCCCTGGGTGTCGGCGATGTCGGCACTCCAGGTCTCGTGGTCGCCCAACCCGTCGACCGACAGCGCGATGACCTTGGTGTCGCGAGCGGCGAACTCGTCCTTGAGTGCGGCGACGCGACCCAGTTCGGTCGTGCACACGGGGGTGAAGTCGGCCGGGTGCGAGAACAGGACGGCCCAGGAGTCGCCCTTCCAGTCGTGGAAGGCGAGTTCGCCCTCGGTGGTGTCGGCGGTGAAGTCAGGGGCGACGTCGCCCAGGCGGATGGCCATCTCGTGATCCCTCGGTGTGGTCGGAAAGTCAGGACGTGCGCCGATGCACCCGGCGGCGACCTCCGACAGTATGGCTGGTCCGGGCGGCCTCCGACGGCGACCGGGGAAACAGTGGAAACCGTCGTCAGGCCGGGAAGAGGGCCGGCTGTTCGCCGCGGTCCGGGACCGCACGGTCGGCGTCGACGGCGTCGTGCCCGGCCTCGCCCACCACCCCGAGATCGAGTTCGTCGCCGTCGGCGGACGCGGGCTCGTCGTTGGCAGGGCGGTCGTCGTGGTCGTGGGATCGGGGCGGTTCGTGTTCCGGCCACGGGACGTCGTCGTCGGGGACCGGGGCACGGCCGTCGGGCGGCGGGACCTGGTCGAGCGAGGCGAGCGTGAGGTGGTGGGCCAGCCGCCGGCCGGCCCGTTCCTGGTCCAGGCCGTCCAGCACGGCGCGCGCGCGCTCGACGTCCAACGGCCCGACCGCGTCGAGGTCGACGGCCACCTCGATCGGGGTCATCACCTCGAGGTTGGCCCTGGCGAGGGCCCGACCGGCCCGCAGCGCCCGCTCGTCGCGCGGGGACAGGTAGCACAGGTTGGCGTAGAGCTCGTCGAGGGTGCCGTGGTCGGCCAAGAGGCGGGCGGCGGTCTTGGCGCCGATGCCGTCCACCCCGGGCAGGCCGTCGGACGGATCCCCCCGCAGTGCGGCGAGGTGGCGGTAGGCGGACGGCTCGACGCCGTACTCCGACCGGACCAGTCCGGGGTCGTAGGCCAGCAGGTCACCCATCGTCGCCCGCGGACGCAGCAGGCGGACGTGGTCGTCGACCAGCGGGAGCAGGTCGCGGTCACCCGACAGCACGTCGGTGCGCCAGCCCCGGCGCGTGGCCTCGACCGTCACGGCGGCGAGCAGGTCGTCGGCCTCGATGCCCGGTTCGACGGCCGTGGCGATCCCGGCGGCGGCGAAGTGGTCCGGCAACGCGCGCAGGCGCGTGCGCAGGTCGTCGTCGGTGTGCCGGTCGGCCTTGTAGGTCGGGTGCCATTCCTTGCGGGCGTTGACCTCGTCGTCGAAGGCCACGAACACGGCGTCGAAGGGGCCGTGGTGCCACACGCTGGACATCAACGTCATCATCCCGCCCAGCACGAAGGCGCCGGTGGCGTCCTCGGACTCGCGGATCGCATGCCAGGCCCGGTGGGCCATGGAGTTGCCGTCCACGGCCAGCAGGTGCACCACCGTCACGTTCCTCCGTCGCCCGTCGGTCGGCACCGTATCCGTGACCAGTACCCTGCAGGTGTCCCGGCCCGACCGTCGCGGCCTGCCCGTCCCCGCGCCGGCAGCCGTCCGCCGCGGTCCTGCCACCTCGCCCAACACCTCGGAGTCGCGTCGTGTCCATGGCTGCCGCTCGCTTCCTGGTGGTCCGGGGCCAGCCGTTGCTGGCGCTGGACATCGAGGGGTCGGCGCCCGCCGGCCCGGTGCTGGAAACCGGCCTGTACCGCTCACTGATGGAGGCGGGACTGGTCGTGCTCGAGGCCTTCTTCGGCACCGACCTGCCGCGTGGCGCCCGCCTGGGGTGGATCCTGGAGTCGGGCGAGTTGCGGTTGGAGTCCGAGGACGGCGACCGCCTGCTGCGCATGGACCGGGCCGGCGTCGACGCCGCCTGGCTGGATGCGGCGCGCCAGTTGAAGGGCACGATGTTGGTGGCCGGCCACGGGCTGGGCATCGATCCGGATGACACTCCGAAGCAGGTCGCCGCCCGACTGGAGGCGGCCGCCCGCGAGCGCCGGGTGCTGGGTGCCATCGTCGGTGTCGGCGAGGCGGCGTCCAACCTCCCACTGATCTTCTGATGCCCGAGCGACTGGGCCTCGGCCTCGCCGCGGTGTGCGTGGTGGCCGTCATGGTCGCGGCCACCGCCACCGACCCGAGTGCGCAACGGGGAGTGGCCGCACCGGCACCGTCGCCGTCCGGTGCGCCGGCCGCGCCGACGTCGACGCCGACGACCACGTCGACGGGGGCACCGGCCCCGGCGGGCGCACCGGCCGCCTGGGTGGTGACCGCCGAGTCGGGGACGCCGCTGCGGGACGCGGCCGACGGCGTGGTGGACGAGGTCGCGGCGGCGGGCCTGACGTGGCCGATCGTCGGGGAGACAGACGGCGGGTACCTCGTGGACACCCACTGCGACCGACCGGGCTGGGTGGCTGCCGACGACGTGTCGAGGCCGCTGACCGAACGGGGACCTGGCCTGGCGGGTGCGGTCGTGGTCGTGGACGCCGGCCATGGCGGGGCCGACGCGGGCGCGATCGGCCCGGACGGCCTGACCGAGTCCGAGGTGAACCTGGCCGTGGCCGACCGCCTGCGGGACCTGCTCACGCGCGCCAACGACATCGACCCCGACACCGGCGGCGTCTCGTCGGGGGACCAGTGGCCGGCGGTCTCGGCGGTGCTGATGACGCGCGATCCCGACGACGACGTCCGTGGTGACCAGCGCACCTCGTTGACGTTCCGCGGCCAGTTGGCGGCCCGCGCGGATGCCGATGCGCTGGTGTCGGTGCACCACAACGCCGGCGACACGTCCACCTTCGACGATCCCCCGGTCGAGGTGCTGTTCTCGGTCGACGACGACGCCTCGTCGCGCCTGGCCGGCCTGGTCCTGGAGGAACTGCGTCGCTCGCTCGACCCGTTGGCCGACAGTTGGCAGGGCACCACCTCGCGCGGGACCATCGGGCGCGCCGACCCGGACGGCACGGACTACTACACGGTGCTCCAGGAGGCCGGCGTGCCGGCCGTGATCACCGAGGGGCTGTACCTGTCCCGCCCCGCAGGCGAGGCCATGGCCCGGACCGACGAGTTCCGCCAGGCCTACGCCGAGGGTCTCTACCGCGCGCTGGTGCGGTTCCTGGCCACCGACGAGGACGGGGCGGAGGTGACCGACCCGGTGACCTTCGAACCGGGTGGCAGCGGTGCGGCCTACGACTTCTCGGACTGCAGCCTGGCTGCCCCGTCGGCACCCAGCAGCAGCGACTCCGAGGGCTGATGGTCGCGCGTCCGTGCCGCGCCCCGGGCCGCGATGCCGACCCCCAGCAGCACCAGCGGCCCGGTGGCGAGCAGGCCGATCGGCGGCACCTGGCCGAGCATCCACCACGCCAGCAGCGAGCCCAGCACGGGTTCGGCCAGGATCGCCGTCGACACGACCGTCGGCTCGAGGTCCGCGAGCACCGTCTGCAACAGGAAGTGGCCCAGCAGTTGCGGCCCCACGACCATCCCCGCGATCGCCAGCCACTCGAGCCCACGCCAGGGCACCAGCGGTGCCCCCGTGACCACCGCCAGCAGCAGCAGCGCCCCTGCCGCCGTGCCGAACACGACCGCGGAGTACTGGCCCGCGGGCACCGCACCCCGTTCGCGCCGGGCGATCAACAGTGACCCGGCGATGACGACCGCGGCCGCCAATGCCAACAGGTCGCCTCGCAGGACCGACGGTCGCAGGCTGGCGACCACGTCCGTGGCGGTCAGGGCGGTGCCGGCCACGACCGTGAGGGCCATTCCCACCAGCGTCGTCCGGCTCGCCGGTTCGCCCAGCCACGCCCACGCGCCCAGGGCCACGAAGATCGGCATTGCCGTCACCAGCGTGGTCACCGCGGCCACCGACGTGTACGCCAGGGCCAGGTGGAACAGCGCGAAGTGCAGCCCCAGGAGTGCGCCGGAACCCGTCAGCCAGGCCCACTGGTGGCGGGACAGGCGGATCGAGCGTCCCCGCGCCGCCACGGCCAGGGCGACGGCCCCGCCCAGGCAGCGCCACAGGGCGACGCTGATGCCACGGCCCGGCTCCGGCGGATCGCCCAGCAGCCACGTCGCGAGCACCGCCGAGGTCGACACGGCCAGCACGGCCACGACCAGCAGCAGCAGCGCACGCCGCGTGCCCGTCGCGGTCGTGGGGGCCACGTCGGCAGGGGTCGCGTCGGCAGGGGTCGCGTGCGGGCCGCTCACACGCTGGCCTCCAGCCACTGCTCCTCGACCTCGGCCAGTTCGGTGCGGATCACCACCAGGTCTGCGTGCAGTTTCGTCGCCGCCTCGGCATCGGACCCGGCTGCCGCCAGCGACGCCTGCAGCGCGTCCACCGCCCGACCGAGGCGTTCCATCCGTCGTTCCAGGGCCAGCCGGTCACGTCGTTGTCGTTGGCGTTCGCGATTGTCGTCGCGGGGTGGGCTGGACGGCGCGCGCGCACGTGCCGGCGTGGTCGACGGGCCGTCCAGCAACCGGCGGTACGCGGCCCAGTCGGCCACGTGGACCAACCGGCCGTCATGGACCGCCAGCATGCGGTCGGTCACCCGGTCGAGCAGGAAGCGGTCGTGGGACGCCACCACCAGGGTCCCGTCGAAGCCCTCGAGGTGGTGCTCCAGCGCGCGCAGGGTGTCGAGGTCGAGGTCGTTGGTGGGTTCGTCGAGCAGGATCACGTTGGGGGCCGCCACCAACAGGTGCAGCAGCGCCAGGCGGCGCCGTTCGCCGCCGGACAGGTCCTCCACGGCGGTGCGTGCCAGGCGGTCGTCGAAACCGAAGCGCTCGGCCAGAAGGGCGGCGGGCAACTGCGAGCCGTCCGCCATGGGGACGAACGACGCGATCGCGGTGACCGTGTCCAGCACGGTGGTCCCACTGGGAGCCGTGCGGGCCTCCTGGCGGTACATCGCGCGTTCGACCGTCGGCCCCCAGTCGACGACTCCGCCCGTCGGTTCGAGGTCCCCGTGCAGGGTCGCCAGCAGGGACGACTTGCCGGCCCCGTTGCTGCCGACGACCCCGATCCGGTCACCGCGTCCGAGCACCAGGTCGGTCGGCTCGAGGATGGTGGTCCCGCCGCGCTCGATCGCGAGGTCGGCGACCTCCAGGACCTTGGTGCCCAGCCGTCGCCGTCCGGTCGGGAACGCCAACTCGCGGTCGTCGTCGACCGCGTCGGCCGCGACCTGGGACTGCAGCCGATGGGCCTGGTCGACCCGGTGGTCGGCCTTGGTGCCGCGTGCCTTCGGTGCCCGCTGGAGCCACGCCAGTTCCCGCCGCAGTTGACTGCGGCGGGCCCGTGCGGCCCGGTCGTGGACGGAGGCGCGGTGCTCGCGTGCCGCGAGGGCGTCCCGGTAGGAACCGTCCACCCACGTGGGCTCGTCGTGGAGGTCCAGCAGCCGCGTCGTCACCCGTTCCAGCAGGTAGCGGTCGTGGGTCACCAGCGCCAGTGCCCCGGAGCGTCGACCGAGGTGGTCCTCCAGGCGTTCGATGGCGTCCGCGTCGAGGTGGTTGGTCGGCTCGTCCAGCACCAGCAGTTCGCACGGCGTGACCAGCGCGCCCACCAGGCTGACCCGACGACGCTGGCCACCCGACAGTCGGCCCATGGTGATCCCCGGATCGATGCCGAACTGGTCGAGCAGTGCCTCGGCCTCGTGCGGTCGCACGTCGGCGGCGGCCACCGCGGCCTCCAGCGCCGTGGCGTCGTCGGCCAGGTCCGGGCGCTGGGCGAGGTGCACGATCCGGGCGTCGTTGTTGACCGTGACCGACCCCGCGTCGGGCGTGAGTTCGCCCGCCAGGATCTGCAGGAGGGTCGACTTCCCGGACCCGTTCGGTCCGATGATGGCGACCTCGTCGGTGTCCGACAGCCCGAACGACAACCCGTCGAAGAGTGTCCGACCGTCGTAGCCGTGGCGGAGCTGCGAGGCAGACAGGATGTGCATGCGGGCAGCCTACGGGACCCCGTGACTCGGTGGTTGCCTGGACGTTGTGAGCGCAGCGAGCAACTCCAATGCGGCGCACGTGGTCGAAGGTCCCGTCCGGCAGCGACGACCGGGGTCGGGGGCCCTACGATGTCCCGCCCGCACCGGTCGCCCTTCCCCCTCCTTGCCGCAAGGACCTCGATGACCACGTCCACCGCACCGCCAGCCCATGCCAGTGGGAACTTCCACTTCCCCGGCGGGGGGCCTGAGGTCACCCGGCTGGGCTATGGCGCCATGCGCCTCACCGGCCCCGGCATCTGGGGTCCGCCGGCCGACCCCGACACCGCGATCGCCGTGTTGCGCCGTGCCGTGGAGCTGGGCGTGGACTTCATCGACACGGCCGATTCGTACGGACCGTTCGTGTCCGAGAACCTCATTCGGGAGGCCCTGCACCCCTACGACGGTGTCACGGTCGCCACCAAGGGCGGCCTGCTCCGGACCGGTCCGGACCAGTGGATCCCCTGTGGGCGCCCGGCCTACCTGCGCCAGTGCGTCGAGATCAGCCTGCGTCGCCTGGACGTCGAGCAGATCGACCTCTACCAGCTGCACCGGTTTGACCCGGAGGTCCCGTCAGAGGACCAGCTGGGCGTGCTCGCGGACATGCAGGACGAGGGCAAGATCGGCGCGATCGGGCTGTCCCAGGTCGACGTCGAGGAACTGGAGTCCGCGCGCGAGCAGGTCGACATCGTGTCGGTGCAGAACCTCTACAACCTCGCCGATCGGTCCTCCCACGACGTGTTGGAGCGGTGCGAGGCGCTGGGCATCGGGTTCATCCCGTGGTTCCCGATCGCGGGCTCCGAACTGGTGGACGGGGACGGCGTGCTCGGCAAGGTCGCGGGCGAGGTCGAGGCCACCCCGCCCCAGGTCGCCCTGGCGTGGCTGCTGGCGACCTCACCCGTGATCCTGCCGATCCCCGGCACCTCGTCGATCGACCACCTCGAGGACAACGTCGCCTCGGCCGGCGTGGAGCTGAGCAACGACCACATGACCCGCCTCGACAAGATCGCACCGTGAGCGACCCGACGACCGGCACCGCCGCCCCGCGACGTGGCCCCGTCGTGGTGACCGGCGCCAACGGGTTCGTGGGCTCCTTCGTGTGCCGGGCGTTGGCCGTCCACGAGGTGAAGGTCCGGGCGTTGGTGCGGCGGGCGGGCACCGCCCCGACGGGTCACGGGATCACCGAGTACGTGGGCGCGTTCGACGATCCCGACGTGGCCGCGACGGTGGTGGACGGTGCGGCCGCGGTGGTGACGACCGTCGCGCCGATGGGCGAGGACCGCCAGACCCAGCACGAGGTCAGCGTCGAGGGCACCCATCGGTTGGCCACGGCCGCGCGCGACGTCGGCGTCGACCGGCTGGTCCACGTGTCCACGGCCGCCGTGTACGACCGCTCGCCCGGGGTCGGTGACATCGACGAGTCTGCCGCGCTGGTCGACGACGACGCCGGGGCCTACGCGGTCACCAAGCGCGACGCCGATGCGGCCCTGGCCACCGTGGACGGCATCACCCGCGTCCTGGTCCGACCGCCCGCGATCCTCGGACCCGGGCCGACGTCGGTCTGGAACACCCTGCGTCCCGACGCGGTCCGCGACGATCCGGCGTCAGTGGCGCCGAACCCGGACCAGACGTTGGCGTGGGTGCACGTGGTGGACCTGGCGCGATTCCTGGCAGACGTCGCCGTCGGGGCGGTGCCGGTCGGCACCGATCCGGCGACCGGACCCGTCGTCGACGGGGTGGTGGCCGTCAACGTGGCCGCACCCGGGGCGACCTGGCGCGACTGGCTGTCGACGGTGGCCGACGCCCTGGACGTCGAGCCGTGGTGGTCCGACGAGCCGGCATGGACCGGCCAGGTCGTGGTGGACCGGGCCACGGCATGGGGGTGGACGCCGACGGTCGACCTGGCGACCGCCATGTCCGAACTGCACGCCGGGTTGGTCGAACCTCGGGCCGAACGCGTCGACCCCGACCCCGCGTGAGGACTGGGCCGACCGCGGCCCACCCGTGCGTCCTGCTGGCGAGGACCCGGTCGAGACCCGGTCCGGACCATGGTCTCACCCGGCCACGTCGCCTCGCTCCACGCCGCGCTGGCGGCTCGCCACGGCCCGACCTGCAGCCAGGTGCGGCTCGCGCTGGTCGTGACCGACGGTCGGGGCGCGGCCCGGGCAGCGTGTCGGCGTCCAGGTTGTACTTGGCGAGCTCGTCCTGGAGGTGTGCGAGGTGGGATCGCCGGTGTCGGAGGGCCGGTACTCCTCGACCTCCCGGGCCCCGCTACAGCGGCTCGCCGGTGCCCTGTGCACAGGTCACGCCGGGCTCCGGCGTCTGCGGCCCCTGGACGTAGGTGGCCAGGAACGCGTCCAGGCGTTCGTCGGTCGCGCCGTCCAGTTGCAACTGGGTCGACCACGCACTGGCCACGACCGGACTCGGCAGGCCCTCCCGCGGGCTGACCAGCACGTGGGTGCTGACGGCCGCTCGTCCCGCCAACTCGTTGACGTCCTCCGCCGGCAGACCCGGGTCGTAGGTGAGCCAGACCGCGCCGTGTTCCAACGAGTGGACGGCGTTCTCGTCGGCGATCGGCTGGTCGTACACACCACAGGTCTGCCACACCGCGGCATGGGCACCACCGACGGGTGGGTCCTGGTCGTAGTCCACCGGACCGTCCACGTGGTCCTGGGACAACTCGCCGAACGTCTCCACGCCCTCGATCTCCTCCGGGGGCACGGGGCCGTCGTCGACCGCCTCGGACCCGCCACAGCCGGTCAGGACGGCCACCGCGACCACGATCGCGGCCAGCGGCGGCCGCACCCGCCGGGCCGAGTCGCCGGCGGACGCGGACGGGCCGGTGCGGGTGACGGGTCGGTCGAGCTCGTGTCGAACGGGCACGGTCGTTCCTTGTCGGATCGGGATCGTCGGCCGCGAAGGTACGAGGCCGCAGGCGAACCCGCGGCGCGCATGGACGCCGGGCACGAGCAGTACCGTGATGCTCTTCCGACCATGGAAGACCACCGGATGGACAGCACCGAACTGCTGGCGGAGCGGGGCCACCGGCCCTCCCTGCGCGGTCGCCTGCACGCCGTCGGTGCGGCCGTCGTGGCCGTGTCCGCCCCACTGTTGGTGCCCGCGGCCGCCAGGACGGGTCGCGCGTGGGCGGCGGTGGTGTTCCTGGTGTCGGTGTTCGCGATGTTGGCGACGAGCGGGTCCTACCACGTGGGGCGGTGGTCACCGCGGTGGCTGCGGATCCTGCGGCGCGCGGACCACTCGGCGATCTTCGTCGGGATCGCCGGCACCTACACCCCGTTCCTGGTCGTCGCCCTCCAGGGCCGCTTCCGGGTCGGGATGCTGGTCGGCGTGTGGGTCGGGGCCGCGGCCGGGATCGCCGTCAACAACGTCTTCCACCACGCCCCGTCGTGGGTCCGGACCACCCCGTACCTCGTGCTGGGATGGGTGTCGGTCGTGCTGCTCCCGGCGCTGTGGCGGCTGTCGACCACGGTGACCTGGCTGGTGGCCGCGGGTGGGCTGGCCTACACCGTCGGCGCCGTGGTCTACGCCCGCCGCCGCCCGGACCCGTGGCCGGCCACCTTCGGCTACCACGAGATCTTCCACGCGCTGACCCTCGTCGCGATCGCCCTGCACTGGCTCGCGATCCGCATCGCCGTGGGATCGTGACCGGCGGGTGACGGTGCCGTCACACCAGGCCTACAGGCTGCCGTACTCGGCGACCAGGCCGACGACGGCGACCAGCACGAGCAGCACGCCGGACACCTTGGTGACCACGTCGTGGTGACGGGTCATCCAGCGGGTGAAGGCCTGTTGGCGGGCGCCGGCCAGCAACGGCAGCAGCACCATCGGCCAGCCGAAGCCCAGGCCGAAGAAGAGGAAGTACGCCACGCCGTCCAACAGCGCCCCGGTGCCGGACACGCCGCCGACCAGGAACGCCGACAGGATCACGGGGCCGGTGCAGGGCAGGGTCATCGGACCCAGTGCCAGGCCGTACACGAACGCGCTGCCCGTGGCCGACGACACCAGCGGGACCTGGCCCGTGCCGAACCGCTCCAGTGGGTTGCGCCCGAGCAGCATCAGGATGCCCAGCACGATCACCCCGCCGTAGGCGAACGGGAGGATGAACGGCACGACATCGGAGAAGACCCGGTTCAGCCCGTACAGCACGCCGGCCACGACCGTCATGGCGGCGAGCACGCCCGCCAGCACCCACACGCCCATCCAGCGCACGCGACGCTGATCGGTCCCGGCCTTGGCAGCCAGCAGTGCGAACAGGCCCGGATACAGCGGGAGCAGGCAGACGTTGCCCAGGATTGCGGCGTTGCCGAGGACGAACGCCTGGACGAACTCGCTCACGCCGGGGTGTCGAGTTGGGCCAAGATCTCGTCGGCCGACTCGAACCCGGTCACCAGTTCACCGACCGTGCCGTCCGGCGCGACGGTGAACTTCGGCGTCGACGGCGGCACCAGCACGGCGTTGCCGAAGGTCTCGGACAGGGTCGCCAGCGAGGTGTCGTCGAGCACCGCGAACGTGACGCCCTCGAACCCGTTCTCGGCGGCGTAGCCGTCCAGGTCGGCCGGGTCGAGGTTGGTCTCCACCGACAGCACCAGGAACGTGGCGTCGTCGCCGGCCTGCACCGCGGCAGCGGTGGTGTCGCCCAGTTGGCGACGGCAGTTGGAGCACCAGGTGGCGAAGGTCTCGACGAACAACTGCTCGCCGGCGTAGTCGGCCAGGGTGATGGTCGACCCGTCCGCCATGGTCGCGGTGACGTCCGGGGCCGCGCTGCCGGCCGCCTCGGACGTCGTCTCGCCCTCGGTCATCTCGTGGTCGCCCTCGGACATGCCCTCGGACATGCCGTCTGACATGGCGTCGTCGGAGGCCATCTCGGAGTCGGAGGGTGCGTCCGAACCGGTGTCGGCGTCGTCGGTGCCGCAGGCGGCCAGCAACAGGCCCGCCACCAGGACGGGGGCCAGTCGGCGACGCAGGGAGGTCGGAGCGATCATGGGCGATCCTTGGCGATGGTGGGCGCTGGTCACGAGTGTGTGTGCGCGCGCAGGTCGGGGGCAAGTCGGTGGGCATCGTCGGGCGTCCGCGATCGGCGCCGTCGTGGTCCGGGATGCGATCCCGGCCCGGGATGCGGCGATCTGGGCGCACTGAACAAACCCTGAACGTCCGCCATCGATTCCGTCGGGACCAGCCGGATCGCGGTCGGACATCGACCTCAGCCGACCCTGCCCGCCGTCGGGTCGTGCACCAGGCGGCCCGGGCGGGTGTGGACGTTGGGCGTGCCCACGGCGAAGGTGACCAGCGTGATCCCGAACGTGTCGGCCACGTCGATCGCCAGCGACGACGCCGCCCCGTTGGCGACCACCACCTCCATCCGCGCGACGGCGGCCTTGACCAGCAGTTCGTAGCTGGCCCGACCGGACAGCACCAGCACCTGGTCGGCCAGTGATCGCCCGTCCAGCACCGCCGAGCCGACCAGCTTGTCCACGGCGTTGTGGCGGCCGACGTCCTCGCGCACCTCGACCACCTCCCCGGCGGTCGTGACGGCGGCCGCACCGTGGGACCCGCCGGTCCGGTCGAACAACGATTGGTCGGACCGCAGCCGATCGGGCAGCGACGACACCAGCTCGGCGTCCAGCGTCACGTCCTCGCCGACCGGGGCGATGCCCGAGTCGGCCAGGGCCTCGAGGCTGCGCCGCCCGCACACGCCGCAGGCCGAGGTCACCAGCCCGTGGCGGTCCAGGGCGGACAGGTCGGGCAGGTCCGTGGACGCCAGGGTCACGCGGATCGCGTTGCCGACCGCGTCGTCTTCGGAACCCAACGCGCACGGGGCCACGTCCACCAGGTCCCGGCGTCCTGCGAGGATCCCCTCGGCCACCAGCCACCCGACCGCCAGTTCGTCGTCGTGGCCGGGCGTGCGCATCGTGACCGCCACGTCACTGGTCGCACCGCCCAACGTCGCGAGCCGGATGGTCAGGGGTTCCTCGACCGCCACGAGGTCGTCGCGACGCGACCCGTCCAGCCCCCACGCCCCGACGGTCCGGGTCGGTGCCCGGTCGGTGCGGACCACGTCAGGCCCCACGGTCGCGCAGCAGTGGGTCGACATCGGTGTCGATGCCGGCACGGTGGTCGCGCACCCGCCGACGCAGCACCACCAGGTAGCCGATCCCGACGATGGCCGTGAACGCGAACCACTGGAGCGTGTAGGACAGGTTCTGGGTCGGGTCGCCCTGGGGTGCGGGCTGCGGGAGCGGGAGCTCGCCGTCCCCGGGCTCCTGGGCCGTCAGGTGGACCAGCATCGGCAGGAGGTCGTCGTCGGTCTGGCGGTCGAGTCGGTCGACGTCGGCGTGGAAGACGGTGTCCAGGACGCCCTCGTCGGCATCGCGGGCACCGATGCCGTCCGGTTGGCGGCCGCTGGCCTCCAAAAATCCCGTCACCACGACCTCGCCCGCCACCGGGACGTCCGGCGTGGGGTCGGCACCGGCGGCGCGGTCGGGCGGGACCCACCCGCGCCGGACCAGCACGGCGGTGCCGTCGCCCAGCGACAACGGGGTCAGCAGGTCGAACCCGCCGCTGCCATCGCGCGATCGGCGTTGCGCGACCTGTTCGTCGGCGACCCAGGTGCCACGGACCTGGACGGGGGTGAACTCGAGGTCGGCGGCCTCGGCGGGGTCGACCGCGGCCGGCAGCACGGCCGCCAGGTCGGCGGGCGGTGCGTCCAGCCGGGCCTCCAACCGGACGTCCAGCGCCTGTTCCTCCCGGTACCGCTCCCACTGCCACAGCCCGAACTGGGGGAAGGTCACCAGCACGACCAGCACGATCACGTGGGCGACCACCCAGGTCGGGCGCAGCAGGGGGTGGCCACGCCTCGACGGATCCGGCCCCGGCGGTTCGGCCGGGCCGCCGGGCCGTGGCGGGGTGTCCACCGGCGTCGTGGCCACCTCAGTTCGCCCCGGTCCGCACGCCGGGCACGCCCATGCGTGCGGCGTCGGCGGTGCGGTCGTCGGGCATGCCCTGGGAGTCCCGTTCGGCCTCGACCCGGGCCTCGTAGTGGACCAGTTCCCCGTGCAGGGTGTCGTCGTCCCAGCCCAGCACGGCCGCCATGCGGCGGCCCACCGTTGCGGCCGCGGCCAGTCCTCGATCCCACGACTCGATCGAGATCCGGGTGCGTCGGGTCAGCACGTCGTCGAGGTGCAGCGCGCCCTCGTGGCTGGCGGCGTAGTGGGCCTCGACCTCGAGGTAGTCGTCGGCCTTCGGCAACGGTTCGGCCAGCGACGGGTCGTCGGCCACGAGGTCGAGCAGGTCGGTGGTCAGGCTGCCGTACCGGTTCAGCAGGTGCTCGATCCGGGCCACGTGCAGGCCCGAGGCAGCGGCCAGGTCGTGGCGTTGGTTCCACAGGGCGTGGTAGCCGACCGCGCCCAGCAACGGCACCCGGTCGGTGATGGACTCGGGCACCCGGTCGGGCAGGCCGTTGGCGGCCGCGTCCACCGCGTCCCGTGCCATCACGCGGTAGGTGGTGTACTTGCCACCGGCGATGGTGATCAGGCCGGCCGCGGTCGCCGCGACGGCGTGCTCGCGCGACAGCTGCGAGGTGTCCTCGGACTCGCCCCACAGCAGTGGCCGCAGGCCCGCGTAGACCCCCTCGACGTCGTCATGGGTCAACGGTGTGCGCAGGAACCGGTTCGTGCGATCCAGCAGGTACTGGATGTCGGTGGCGGAGGCGGCCGGGTGCGCCTTGGCCAGTTCCCAGTCGGTGTCGGTCGTGCCGACCAGCCAGTGGCGCCCCCACGGGATGATGAACAGGACACTGGTCTCGGTCCGCAGGATGATCCCGGAGTCCGACGGGAAGCGGTCGCGCGGCACGACCAGGTGGATGCCCTTGGAGGCACGCACGTGGATCCGGCCCCGTCCGGCCATGTCCTGGATGTCGTCGGCCCACACCCCGGTCGCGTTGATGACCTGGCGGGCCCGGACGTCCACCGTGGTGCCGGACTCGAGGCAGGTGGCGCGGACGCCGGTGACCCGTTCGCCCTCGCGCAGCAGGTCCACGACGCGGGCGGAGGTCGCGACCGCAGCCCCGTAGCGGACCGCCGTGCGGGCCAGTTCCATCGTGTGGCGAGCGTCGTCGACCTGGGCGTCCCAGTACCGGATGGCGCCCACCATGGACGACTTCTTGAGGCCGGGGGCGATCGCCAGGGCTCCCCGCCGGGTCAACTGCTGGTGGCGGGGGAGGTGCCGCGCCCCGCCGAGTGTGTCGTAGAGGGTGACCCCGGCCGTCACGTACGGGCGTTCCCAGACGGCGTGGGTCAGCGGGTACAGGAACGACACGGGCTTCACCAGGTGCGGTGCGAGGTCCTGCAGGAGCAGCCCGCGCTCGCCCAGCGCTTCCTTCACCAGCCCGAAGTTGAGCTGTTCGAGGTAGCGCAGTCCACCGTGGATCAGCTTCGAGGACCGTGACGACGTGCCGGATGCGAGGTCCCGCATCTCGACCAGGGCGACGCTGAGGCCGCGGGTGGCCGCGTCCAGTGCCACACCCGTCCCGGTGACGCCACCGCCGATGACGACGATGTCGAAGGTCTCGCTGGCCATGCGTTGCAGCGCGTGCGTTCGCTGGTCCGGGGACAGTGCACCGGTCGGGGCCACGCCCACCTCGCTGGTCGCTCGTCGGATCCTGCTGCACCCGATCGTATGGTCGCGAACCCCTGCTCGACGCACCCGACCGGCCGCCGTGGCATGCCCGGCCGGGGCGGGTGCCGGCCACGTTCAGGCGTGGTGCGCGTCGCGCCACGACCTGACCAGGTCGAGGTAGTCGTCGGGCGCCTCGATCATGGGGACGTGGCCGAGGCCGGGCAGGTCGTGGCGCTCCATGTCGCTGCGGCGGGCGGCCAGGGCATCCATGGCGCCGCGTCGGACCAGTCGGTCCCGGTCGCCCCACACCAGCAGCACGTCAGCGGTGATCGCATCCATGGCCCGGTCCACCTCGCGACGACGCAACGACAGCTGCGCGAGCATGTCGGAGGTCGCGTGGCTGAAGCTCTCGGACCGCCACGGGCGTGCCATCGCGTTGACCGCGTGTTCGACGCCGACCTGGCGCAGGACGGGTCGCATGCTCTCGGCGTCGCCCATCACCAGCGACTCGGTGGAGGCGAAGACCTGTTCGGGTGTGGCCTCGGCGTAGAAGCCGTGGATGAGCGCGAGGCCGAGTCGGCGGGAGGCCATGAAGGGGAGGAACTGCCGCAGGACGTCGCGGTGGAGTCCGGTCAGGGTGGAACCGACCGGGTTGGGCACCGCCGGTGCCACCAGCACCAGCCGCCCGACCCGTTCCGGCTGCGTCCCGGCCAGCAGGATCGACAACAGTCCGCCCATGGAGTTGCCGTGGACCTCCGCGACCGGCCACTCCAGCGCGTCCAACAGGTGGCCCAGGAAGTGCACCTGCGGACGCATCCGCGCGGCCCGCGGCGTGGGCGGCTCGGTCTCGGCGAACCCGGGCAGGTCGACCGCGACGACGGACGACGACGTCGCGAGGCCGGCCATGACCTCCAGCCAGTTTGTCGCGGCGCCGCCCAGGCCGTGGACCAGCAGCACCGGGAGGTCTGACCCCGGTTCGACCGGCGTCGCCGGGCCCGCGCGCAGGACCGAGACCCGATGGCCGACCACCTCCATGGTGTCGGAGCGGATGCCGGCCCACCGCCGATCGCGGGTGCCCCAGTCGTCGTGGTGCATGGACGTCCTCCTGGTGGTCGGTCCGGGAGGATAGGGAGGCGACGGCCCGGAGACGTCGCCCGGCCACCCGGGGCGGTTCCGTGGCATTGTCCCAGGGCCCTCGTACCGTTCGAGGTGGCTGGTTCCCGGGTCACCGCACCGCCTGACACCAGACCGCTGACACCCGACCGCTGACCCCCGACCGCTGACACCGAGGAGGCCGCAATGACCACGCTGGCCTGGGTGCTGCTCGCGCTGGTCGGGGTCGCCGCCGTCGGCGGCGTGGTGGTCGCGGCCGCCCGATCCGAGCGCCGTCACGCCGCACGGGCGGATGCGCTGGTCGGGGCGCTGCGGACCCAACTGGACGACCAGCGCGCCACCCTCGAGGCGCGCAACCACGAGGCCCTGCGGGCCGCCGTCGACACGGTCGTCGACCTGGCGGGGAATCGCCTCACGACCGAGAACGACCGCTCGCGCCAGATGCTGGAGGAGCGGGAACGGACCCTGCAGGACCGTGCTGCCCGGATGACCGCCGAGTTCGAGAAGATGCGAACGCTGGTCGGGGACCTCGAACAACAGCGAAGTCGTGGGATGGGCGACCTCGAGCGCCGACTGTCGGAGGCGTCCACGGCCACCGGCGACCTCGCCCGCACGACCGGGGCCCTCAAGGAGGCGCTGGCATCGTCGCGAGCACGGGGGCAGTGGGGCGAGCGCATGGCCGAGGACGTGTTGCGCACGGCCGGCTTCGTGGAGGGGATCAACTACCACGTCCAGCAGACCACCTCGCGCGGCCGTCCCGACTTCACCTTCATGCTGCCGGCCGGTCGCCACCTCCACATGGACGTCAAGTTCCCGCTGGACAACTACCTGCGGTCGCTGGAGGCCGACACGGATGCGGCCAGGGGACGGGCCGAACAGGCCTTCGTTCGCGACGCCCGCAACCGGGTCCGCGAACTCGCGCAGCGCGACTACGTCGACAAGGCCGAGGGATCGCTGGACCAGGTGCTGCTGTTCCTGCCCAACGAGCACCTCTACGCGTTCCTCCACGACACCGCGCCGACGTTGCTGGACGAGGCGCTGGCATCGCGGGTCGTGCTGTGTTCCCCGGTCACGCTGTTCGCGGTGCTGGCGGTCATCCGACAGGCGGTCGACGACCACATGACCGAGCAGCGGTCGACCGAGGTGCTGGAGGCGTTGACGGGGTTCTCGGAGCAGTGGGACAAGTTCACCGACCACCTCGAGAAGGTCGGCAGCCGGCTGGCCTCGGCGCAGCGCGCCTTCGACGACGTCAACGGTGCCCGTCGCCGGCAGTTGGAACGTCGGCTGGTCCGGATCGACGAACTCCACCGGGACGAACAGGCCGCCGCCGTGCTCGCCCTGGCGCCGGAACCGCTCGCCGACGACGCCGCCGACCAGGCCGCCAGCTGATCGACCGGCAACGGGTCTCCACGGGGGAGTGGTGGGGGCCGGCTGGGGGTGGATGGGGGTGGAACCCCCATGGGGACCCGGGTGGGGCCGGGGATACCGTTCCGGACGTGCTCGCCCCCAATCAACCCCGATGTGCCAACCCCGATGTGCCAACCCCGACGTGCCGCTGCCGTCCCGGAGGTCCCGATGCGTGTCCGACCCCGTTCTGTCCCCACCGCCGCCCTGTCCTCGCTGGCCGCGGCCGCCCTGGTGCTCGCCGGCTGCGGCACCGATGCCGCCGCGGGGCCCCAGCAGGCCGTGCAGGAACGACTGGACCGCGGTGTGTCGGTCGAGGTCACCATCGAGGCCGACCCTGCCGCCGTCGATGACGCCGATGCGGCCCAGGCCGTGCAGGAGTTGCTGGACCGCCAGGCCGACGGCCCCCTGCTGGTGCTGTCCCGCAGCGGCGACGGCCAGGCCCGCGGCGTGGTCCTGGACCAGGGGGCCGTGGAGGCCCGGCTGGTCGAGGACACCGCCTACCTGCGCCTGGACACCGCCGCGCTGGCGGCGGGTGACCACGACCTGCCCGGCCCCCTCGGCGACCTGCTGCCGTCCGACCTGCCCACGGAGCCGGACGAGTCGGTGACGGCGCCGTCGGAATCTGCAGCTCCGCGGATGCCCGGCGATCTCGGCGCGGTGTTCGGCGCGCTCGGTGGGGACGGCTGGATCGGTGTGAGCGGGGTCACTCCCGAGCGCCTGGCCGAACTGGCCGGCGAGGCCGACGAGACGCCCTCCGACCAGGACATGGAGGCCGTGGAGGAACTCTTCTCGGCGCGGGACCTCGACAGCTGGACCGGGCTCCTGGACACCTACGCCACCGTCACCGGCGACGGCCCCTGGGAGGTCACGGTCGACGCCCGTGCCCTGGCCACGGCCATGGAGGAGGTCGATGCCGAGGCCGAGGCATTGCTGGGCGAGCCGTCCGAGGAGTCCGGTGCCGACGCCGACGAGGACCACGGCGACCACGACGTCGACCCGGACGACCTGCCCGAGCAGGTGGGTGGGATCACGATCGAGGCCGTGGACGGGGTCGCCACCCGCATGGTCGTCGACCTCGCCACGGTCCACGATGCCCTTGGCGAGGCCATGGACCACGAGGATGACGCGTCGGGTGACGAGCCGTCGATGGGCGACGTGCTGGCCGCAGCGGATGCACGGCTGGTGCTGACCATGGTCGACGTCGGTGACCGCACGGACACCCCGACCGACGCCGCCGTGGTGGACGTCGCGCTGCTCGACGCCCTGCGGCAGTCGGGCGGCATGGGTGGGCTGGACACGGAGGGCTGAAGACCGCTCCGTCGCCGGGCGCACCCACGTGCGGCAGCCGGTTCGTACGGCTGACCCGCGTCCGGGGGCGTCCGACGGGCGGCGCCGCTAGGGTCACGGGCCCTGCTCGCCCCCCGTCCCGCGTCCGTTGCGACGTCCGGGACGTCCCCCGAGGAGCGTTCCATGGTCCCGTCCGTCGGTGACGTCGCCCCCGACCTCGACCTGCGGAACCAGGACGGCGAGCGTGTCCGGTTGTCGGCGTTCCGAGGTGACCGGGCCGTGGTGGTGATGTTCTACCCGTTCGCCTTCTCCGGGATCTGCGGCGGGGAGCTGTGCTCGATCCGGGATCGGCTGGGGGACTTCTCCAACGACGACGTCGTCACCCTGGCCGTGTCGACCGACGCCACGCCCGCGCTGAAGGCATGGAGCGAGGCCGAGGGATTCGCGTTCCCCCTGTTGGCCGACTTCTGGCCACACGGCGAGGTGGCCCGTGCCTACGGGGTCTTCAACGAGGCGGTCGGCGCGGCCGAGCGTGGGACCTTCGTGATCGACATCGACGGGGTGGTGCGGTACTGGGTCCACAACGGCCTGGGCGAGGCACGCGACGACGAGGCCTACCTCGACGCGCTGCGCGCCATCGGCGCCGCATGACCTCGGGCTGACATGGAGGGCGGGTCATGACCGGCGATGCCTGGATCACCGTCGTGGTCCTCGTGCTCGCCTTCGGCCTGCTCGCATGGGACCGGCTGTCCCCGTCGGCGGTCGTGCTGACCGCGGCCGTCACGCTGCTGGTGACCGACGTGATCACGTCCCGACAGGCCCTGTCGGGGTTCGCGAACCCGGCGCCGATCACGGTCGCGGCGCTGTACGTGCTGGCCCGCGCCGCCGAGAAGACCGCGCTGCTCACCCCGATGACGGCGCGGTTGTTGGGGGAGGGTCGCACCGCCCGTGACCTGGCTCGCCTGCTCGTGCCGGTGGCCGCGGCGTCGGCACTGCTCAACAACACCCCGCTCGTGGCGATGCTGACCCCCGACATCGTGTCGTTGTCGCAACGCCGTGAACTCCCGGCGTCGCGGTTCCTGATGCCGTTGTCCTTCGCGGCGATCCTCGGTGGCACGATCACCGTGCTCGGCACGTCGACCAACCTCGTCGTGTCCGGCCTGTTGGAGGACTCCGGGGTGGCCCCGTTGGGCCTGTTCGAGGTGACGCCGATCGCGCTGCCTGCGGCCGTCCTGGGGGTGGCGCTGATCATCGTCCTGGCTCGTCGATTGGTCCCGCTCCGCTCGACCGTGCAGGAACAGGCCGCGGAGTCCGTGCGCGAGTTCGTGGTCACGATGGTGGTCCTGCCGGGGGGCCAGTACGACGGGCGTCGCCTGGGCGAGAGCGACCTGATCGGCCGACGCAACGTGTTCCTGGTCCAGCTGGCCCGTGGCGACCAGGTGTTCTCGCCGGTCGTCGACCTCGACCTGGTGATGCAGGAGGGCGATCGCCTGACCTTCGTGGGGGAGGTCCGCCAGATCGTCGGCCTGTACCGGTTGGTCGGGTTGCGCTCCACCGCGCAGGACCACCTCGACGTCGTCGCCGAGCCCGGTCACGGCCTCCACCTGGCCGTCGTCGGTCGCGACTCGCCGCTGGCCGGCCACACGCTGTCGGACGTCAACTTCCTCACTCGCTACCAGGCCGCCGTGCTGGCCATCCATCGTGACGGTCAACGAATGACCCTGGACCCCCGCGACGTGCGCTTCCGGCCAGGTGACGCCCTCCTGGTGCTGGCCTCGGACCAGTTCCGCGACAACTGGTCGGAGGGGCGCGACTTCCTGCTGGTCGCCGACCTCGACGGTGACTCGCCGCACATGTCGCGGCGAGCCGGGTTCGTGGCGGCCATCACCGTCGTCATGGTCGGCGTGGCGGCGCTGGGGATCCTGAGCATCCTGGAGGCAGCACTCCTGGCCGCCGGGGCACTGGTCGCCACCCGCACCCTGACCTCCAACGAGGTGCGCGATGCGATCGACTTCGACGTGATCATCCTGATCGCAGCATCCTTCGCACTCGGGGCGGCGATGGAGACGACCGGCCTCGCCGAGGGGGTGGCACGCGGCATCGTGGGGATGTTCAATCCGCTGGGCGATGCCGGGGTCGTGTTCGGGCTGTTGTTGGCGGTGTCGCTGCTGACCGAGCTGATCACCAACAACGCGGCGGTCGTGGTCGTGTTCCCGATCGCGATGTCGGTGGCGACCAACGGGGGCCTCGACAACCGCGCCGTGGCGGTCGCGCTGGCGGTGGCAGCCTCGTCGTCGTTCCTGACGCCGATCGGCTACCAGACGAACACGATCGTGTACGGGCCCGGCGGGTACCGCTTCACCGACTACCTCCGCCTGGGCATCCCGGTCAAGATCGTGACACTGGCGCTGGTGACGGCCGCGGTGGTCCTGCTGTGACCGAGTTCCGTCAGGCCTCGTCCTCGGACCAGCCGGGTGGCGCCCCGTAGACCTGGCGGACGAAGGTCTGTTCGTCCATCGGGGGGCGCACGTAGGCGATGTCCTCGCGTTCGGGGAGTTCCACCGGGTCGGGGACCAGGTCGACGTAGTCGAACTGGCCCAGCAGGTGGCTGATGCAGTTCAGGCGCGCGTTGCGCTTGTCGTCGCTGGGCACGACGTACCACGGGGCCTGCTTGATGTCGGTGTGCTGGAAGGTGGTGTCCTTGGCCTTGGAGTACTGGGTGTAGAGCCGGTGCTCGGCCAGGTCCATGTCCGACAGCTTCCAGCGCTTGAGGGGTTCGGAGTTGCGCGACATGAAGCGCTTGTGCTGTTCGTCGAAGCTGACCGAGAACCAGTACTTGATCAGCCTGATCCCGGAGCGGACCAGCATCCGCTCGAACTCCGGGGTCGAGCGCAGGAACTCGCGGTGCTGCTGCTCGGTGCAGAAGCCCATCACCCATTCGACGTTCGAGCGGTTGTACCAACTGCGGTCGAACAGGACGATCTCACCGGCGGCCGGCAGGTGCTCGACGTAGCGCTGGAAGTACCACTGGGTCTGTTCGCGCTCGGTGGGCTTGGGCAACGCCACGACCCGGACGGTGCGGGGACTGGTGCGTTCCTGGATGCGCTTGATCACGCCGCCCTTGCCGGCCGACCCGCGCCCCTCGAAGATCACCAGCGCCCGGGTCCCCTCGTGCTGCACCCAGTGCTGGAGCTTGACGAGTTCTTCCTGCAGGCGGGTGAGTTCAGCCTCGTAGTACGACTTCTTGAGCCGACCCTTCGCGGTGTACACCGGCTCGGGAAGGACGTCGTCGGACATGGCAGGTCTCCTCGCGCTGGCCTCGAGTCGACCCTAATCGTGCCGGGACCCACGCACACCCCGTCCGACGTCCGTCGTGGTGCGGCCCGTGCGACTAGGATTCCGCCTCTTCCCCCGCCGGGTCGATGCCTCCGCATGTGGCGTCGGAGGGTCCTCGACATGGGTGCTGACGCCTGGATCACCGTGGTCGTGCTGGCGGCCGCATTCGCCATGCTCGCCAGCGACCGGATGGCGCCCTCGGCCGTCGTGCTGTCGGCCACCGCGCTGCTGTTGCTGGCCAACGTCATCACCACCGAACAGGCCCTGTCCGGGTTCGCCAATCCCGCGCCCATCACGGTGGCGGCGTTGTACGTCGTGGCCCGCGGCGCGCAGAAGACCGGTCTGCTGGCACCGCTGACCTCACGGTTGCTGGGGGAGGGCCGGTCGTGGCGCGACCTCGCACGGCTGGTCATCCCGGCGGCGGGGGCGTCGGCGGTGCTCAACAACACCCCGCTGGTTGCCACGCTGGTCCCGGACGTGGTCGCGGCCTGCCAACGACGCGGGATCTCGGCGTCGAAGTTCCTGATGCCGTTGTCGTTCGCCACGATCCTGGGCGGCACCATCACCGTGCTCGGGACGTCGACGAACCTGGTCGTGTCGGGGTTGGTGCAGGAGGCCGATGGGCGGCCGTTGGGGTTGTTCGAGGTGACCCCGATCGGCCTGCCCGTGGCGATCGCCGGCCTGGCGGTGCTGGTCAGCGTGTCGTGGTGGCTGGTGCCGGATCGGGTCGCGGTCGCCGACCAGGACGAGGAGGAGTCGCGCGAGTTCGTCGTCGCGATGGAGGTGGTCGCGGATGGACCGTTGGCGGGCCGGCGAGTCCGCGACACCGACCTGGTGGCGCGCGAGCACGTGTTCCTGGTCCAACTCCTGCGGGGCGCCCACCGCCAGTCACCGGTCGACCTCGACATGGTCCTGCAGGCCGGGGACCGGCTGTCGTTCGTGGGACGGGTGGACCGGGTGGTGGACCTCCACCGGATGCCCGGGCTCCGGTCGACGGCCAGCCACCACCTGGAGGCGATGGCCGGGCGCAGTCGGCAGTTGCAGGTGGCCGTGGTGGGACGAACCTCGCCGGCCGCCGGTCACACCCTCGCCGAGATCGACTTCCTGTCCCGCTACCAGGCGGCCGTGCTCGCGGTCCATCGTGACGGTCACCGGCTGGTCGCCGAGCCGCGTGAGGTCCGGTTGCGGCCCGGCGACGCGCTGATGCTGTTGGCCGACCGCGACTTCGCGGACACGTGGCGGGACCGGCGCGACTTCCTGGTGATCGCACCGCTGGGCGGTGACCCGCCGGAGGTGTCCAGCCGCGCCCCGCTGGTCGGCCTGGTGATGCTTGGGATGGTGGCGGCGGCGACGTCGGGGGTGGCCACCGTGCTGGAGGCCGCGCTGGTGGCGTCCGCGGTCCTGGTCGCCACCGGGGTGCTGACCGCCCACGAGGTCCGCGACGCGATCGACCTCGACGTGATCATCCTGATCGCGGCGTCGTTCGGGCTCGGCCAAGCGGTCCAGGTGACGGGCCTGGCCGATCGCCTGGCCGGCGGCCTGGTGAGTGCGTTCGAGGGGTTCGGC
>JAGXFT010000149.1 GCA_024637135.1 Nitriliruptorales bacterium | reverse complement strand
CGGGCGCGCGGGGGCATCGGGCCACGGGTCGGGGTAGGCGACGGCCTCCAGGGTCAGGCCCGCGGCAGGTGCGACGCGGGCGGCCACGGATCGGTCGCAGGCGGCCAGCACCTCGCCCATCCAGGCCGGTTCCTCCTTGCCCAGCCCGATCTCGACCAGGCAGCCGGTGATCGCACGCACCTGTTGGTGGCAGAACGCGGGGCCGCGCAGGGTGACGTGGATCTCCTCGCCCCGTCCCGCCGATCCCTGGCCCGTCACCGGGCCCCGAGCCATGCTCCGCGTGACCGCGATCTCGTCGATGCGTCGGCGTCGGTGTCGACCGGGAGCACGACGACACAGCGACGAGAAGTCGTGCTCGCCCAGCAGGTGCTGCGCGGCCTCGTGCATCGCACGGTCGTCCAACGACTCGCCGACGTCCCAGCGATGGCTGCGGCCCCGGGGGTCGACGGCGACCGCATCGGTCAGCACGTAGCGGTAGCGCCGCTCCCCCGCGGAGAACCGGGCGTCGAAGGATTCACCGACGACTGCGATCGACCAGATCGTGATGGCCTCGCCGACCAGGTCGTGCAGCCGCCGGGCCGCCTCCGGGGCGTCACCGTGGGCCAGTCGCACCAGCCGGTCGGCGGCCGTGGACCAGCCCGCATCGACGTCGAGGTGCACCACCTGGCCCAGCGCGTGCACGCCGGCGTCGGTCCGGCCCGCGCAGGTCAGGGCGATGCGCGCGTCGGTCAGCGGCACGCCGGGCGACGGGTCACGGCCATGGACCAGGCCACACAAACGAGACAGGGCACCCTCGAGGGTGCCCTGCACGGTGGGAAGGTCGGGCTGGCGAGCGAACCCACGGAACCCGGACCCGTCATAGGCGAGGTCGATCCGCAGCCGGGTGGTCATGCCGTCGACCTCACCACCTCATCGAGTCCCGTCGCCAGCACTCCGCAGGCAGCAGAACGAGCGAGCGCGCCCTCACTTCGCTCGCAACGTCCAACGGCAGGCGGTCACTCGTCTTCGTCTGCTGCCCCGGCCGCGACGGCGTCTTCGTTGACGTTCTTGCGACGGCGACCGAACAGGCCGCGCGAGCGGGACGCCTTGGAGGTCTCGATGGCCTCGTCGCCGGACTGGTCACCACGGTCGACCAACTCGATCAGCGCCATCGCGGCGTTGTCGCCGGCGCGGGGGCCGAGCTTGATGATCCGCGTGTAGCCACCCGGACGGTCCGCGAACCGCGGGCCGACCTCTTCGAACAGGTGGGCCACCACGTCACGGTCGTTGAGCTCCGAGAGCACCTGGCGACGCTTGTGCAGGTCGCCCGCCTTGGCCTTGGTGATGAGCCGCTCGGCGTAGGGCCGCAGGGCCTTGGCCTTGGCATGGGTGGTCGTGATCCGCCCGTGCCGGAACAGGTCCTTGGCCTGGTTGCGCAGCAACGCCTTCTGCTGCGCCGGGCCGCCGGCAAGTCGGGTACCGCGCTTGGGAGTCGGCATCGTCGTTCCTTTTCGTCAGTTCGTCGTGTGCTGAGGGAGCTGGACGTTGCGGCTTGCGAGCAACTTCATCCTGCCCGGACCTCGTGGGCGCCGCAGCGCAACGATGTTGCCGGGCAGGCACCTACTCCGCGAGCGTGATCCCGAGCTCTTCCAGCTTCTCGGTCACCTCTTCGACGCTCTTGGCGCCGAAGTTGCGGATCTCGAGCAGCTGGTCCTCGGTCATCTGGCGCAGCTCGCCGACGGTGGCGATGCCCTCGCGCTTGAGGCAGTTGTAGGAGCGCACCGACAGGTCGAGGTCCTCCACCGGGGTGGCGTCGATCTCGTCGAACGGCGACTCGAACAACTCCTCCGGGGAAACGACGATCCCGCCCGGGCCGCCCGCCTCGAAGTCCTTGAACTGGTCGAACAGCGAGGTCAGCGTCTCGCCCGCCGAGGACAGCCCCTGGGCCGGGGTGACCGAGCCGTCGGTCTCGACGTTGAGCACCAGGCGGTCGTAGTTGGTCATCTGCTCGACGCGGGTGGCCTCGACGCGGTAGGCGACACGGCGCACCGGCGAGAAGATCGAGTCGACCGGGATGACCCCGATCGGATCGTTCTCACGCTTGTTCTGTTCGGCGGTGTGGTAGCCACGACCACGCTCGACCGTCAGGTACATCTCGAGGTGGCCCTGGGGGTTCAGGGTGGCGATGTGGAGGTCCTCGTTGACGACCTCGACCTGGCTGGGCGCGAAGATGTTCTCCGCGGTCAGGACACCGGGGCCGTCACCACCGAGGAAGATCTCGACCGGTTCGTCGGAGTCGGAGCGGACGACCAGGTCCTTGATGTTGAGGATGATGTCGATGACATCTTCCTTGACGCCCTCGATGGCCGCGTACTCGTGGAGCACGGAGCCACCCTCGGGGCCGGCGGCCTCGGCGGAGGTGAAGCGCAGGCGGGTGACGGCTGCACCGGGGATCGAGCTCAGCAGGGTGCGGCGCAGCGAGTTGCCCAGCGTGTAGCCGAAGCCCGGCTCGAGGGGCTCGATCGTGAAGCGCGACCGGATGCCCTCCTCGACGACCTCCTCGGACAGGCGCGGGCGATAGGCGATGAAGGGCGAACCGCCCTGGCCGGTGGCCAGGCTGATCGCGCCGTCTTCTTCGTAGAAGCCGAAGTCGGACATTGATTTGTCTCCAGTGCGGGTGGGTTCGGCGACGACTGACCCGTCGCCACGTGCCGCCCTCGTTCCCGGGGCCATCGGCGCGCACGTTGCCGGACTCACGCGTGGTGCACGCGCGGGTCCATCACCGGCCCGGGACATCCCGGGTCCAGGACCGGTCCCGACGGGCGGGTGCCCCCGGGGAGTGTCGCTGCGAAGTCGGGCAGCGAACCGGCGGCGCGCACGGACCGACCGTGGTCGGGCCGGTGGCGCCGGAAAATCACTTCGAGTAGAGCTCGACGATCATCTGTTCCTGCACCGGCGCGTCGATCATGTCGCGCTCCGGCATGGACAGGACCTTGATCTGGTAGGTCGACGGGTCCGACTCCAGGTAGCTGGGCATCTCCCACCGGCCGTAGAGCTCGAGCGAGCCCAGGACGGCGGCGGAGTTGCGGGCACGCTCGCGGATCTCGATGACGTCGCCCGGCGACACGGCGTAGGACGGGATGTTGACCGTCTTGCCGTTCACCAGCACGTGCTTGTGGGACACCATCTGGCGCGACTCGCGCCGGGTGCGGGCGAACCCGCCGCGGTACACGACGTTGTCCAGCCGGGTCTCGAGCAGGATCAGCAGGTTGACGCCGGTCAGGCCCGGGCGTCGGGAGGCTTCCTCGTAGTAGCGGCGGAACTGCTTCTCGAGGACGCCGTAGAAGTAGCGCGCCTTCTGCTTCTCGCGCAGCTGGAGCAGGTACTCGGACTCGCGGATGCGACCGCGGCCGTGCTCGCCGGGCGGGAAGGGGCGCTTGTCGAAGTTCTTGTCGTTGCCCTTGAGGTCGACGCCAAGGCGGCGCGACTTCTTGGTGGCAGGACCGGTGTAACGAGCCATGGTGAGCTCTCCTCAGCAATTCGTGTGCGTCAGCCGCGACGGCGCTTGGGCGGGCGGCAGCCGTTGTGCGGCACGGGGGTGACGTCCTTGATGGACAGCACCTCGATGCCCAGCGCGGCGATGGTGCGGATGGCGGTCTCGCGACCGGCCCCCGGACCCTTGGCGACGACGTCGACCTTGCGGACGCCGTTGTCGATCGCGGCCTTGGCGGCCTGCTCGGCAGCGACCTGCGCCGCGAACGGCGTGGACTTGCGCGAGCCCTTGAACCCGGCATGACCGCCGGTGGACCAGGCGATGACGTTGCCCTGCTGGTCGGTGAAGGTGATGATCGTGTTGTTGAACGTGGCCTTGAGGTGCAGGACCGCGTGGAGCACGTTCTTGCGCTCCTTCTTGCGAGCGCGCTTCTTCTGCGTTGCCATGATTGGGCTCCTTGGCCTCAGGCCTTGCGTACGGGCTTGCGGATGCCACCAACGGACTGCTTGGGGCCCTTGCGGGTCCGGGCGTTGGTGTGGGTCCGCTGACCGCGAACCGGCAGGCCGAGACGGTGGCGGATCCCCTGGTAGGAGCCGATCTCGATCTTGCGCTTGATGTTGTCGGCAATCTCACGCCGAAGGTCACCCTCGACGTTGTAGTTGCTCTCGATGAACTGGCGCAGGCGAACCACCGACTCGTCGTCGAGGTCCCGCACCCGGATGGATGGGTCGACCTCGGTCGCCTCCAGGGTCTGTTCAGACCTGGTGCGGCCGATGCCGTAGATGTAGGTGAGCGCCACCACCACTCGCTTGTCGCGAGGGATGTCAACGCCGGCGATGCGTGCCATGATTCGGTTCCTCTCCTGGCGTGGGCGTCAGCCCTGGCGCTGCTTGTGGCGCGGGTTCTCGCAGATCACGCGAACGCGACCCTTGCGACGGATGATCTTGCACTTGTCGCACATCTTCTTGGCGGAAGGATGGACCTTCACCGTCGTTCCTCTCGTCGGCGTGCCAACCACCCGGATGGTGGCCGGCGGCAACGGGGCGTCCCTCCCGGTTGCCGGGGTCCCGTGCTCGTGGGGAGCGTGCGGTGCGGCCACCGAGTGGGTCGAGACCCACGCGAGTGGTGGTGCACCGGGGACCGGCCGATGTCGTCGGGGCCGGTGGCACCGACGACGTCGTGTATGCGGTTGTCTGGAAGTTCCTCGCGGGCGCAGGGAGGCGCCGGTGCGAGGTGGGAACGGGTCAGTCGGTGCACCCGCATGGAGGTCGGATCACTTGTAGCGGTACGTGATCCGCCCACGAGTCAGGTCGTACGGCGACAGTTCGACGACGACCTTGTCAGCCGGGAGGATGCGGATGTAGTGCTGTCGCATCTTGCCGGAGATGTGGGCGAGCACTTCGTGTCCGTTGTCCAGTTCGACTCGGAACGTCGTGTTCGGCAACGCTTCGGTCACGGTGCCCTCGACCTGGATGGCCTCTTCCTTGGCCACGCTTCCTCCATGTGGTTCGTTGGTGCAGATGGTCGCCACACGGGCAACGAACAACCCGTGAGGGGCGACTCGGAGGCGTGACGAAATCCCCGCGCGGGGCGGGAGTGGCTCCACCGTACCCCCGACCCCCGTCCCTGTGCAAAGCCTGCTGTTCGATCGGGCGGTCCCGGCGGTCACCGCATCGCCGGGAGGCACCCGACCCGTACCGTCGTCACCCAGCGACCACAGGAACCACCGTGACGTCCGACCAGGCCCGCGTCAGCGAGTCGATCGACATCCCCGGCGTGACACCGGCCGATGTCTTCGACCACCTCAGCCGACCCGCCAACCATGTCGACAACGACGGATCCGGTCACGTCGTCGGTCCGGTCGGCCCGGAACGGCTGACGGCCAAGGGCGACCGCTTCGGCATGCGGATGAAGTGGATCGTGCCCTACCGGGTCACCAACACCGTGGTCGAGTTCGAACCCGACGAACGGATCGCCTGGCGCCACTTCGCGGGCCATCGCTGGCGCTACGAACTGGCGGCCGTGGACGGCGGGACCCGCGTGACCGAGACCTTCGACCTCTCCCCCGTGCCGGACGTCATGCATGTCGTCTACCGCACGGCCTTCGGGTTCCCCCAGGGCTACGAGCGCAACATCCGGCAGTCGTTGGAGAACCTGCGCGAGGTGATGGCGAGCCGCTGACCACCCGGTCGCACCCGGCCCCTCACCGACCTGGGTGGTCGCCCGGGGCTCGCGGTGGAGGCGCCAGCCAGAAGAAGGTGCGGCCGGGCGACCGTGGCGGTTCCGATCCCGGCGTGGGACTGGGGCTCATGCGGTTGCCAGGCCGGACCGGTCGTCGGCGAGCGGCCACTCGGGTTCGTCGGAACGGGCCGTCAGCACGCGGGGTCCGTCGGCGGTCAGCGCGACCGTGTGCTCCCAGTGCGACGACACCGCCCCGTCGTCGGTGACGACGGTCCAGTTGTCGTCGAGCGTGCGGGTGGCGTCACCGCCGAGGTTGAACATGGGTTCGATGGCCAGCACCAGTCCCTTCGACAACTTGTTGCCGCGGCCGCGGGAGCCGTAGTTGGGCACCGACGGGTCCTCGTGCAGGGATCGGCCGATCCCGTGGCCGACGTACTCGCGCACGATGCCGTAGCCCATGGCGTTGGCCTCGGCTTCCACGGCGGCGCCGATGTCGCCCAGGCGGTGGCCCGACACGAAGGAACGGATCCCGGCCCACATGCCGGCGCGGGTCGTGGCGACCAACTCGGCGACCGTCGGGTCCACGGCGTCGTCGCCGCCCACGATCCAGGTCGCCGCCGAGTCACCGTGCCACCCGTCCACGATCGCACCACAGTCGAGCTTGACGAGGTCACCCTCGCGCAGAACCACCTCGTCGGAGGGGATGCCGTGCACGATCTCGTCGTTGACCGACGTGCACAGGGTCCCGGGGAACGGGGGCACGGACCCGAACCGCCCGCCGTAGCCCTTGAACGACGGGATGCCACCATCCCCGGTGATCACCTTCTCGGCGATCCGGTCCAGTTCGAGGGTGGACACGCCCGGTGCCACGGCGTCCCGGACGGCCTCGTGGGCCTTGGCGACCAGGGCACCTGCGACCGCCATCTTCTCGATCTCACGGCGTGACTTCTTGATGATCATTCGACGACCTTTGGTGACCATGGATCGTAGGACGTCCGTGGAGCACGGTCGTCGCGACACCGTGGTCGTCCGACACCGACGTTGGCACCGATCCTGGCACCCGACCTTGGCGCCCGAACCTTGTCACCGACCTGGCGCCCGGCGGTGTCAGGCGTGCTCGGCGACCGCTGCCTGGACGCGGGCGGTGACCTCGTCGACCTCGCCGACGGCGTCGATGCTGACCAGCAGGTCGCGCCGGTCGTAGAAGGCGATGAGCGGCTCGGTCTGGTCGCGGTAGACGTCCATGCGGTTGCGCACGACGTCCTCGGTGTCGTCGTCGCGCTGGAACAGGTCCTTGCCGTCGACGTCACAGACGCCTTCGACCGCTGGCGGGTTGGCCCGCACGTGGTAGATGTGCCCATCCGGACAGGACCGCCGCCCGGTCAGCCGTTCGACCAGCTCGTCGAGGTCGATGTCGAAGTTGACCACCACGTCCAGGGGCGCGTCGGCCTCCTCCAGGACGGCCTCCAGCGATTCGGCCTGCTCGATGGTGCGCGGAAAGCCGTCGAACAGGAACCCGTCGTCGGTGTCGTCCGCGGTCAGCCGATCGGCGACCATCCGGATGACGACGTCGTCGGGCACCAGGTCCCCGGCGTCCATGTACTGCTTCGCCTCCAGCCCGATCGGGGTCTCGTCTCGCAGGTTCGCGCGGAAGATGTCGCCCGTGGAGATGTGCGGGACGCCGTGGGCGTCCGCGACCGTCGCGGCCTGCGTGCCCTTGCCGGCTCCGGGTGGTCCGAGCAGTACGAGGCGCATCGGTGGTCCTTGGGAGTCGGTGACGGGGACGACGGAGCCGCCATCCCGGTGCCCCGTGCAATCTAGGCGAGGAAGCCCTCGTAGTTGTGCTGCATCAACTGACCTTCGATCTGCTTCATGGTCTCGAGGGCGACACCGACCATGATCAGCAGCGACGCACCGCCGAGGGGGAACTGGCTGATGTCGAACACCGCGAAGGCGATGAACGGCATGATCGCGACGGCCACCAGGTACAGCGACCCGGGCAGGGTCAGGCGCGACAGCACCTTGTCGAGGTACTCCGCGGTCTGGCGCCCGGGCCGGATGCCCGGGATGAACCCGCCGTACTTCTTCATGTTGTCCGCCACCTCGATCGGGTTGAAGGCGATCGCGGCGTAGAAGTAGGTGAAGAAGAGGGTCAGGATCGCGAAGGTCGCGATGTAGGCCGGCGTGATGCCACCGGCCTGGGGCGCGAACCAACGTTCGACGAAGTCGTTGATCGGCGGCCACGACGTGATCTGGCCCAGCAACTGTGGCAGGGCCAGCAGCGACGAGGCGAAGATGATCGGGATGACGCCCGACTGGTTGATCTTGAGCGGGATGTAGGTCGACTGGCCCCCGTAGGAGCGGCGCCCCACGGTCCGACGCGCGTACTGCACCGGGATCCGGCGCTGGCCCTGTTCCATGAAGACCACGGCGAAGGTCACCAGCACCCCGATGGCCAGAACCATGACGACCAGGCTCCAACCGTCCCACAGCGCGTCGAGGTTGTCGCCCTTGACGATCTGCAACTGCGACGGGAACTGGCTCAGGATCGACACGTAGATCAGCAGCGACATCCCGTTGCCGACGCCGCGGTTGGTGATGAGCTCGCCGAGCCACATGATGACGGCCGTGCCGGCGGTGAGGGTCAGCACCATGAACAGGATGAGCCACGGCGAGTCGCTGCGCAGGACCGACGAGGTGCTTCCGAACAGGGCCCCGGTGCTGGCGAGGCTGATCAGGGCGGTGGACTGCAGGAGCGCCAGGCCCATGGTGAGGTAGCGCGTGTACTGGGTGATCCGGCGCCGGCCCTGCTCACCTTCCTTCTGGAGCTGCTCGAGCTTGGGGATGACCACGCCCAGCAACTGCATGATGATCGAGGCGGTGATGTAGGGCATCACGCCCAGGGCGAACACCGCGAGCTGGGCCAGTGCGCCCCCGGCGAAGACGTTGAGGATGCCCAGGAAACCACCCGCCTGGCCCGCCTGGGCACCGCGGATCGCGGCCACGTCCACGCCGGGGACCGGGATCCACGATCCCACCCGGTACGCGAACAGCATCATGAGCGTGAAGACCAGCTTCTTGCGCAGGTCCGGGATCTTCAGCGCGTTGAGGAAGGCCTTGAGCATGGGGTGCCTCGCAGGGTGGGTACCGGCACGACGCCGCGCGGGCGTCGACCGGACCGATGACGGTACCGGCGTGTCGGTACCGATGGCACGGTCGGTCACGCAGCGAGTGCGGCCTGCACCCGTGCGTGGCCGGCCGGACGCCGGCGTCGTCAGTCGACGGAGCCGCCGGCGTCGGTGATCTTGGTCACGGCGGCCGCCGACATCTTGTCGACCTTGACCGTCAGCGCCTTGGTGAGGTCACCGTGGGCGAGGACCTTGACCGGCCGCTTCGCCTTGACCAGGCCCCGGTCGACCAGCACGTCGGTCGTGACGACGTCGCCGTCGTCGAACTCGGCGTCCAGCTTGGCGACGTTGATGACGGCGTACTCGACCCGGTTGGGGTTGTTGAACCCGCCCAGCTTGGGCTGGCGACGCTGGAGCGGCACCTGGCCGCCCTCGAAGCCGGCCGGGACGTTGCCTCGGGCGCCGGTCCCCTTGGTGCCGCGACCGGCGGTCTTGCCGCCACGGCCGCGATCACCCCGGGCGACCCGCTTCTTGCCCTTCGTGGCGCCCTCGTTGGGCTTGAGGTGATGGAGTTTGATGACCATGATGTATGCCTCGCTTTCACTGACGGCGCGCGTCGCTTCGCGACGCGTTGGAGTTCGCTGCGCGAACTCCATGAATCTGGATCCGGTGTCGTTCAGTCTTGGAGTTCCTCGAACTCGACCAGGTGCGGGACCTTGCGGAGCATGCCGCGGATCTCGGGCCGGTCGGGCTGGGTGACGGTGTGGCGGATGCGCTTCAGGCCCAGCGATCGGACGGTGTCGCGCTGGTTCTGCGGCCGTCCGATGATGCTGCGGACCTGGGTGATCTTCAGGGTCGTCATGGGTCAGTTCCCTCCCGCACGCATGGCCTCGACCATCGCCTTGGGAGCGACGTCCTCGACCGACTTGTCGCGCAGTTCCGCAATCTGGTTGGCCGAGCGCAGCTCCTTCAGCCCGGTCGTGGTGGCGTGCACCACGTTGATCGGGTTGTCGGATCCCAGCGACTTGGCGAGGAGGTCCTTGATCCCGGCGGCCTCGATGACCGCACGGACCGGACCACCGGCGATGACACCGGTACCGGGGGCGGCGGGCTTGAGCATGACACGCCCGGCACCGGCGACGCCGGTCACCGGGTGCACGATCGTGCTGCCGACCATGGGGATCTTGAAGAAGTTCTTCTTGGCCTCCTCGACCCCCTTCTGGATCGCGCCCTGGACCTCGCGGGCCTTGCCGTGTCCGACGCCCACCATGCCCTTGCCGTCGCCGACGACGACCAGCGCGGTGAACTGGAACCGGCGACCACCCTTGACGACCTTGGAGACGCGGTTGATCTCGACGACGCGCTCGTCGTACTGGTCACGGTTGTCGCGACCGCCGCGGCCGCCGCGGCCACTTGAACGATTGTTGCTTGCCATGTCAGACTCCTCAGAACTTCAGGCCGGCGTCGCGGGCTGCCTCGGCGAGGGCCCGGACGCGACCGGCGTAGCGGTTGCCGCCGCGGTCGAACACGGCCTCGGTGAGACCGGCGTCGACGGCGCGCTGGCCGATGAGTGCACCGACCTGGGTGGCGACGCCGACCTTGCCGTCGTCGCCCTTGCTGACACCGGAGTCAAGCGACGAGGCCTGGACCAGCGTGTGGCCGGCGACGTCGTCGATGAGTTGGGCGTAGATCTGGCTGTTGGATCGATAGACATTGAGTCGCGGTGTCCCAGCCGTGCCACGGATGCGCTTGCGAATGCGCTGATGCCGCCGCCGTCGAGACTGCCGCTTGCGAGTTGCCGCGTCCATTGGTTCCTCCTCATGTCACTGCCCTGCCGCGGCCACGCTCGCCGCGATCGTCCGGGCCGACACTGCGGCAGCGTGTGCGCCACCGCTGGTGGTTGTGAGTGCTCGGTTTCGTTGTTCTTCGGTTCGGTCGTTGCTGGTGTTCGGTTCGGTTGTCGTGGTCGGTCGCCTTCGGTCGCCGACCACTCGTTCAGTGCCTGGAGTTTCTGCGGAGCTTGCGAAGCAGAAATCTCCATGCTGGTCGCTGACCCGCGAGCGCAGCGAGCGTCAGCGACCAGCCGCCTTGCCAGCCTTGCGGCGGACGACCTCGCCCTGGTACTTGATGCCCTTGCCCTTGTACGGCTCGGGCGGACGGATCTTGCGGATGTCGGCGGCGACCTGGCCGACGAGTTGCTTGTCGAAGCCGGTCACGATCACCTGCGTCGGGATCGGGGCCTCGAGCGTGATGCCGTCGGGCGCCGTGACGAGCACCGGGTGGGAGAAGCCCACCTGGAACTCGAGGTCACGGCCCTTCTGCTGGGCGCGGTACCCGACACCCACCAGTTCGAGCCGCTTGCTGTAGCCATTGGACACGCCCTCGATCATGTTGGCCACGAGTGAACGGACCAACCCATGGCGGGACCGGGCGTCGCGGGAGGCGTCGACCGGGGTCACCACGACCTCGCCGTCGTCGTTGGTCGACAACGACACGCCCTCGGGCGCGGTCAGTTCGAGGTCGCCCTTTGGGCCGGAGACGGCCACGTGGGTGCCGTCGACCTGGACCGTGACGCCGTCGGGGACGGGAACGGGAATCTTGCCGATGCGGGACATGGAGAAGCCTTTCGTCACCAGACGTAGGCGAGCAGCTCGCCGCCGACGCCATCCTTGCGAGCGTGTCGGTCGGACAGCAGCCCGGCGTTGGTGGACAGGATCGCAACGCCGAGGCCACCCAGGACACGGGGGATCTCGTCGTTCTTGACGTAGACACGCAGGCCCGGCTTCGACACGCGCTTGATGCCGGTGATCACGCGCTCACGCTTGCGGCCGTACTTCATCTGGATGGTCAGGGTCGGCTGCGGCTTGGTGTCCGTCACCTCGAACCCGCCGATGTAGCCCTCATCCTCGAGGACCTTGGCGAAGTTCACCTTGAGCTTGCTGGACGGCATGGACGTGTCGTCCTGGAACGCCAGCGAGGCGTTGCGCAGTCGCGTCAGCATGTCGGCGAGTGGGTCAGTCATGGTCATGGTGCGTGTTCTCCTCGGGGTTGCCGGTTCTCGTGCCCGGTACTTCCCGGGTCGGGGCGCCGCGGGTGGGCGCCGTCAGGGTGTGGTGGTCAGTAGATCATGCAGCCGGGGAGTTCGCGGAGCCTGCGGTGCGAACTCCAACGCGCCGAGCGCAGCGAGTGCGCGCAGCCTGCGGAGCGGACTCCAACATGGCCGAAGGCCACGCCGTCGTTACCAGCTGGCCTTGCGGATGCCGGGCAGTTCACCCGCATGCGCCATCTCGCGGAAGCAGATCCGGCACAGCCGGAACTTCTTGAAGACGGCGCGCGGGCGACCACAACGTTCGCAACGGGTGTAGTTCTGGACGTTGTACTTCATGCCCCTGCGGGCCTGGACGCGCTTGGAGGTCTTTGCCATGTCAGATCGTCTTTCTTCAGTCCTGCTGGGAGGGGCTCAGTTCTTGATGAACGGGAAGCCGAAGGCTTCGAGCAACGCCCGTCCCTGTTCGTCGGTCTTGCCCGAGGTCACGATCGTGACGTCCATGCCCCGGGTCGCGTCGATCTGGTCGTAGTCGATCTCCGGGAACACCAGTTGCTCGGTCAGGCCGAAGGTGTAGTTGCCGTTGCCGTCGAACGCGGTGGCCTTCAGCCCGCGGAAGTCACGGACACGCGGCAGCGCGACGGCCAGGATGCGGTCGAAGAACTCCCACATCCGGTCCCCGCGCAGCGTCACCTTGGCACCGATCGGAACGCCCTCGCGCAGCTTGAAGGCCGCGATGGACTTCCGCGCCAGGTTCACACGCGGCTTCTGGCCGGTGATGATGGCCAGGTCGCGCATGGCGCCGTCGAGTGCCTTGGAGTCGTTGACGGCCTCGCCGAGACCGACGTTCACGACGATCTTGGTCAGGCTCGGGATCTCCATGACGTTGGTCAGGCCCAGCTGCTCGGCGAGCTGCTGGCGGAGTTCCTCGCGGTAGCGCCGCTTGAGGCGGGGCATCTCGCGCAACGGCGTGGTCGAGTCCTCGTTGGCGGGGATCTCGGTCCCCTCGTTCACGGGACCGACCTCGCCCTCGGCGGTGGTCGTGGTGTCACTCATTGGTCAGGCCTTGGTTGGTCGGCACCGGGACCTCGTCCCCAGGGGCCCGATGTGGGTCCCCGGTACGGATCCGTCCCGATCCCTTGTGGTCGTTCAGAATTGAGCGCCGCACTTCTTGCACTCACGGACCTTGGAACGCTGGTTGCCGTCCTCGGTCAACACGTAGTTGACGCGCACGCCCTGGTCGCAGGACGGGCACACGGGCATCAGGTTGGAGATGTGGATGGGTGCCTCGGTCTGGATGATCCCACCCTCGACCGCGGCCGGCCCACCCTGGGACCGGACGTGCTTGGTCACGAAGTTGCGACCCTCGACGAGGGCACGGTCGCGGTCCGGGAACACCCGGATGACGCGGCCGGTGGCACCCTTGTCCTTGCCGGCGATCACCAGGACCTGGTCGTCCTTGCGAATGCGCTTCATCACAACACCTCCGGCGCGAGCGACACGATCTTCATGTATCGCTTGTCGCGCAGTTCGCGGGCGACCGGGCCGAAGATGCGAGTCCCCCGGGGGGAGCCGTCCTCGCGCACGATGACGCACGCATTGTCGTCGAACTTGATGTAGGAGCCGTCGGGGCGACGGCGCTCCTTGGTGACGCGGACCACCACGCAGCGCACGACCTCGCCCTTCTTGACGTTGGACGCCGGGATGGCGTTCTTGACCGTCCCGACGAACACGTCACCGACCGAGGCATAGCGCCGCCCGGAGCCCCCGAGCACGCGGATGCACAGCACCTCGCGCGCTCCGGAGTTGTCCGCGACCTTGAGTCGCGATTCCTGCTGGATCATGGCAGTCCCTGCTGGTGTTCGTCCCGGTGGGCGAGCGCGTGCCGTCGTGGGCACGCTCGTCGCACACCGTCAGTTGGTGTGGGTGGGCGGATCACTCGGCCCGCTGGAGGACCTCGACCAGGCGCCACCGCTTGGTCTTGGACAACGGGCGCGTCTCGACGATCCGCACGGTGTCGCCGGCGTTGGCGTCGTTGTCCTCGTCGTGGACGTGGTACCTCTTCGACCGCGTCTCGATCTTGCCGTAGGTGGCGTCGGTGGTCCGACGGTCCACGCGCACGACGACGGTCTTGTCCTGCTTGTCGGACACGACGAGGCCCTGGCGGGTCTTGCGGGCGTTGCGAGGATTGTTTGCGTGGCCCGTGGTTGTGGTGTCGCTCATGGCTGTCACTCTTCTGCAGTGGGTGCGCTGGGCGCGGTGGTGGAGGTTGCGCCGGCGCGTTCGCCGGCGATCGCGCGCTCACGCATGACGGTGAGGCACCGCGCGATCTGGGTCTTGACCGCGCGGATGCGGCGCGGGTCGTCGAGCTGGCCGGTGACGATCTGGAAGCGCAGGTTGAACAGCTCTTCCTTGTGGTCGGCCAGTTCGGTGGCCAACTCGTCGTCGGCCAGCTCGCGGAGTTCGGATGCGGTCATCATTCCTCGGCCCCCTCACGAGCGACGAACTTGGTTTTGACGGGCAGCTTGTGGGACGCGCGGCGCATGGCCTCGCGTGCCAGCTCCTCGGAGACACCCGAGATCTCGAACAGCACGCGGCCGGGCTTGACTGCCGCGACCCAGTGGTCGGGCGAGCCCTTCCCGGACCCCATGCGAGTCTCGAGCGGCTTCCGCGTGATCGAGCGGTCGGGGAAGATCGCGATGCGGACCTTCCCGCCACGCTTGACGGCACGGTTGATGGTGATGCGGGCAGCCTCGATCTGGCGGGCCGTGATCCAGCCGGGCTGGGTGGCCTTGATGCCGTAGTCACCGACGTAGAGCTCGGTGCCACCGGTCGCCAGGCCCTTGAGGGGCCGAGGTCGGTGCTGCTTGCGATACTTGACGCGCTTGGGGGCCAACATCAGGCATCACCTTCCTTCTCGGTCTCGTCGGACGAGGCGGCGGCGTCCGCGTCGCCCTCGGGGCTCGCTTCTGGGCTGGCTTCGGCCTCGGCGACCTCGGCGAGGTCGTCGGCCGTGACGTCGGTGGCCGCAGCCACCGTCGTGTCGTCGGTCTCGCCGGACACGGCCTCGGACTCGTCCGCGGTGGTGTCCGCGGCATCGTCGGCTGCGGGCGTGGCGACCTCGGCTGACGCCTCCGAGGCGTCAGCCGTGGTGCCCACCGGTGCTGCGTCCGTGGTCGCGCCGGTGTCGTCGGGCTCGCCAGCACCCTCGACGACGTCGTCGGGTGCCATCGAACCGGACTGCGGCGGGGCGGCCTCGGTCGTCGCCGGCGCGGTGTCGGTGGTGGGCGTGTCGCCGGTGTCGGCGGCAGTGGCGGGGGCGTCGGGGCCGGTGGCGGAGGTCTCCGGGGTGGTGGCCTCCGGTGCCGACTCGGGTGCCGGCTGCTCGTTGGACACCGACGCGACGGCCTCGCGCACCTGCTTCTTGCCCACGCCGGTCACCTTCTTGGCGACGGACGCGGCCTTGCGGGCCTGGCGGCGACCGGGGCGGTCGTCGACGTTGCGACCCTCGGCCATCGCCCGGGCGCGATCCATGGCGCGCTGCGCCTCGGCCTCGTCACCCGAACCCAACTGGTCACCGGTGTAGATCCACACCTTGACGCCGATGACGCCATACGTCGTCTTGGCCTCGTCGAAGCCGTAGTCGACCTTGGCGCGGAGCGTGTGCAACGGCACACGACCCTCGCGGTACCACTCGGTCCGGCTCATCTCGGAGCCACCGAGGCGACCGGCGACCTGCACCCGCACGCCCTCGGCACCCGCCTTCTGGGCGTTCTGGACGGCGCGACGCATGGCACGACGGAACGACACCCGGCCCTTGAGCTGCTCGGCGGTGTTGAACGCGACGACCTGGGCGTCCAGGTCCGGGTTCTTGATCTCGATGATGTTGAGCTTGATTTTCTTGCCCGTCATCTTCTCGAGGTCGGCCCGGATGGCGTCGGCTTCGGATCCACGGCGACCGATGACGATGCCGGGACGGGCCGCCTGGACGCTGACCTCCGCGTTGTCCCGCGTCCGCGTGATGTCGATCCGGGAGATCCCGGCGTGACGAACACGCGTGCGGATGTACCTGCGGATGCGATCGTCCTCATGGAGGTAGGTCGCATAGTCCTCGTCATTGGCGATCCACTTGGACTTCCAGTCGGTGGTGACACCGAGGCGGAAGCCGTAGGGGTTGACCTTCTGACCCATTGGGGTGACTCCTTGTCGCGTTGGCGACGAATTCAGCACGTGGTCGGGCGTGGCTCGCCCGACTCGTTCTCAGCGGTTGTCGCTCAGCACGACGGTGATGTGGCTGGTGCGCTTGCGGATGGGGCTGGCGCGGCCCATGGCACGAGGCTGGAACCGCTTGAGGGTCGGGCCCTCGTTGGCGTATGCCTCCTTGACGACCAGGGAGTCGAGGTCCAACGCCGGCTCGGCGTTGTTCTCGGCGTTGGCCATTGCCGACCGCAGCACCTTCAGGAGGGGCTGGGCGGCACCCTTGTCGGAGAACGCGAGCACGTTCTCGGCATCGGCCACGGGCGCACCGACGATCAGGCGCGTCAGCTGCCGGACCTTGTTCGGTGCCACCCGCACGTACTTGGCGGTGGCCTTCTGGGTTGCCATGGTTGCGTCCTTGTCTCGCCCGGTCGGGCTTCCCGTCGCGCCGGCGGTGCCGGCGGGCGGGACGGTGGCCGTGGTGGCCGACCGTCGGTTCAGCAGTGGTGGTCGGGGTGGTGGTCGGGTCGGTGCGGGACCGGCCGCGATGGCCGGTGCGACGCCCGAGGTCCTAGCGGCGGGCCTTGGTGGTCTGCTTCTCGCCGGCGCCCTGCCACTTGATGGCACGGGTCGGCGCGAACTCGCCCAGCTTGTGGCCCACCATGCGCTCGTAGATGCGCACGGGGACGTGCTGCTGGCCGTTGTGGACGGCGATCGTGTGACCGACGAACTCGGGGTAGATGACCGAGCGGCGCGACCACGTCTTGATGACGCGGCTGTCGCCGGACTCGTTCATGGCGACGACCTTCTTCATGAGGTGGTCGTCGACCCAGGGGGCCTTCTTCAGACTGCGTGGCATCAGCGTCTCCCTTTGCCGCGACGGCGGATGATCAACTTGTCGGATGCGTTCTTGCCGCGGCGGGTGCGGCGTTCGGGGTTGCCGTGCTTGTCGACCGGGTGGCGTCCACCCGAGGACTTGCCCTCGCCACCACCCAGGGGGTGGTCGATCGGGTTCATGGCGACACCGCGGGTCTGCGGACGCACACCCTTCCAGCGCTTGCGGCCGGCCTTGCCGAGGTCCACCAGTTCGTGGGACTCGTTGCCGACCGATCCGATGGTCGCGCGGCAGCGGGCGTCCACCAGCCGAATCTCGCCGGAGGGCAGCCGCAGTGCGGCCATCTTCCCCTCCTTGGCGAGCAACTGGATGGCCGTCCCGGCGCTGCGACCCATCTTGGCGCCACCGCCCGGCCGCAGTTCCACGGCGTGGATGGTGGTACCGACGGGGACGTTGGACAGCGGCAGGGCATTGCCCACCTTGATGTCCGCATCGGGGCCCGACTCGACGATCGTGCCCACGGCAAGGTTCTTCGGCGCCAGGATGTAGCGCTTCTCGCCGTCGTGGTAGTGCAGCAGCGCGATCCGGGCCGACCGGTTGGGGTCGTACTCGACGGCTGCCACGGTGGCAGGCACGACGTCCTTGTTGCGACGGAAGTCGATGACGCGGAACTTGCGCTTGTGGCCACCACCACGGTGCCGGGAGGTGATCCGGCCGTGGTTGTTGCGGCCCGCACGGTTGCGGCCGCTGGCCAGCAGCGACTTGGTCGGCGACGACTTGGTGATCTCGTCGAACGAGTCCACCGAGCCGAAGCGACGACCGTTGCTGGTCGGCTTGTACTTGCGGATTGCCATGGAAGGTCTCCTTGCGATCGTCCCCGCGGGGGACGGTCAGTGACGTGCTAGAGAGCCACGTCGAACAGCTCGATCTCGTCGCCCTCGGCGACCGTCACGATGGCGCGCTTGAGGTTGGGACGGCGGCCCTGGACGAAGCCACGGCGCTTGAGCTTGCCCTGGCGGTTCTGGGTGTTGACCTTGACCACGCGCACGTCGAAGACCTCTTCGACAGCCGCCCTGATCTGGGTCTTGGTCGCCCGGTTGTCGACGATGAACGTGTACTTGTCCTCGTCGAGCGCGCCGTAGGACTTCTCGGAGATGACCGGTCGCTTGATGATGTCACGGGGGTCCTTGAACTCCATGATCACTCCTCCTCGCTGTCGTCGGTCTGGGCCGTCGCGGCGTCGTCCGAGCCGGTGTCGGCTGGGGTGTCGGCCGCGGAGGCCTGGTCGTCGGTGACGGCGCCATCCGACGTGCCGCCGCCCAGCAGGGCGATCGCGGCCTCGTCGAACACGACGACGTCACTGGCGAGCACGTCGTAGGTGTTGAGCTGGTCGACGGTCAGCAGGTGCACCGACGACAGGTTGCGGAAGGACTTGGTCGTGGCCTCGTGGCGTCCGGCCAGCACCACCAGGACCTTGAGGTCCGACAGTTCCAGCGCGGTCAGCGCGGCGACGGCGTCCTTGGTGCGGGGTGCGTCGAAGGCCAGTTCGCGCACGACCACGACCACGTCGTTGCGGGCGCGGTCGGTCAGTGCGGACCGCAGGGCGGCACGCCGGACCTTCTTGTTGACCCGCTTGGACCAGTCCTTGGGGGTGCGACCGTGGGCCACGCCACCGCCGACCCAGATGGGCGAGCGGATGGAGCCGTGGCGGGCACGGCCGGTGCCCTTCTGGCGCCAGGGCTTGGCCCCGCCGCCACGGACCTCGCCGCGTGTCTTGGTCTTGTGGGTGCCCTGGCGCGACGCCGCCCGCTGTGCGGTGACGACGTCGTGCATGACCCCGATGTTGACCTTGCCGTCGAACCACTCGGCGGGAAGGTCGACGGTGTCGACGGCCTCGCCGGTCAGGTCCACGACGTCGACCGTGAGGTCGGTCGTCGGGTCGGTCTGGGCGCCCTCGTCGGGCGTCGTGGTGGTCGTGGCCATCAGGCTTCACCGCCTTCGCCGTTGTCGGAGGTTGGGAGCTCGCCCCGCTGGCCCTTGACGGCCGAGCGGATGAGCACGATGGAGCCAGTGGCGCCGGGGACGGCGCCCTTGACCAGGATCAGGCCGTTGTTGGTGTCGACGTCGACGACCTCGAGGTTCTGGAGGGTGACCCGCTCGCCGCCCATCCGACCCGCCATGCGCATGCCCTTGAAGGTGCGCCCGGGGGTCGAGGCCATGCCGACGGAACCGGGGTGGCGGTTCTTGCGCTTGACGCCGTGGCCGTCCCCCATGCCCTTGAAATTGTGGCGCTTCATGACGCCGGCGTAGCCCTTGCCCTTGCTCGTGCCGGTGACGTCGATGGTCTCGCCCCGGACGAAGGTGTCGCACGCGATGGTGGATCCCAGTTCGGGCAGGTCCGCGTCGTCGTCCAGGCGGAGCTCGGCCAGGACCCGCGCGCTGTCGACGTCAGCCTTGGCGAGGTGACCCGCTGAGGGCTTGTTGACGTGCTTGCGGGAACCGAACGCCATCTGCACGGCGACGTAGCCGTCGGTGTCGACGGTCTTGACCTGGGTGATCGTGCAGGGGCCGGCCTCGACCACGGTGACCGGAACGATCCGGTTCTCGTCGTCGAAGACCTGGGTCATCCCCAACTTGGTGCCCAGGATTGCCTTGGCAGCCATTGTCTCGTCCTTCGCTTCAGTGTCTGTGTGCGCGGGGGCGCGGGTTGTCGGGTCTGCCGTCGCTGTGGATGTTGCGAGCGCAGCGAGCAACTACAACGTGTCCGCAGGGCACGCCTAGAGCTTGATTTCGATGTCGACACCGGCCGGCAGGGAGAGGCCCATCAACTTGTCGATGGTCTTCTGCGACGGCTGGTGGATGTCGATCAGGCGCTTGTGGGTCCGGCGCTCGAAGTGCTCGCGGGAGTCCTTGTACTTGTGGGGCGAGCGGATGACCGCCCACACCTGGCGCTCCGTGGGGAGCGGCACCGGACCGGTCACGTGCGCACCGGTGGCCTCCACGGTGTCCACGATCTCCTTGGCGGAGCGATCGAGGACCTCGTGGTCATAGGCCTTGAGCCGGATGCGGATCTTGGTGTCAGCAGCCATGTCGGTTTCTCATCTCGCACCCCGTGGTGCGTCTTGGCTTGCGGTTTGTCATGTCTTTGTCGGTGGCTGGCGTTGCGAGCCCAGGCTGGCGTTGCGAGCCCCTGGGCGAGCAACTCCAACCTGACCGAGCGCCCTGGCGCGAGGTCAGGCGAGGACCGTGGTGACCCGGCCTGCACCCACGGTGCGGCCACCCTCACGGATGGCGAACCGCAGACCCTCGTCCATCGCGATCGGGGCGATCAACTCCACCGTCATCTCGGTGTTGTCACCCGGCATCACCATCTCGACACCACCCGGCAACTCCACCGCACCCGTGACATCCGTGGTCCGGAAGTAGAACTGCGGCCGATAGTTGTTGAAGAACGGCGTGTGACGCCCACCCTCGTCCTTGGACAGGATGTACACCTGCGCCTCGAACGTGGTGTGAGGCGTGATGCTGCCCGGCGCAGCCAACACCTGACCCCGCTCCACATCATCCTTCTTGGTCCCACGAAGAAGCACACCCACGTTGTCGCCCGCCTCACCACGATCCAACAACTTGCGGAACATCTCCACACCCGTGACCGTGGTCGACGTCGTGTCCTTGATCCCCACGATCTCCACGGTGTCCGACACGTTCACCACACCCTGCTCGATCCGACCCGTCACCACCGTGCCACGACCCGTGATCGAAAACACATCCTCGATCGGCATCAGGAACGGCTTGTCAGTGTCACGATCCGGCTGTTCGAAGAACTCGTCCACCGTCGACATCAACTCCAACACACCCTCCTCCGCAGCCTCCACACCCTCCAACGCCTGCAACGCCGACACCCGCACGATCGGCGTGTCCGCATCAAACTCATAGGCCTCCAACAACTCGGCGACCTCCATCTCCACCAACTCCAACAACTCCTCATCATCGACCATGTCGACCTTGTTGAGCGCCACCACCAACTTCGGCACCCCAACCTGACGCGCCAACAACACGTGCTCACGCGTCTGGGGCATCGGACCATCCGCCGCCGACACCACCAGGATCGCCCCATCCATCTGGGCCGCACCCGTGATCATGTTCTTCACATAGTCCGCGTGACCCGGCGCATCCACATGCGCATAATGACGATTGTCCGTCTCATACTCCACATGCGACACATTGATCGTGATCCCCCGCTCACGCTCCTCCGGGGCCTTGTCGATCTGATCAAACGCCGACGCCACATTCCCATCAACATGCTTGGCCAACACAAACGTGATCGCCGCCGTCAACGTCGTCTTCCCATGGTCAACGTGACCAATCGTGCCGATGTTCATGTGCGGCTTGTTCCGCTCAAACTTTTCCTTGGCCATG
>JAGXFT010000148.1 GCA_024637135.1 Nitriliruptorales bacterium | reverse complement strand
GTTCGCCAGCGGGGACATCGGGCGGGCCACCTCGCTGGCCGCCGAGCACGGGCAGGTCGTGGTGACGACCTCGGCCGTGGCGACCGGCACCTCTCCGAGGAGGGCGAGATCAGGGTCCTCGGCCAGGGTGTCGAGTACGAGTACGGCACCGAGGTGTCGACCGCGACCAGCGTGCACATCCGACCCCCGGGCGGCGACGACTTCCACCACGTGTACGGACCGGGCGCGGACGAGGGGATCGGCACGTGAGCATTCCCGACCTCGTCACCACCGACCTCGGCCCGTTGACACTGGACGCCCCCGCGTCCCCGGTCCGGGCCATCGACCACGCGACCGGACGGATGTGGCAGTGGCAGGGTGACGGCAGCGCGCTGCTGTCGGTCACCGCCGCGGTCCGACCAACCCGGGTGCCGGACCGGCACGGCGCGGACGGGATCCTGCGCGAGTTCCTGTGGGACATCACGACCAGCCTGCTGGACTTCGAGCAGGTACCGCTGGCGCTGCGGGCCCCCGGGGCACCGATCCTGTCGTCTGCGCTGGTCACCGGGACCCGGGGCCGCGTGCCGGAGCGGCACGTGGTGGGCGTGGCCACCGACGTGGTGGGCCGGGCCATGCTGGTGCAGGTCGCCGTGCGTGACGACGACGACGCCCAGGCGTTCACCGAGGACGTCGTCCGGTCGCTGGTGGTGCGCACCGCCGACCACGAGCCCGCCAGCCCGGCCGACGCCGAGCCGACCGACTCGTGCAGGTGGTCGTGGCCATCGTTGGCGGCCTGGTCGTCCTGGCCGTGGTGGCGGTCGTCGTGGTGGTCGTGCTCTGCGCCAGCACCGGTGACCAGCAGTCCCTGACCCGCGAGGTCCAGGTCGAGGTGGTGTCACGACGCACCGTGGAGTCGGGCTCGGCCCGCGAGTACGTCGACGTCGAACTCCAGGTCCGGTACGAGGTCGACGACGCGACCTTCGTGGGCACGACCCGCATGCCTGCCGACCGTGGTGTCCCGGACCCACTGCGGGCCTGCGTCGACCCGGAGGACCCGACCCGTCCCGCGATCATCGAGTTCGACGCCACCTGCGGCGAGGCCGTGGCCCCCTCGATCGACCGAGCCGCCCCGGCCTGACACCGTCCCCCGGTCCGTGCATCTGACGTGCCCGGCGGTCCTCAGGGACAGGGCGATCAGTCGTCGCGCGACTCGTCGTCCAGCGCGGACCGACGTTGGATCTCGGCTTGGAGTTCGCGGAGCACGGCCACCTGCACCCGGTCCTTCGGGCGCCCCGCTGCTGTCTTGGACGCGATGATCGAGGACAACGCGGCGACACGGACGACGACACCACCGATGTCGAACGTCGCCGCGTCGCCATCGAGGCCGGCGTGTCCGCCGACACCGGCCGGTTCTCGCACCACGTCGACCTCCCCGACCCGGGTGATGAACTTCATCACTGGCGAGGAGAAGGTGTCCTCGTCGAGCGGAACCTCCAGCCCGCCGTCCACACCGGGGACAGCCAGCCGGGCGTCCAGGTCGGCTAGCGCCGCGGCCAGTCTGCCCAGGTTCTCGCTGATGGGCGCCGGGGTCACGTCGACGTCCTCGGTCAATGTGGGCGACCCGTGCAGCCGGGCCGCGACGCCACCGATGAGCACGTAGTCCACGTCGTGCCGACCAAGGACGCGCAGGATCTCGGCGGGATCGAAGGCCATGGGCCCACGCTCAGACACGTCGGGCGCTCCGGAAGAAGGCGGCCGCCTGCGCGAGCCCCTGGAGCCGCTGCTCCGGCGTGAGCGCGAGCTGGCGCTGGATGAGCGCTCGGTCGCCGGAGCCGGAGACCACGTGGGAGGGACGACGGCGATCGGTCCGCCGGGACGCTGGTCGTGGGGTCTTCATGGCGTCTCCTCCACGGGAACGAGTGTAGGACCGGTGGTGAAGGCCACGCCTCGCCGATGTGGCGTTGCCTCGTCGAAACCCGACCACGCCGGGACGGGCCGCGTCGGTCGGGTCGCGCAGGTCACGCGACCGGCACAGCGGCAGCGCGGGCGGCCAGTGCCTCGACGGCGGCGGTGAACACCTCCATGGGTGGGGACACCAGTCCGGCGCCGACCTGGCCGGTGCCGGCGACCTTGCCGGCGATGCCGGTGTTCACGAACGGGACCACGCCGGTCCGCACGATCCGGACCACGTCGATGCCGGTCGGGGTCCCGCGGAAGTCCAGGATCGGCACCTGGTAGGCGGGGTGTTCGCCCAGCGTGATCCCGTACATCGACTGGGTCGCGGCCAGCGCGTCGGCGACCTCACCCCCGATGAACTTCACGATCGCGGGTGCGGCGGCCATCGCGAAGCCGCCCACACCCGCAGTCTCGGTGATGGTCGAGTCGCCGATGTCAGGGTTGGCGTCTGCGGCGGTGTAGTCGCCCAGGAACAACCCGTCGGGCACCTCGGCGGGGGCCGTGAACCACTCGTCGCCGGTCCCCGACACCTGGATCCCGAAGTCGGTGCCGTTGCGCGCCATCGCGACCACCATCGACGACCCCTCGACGTCCCGGCACGGGTCGGTGGCGGCCTTGGCGGCGGGCATGACGAGGTTGAGGAAGAAGTGGTCGTTGCCGTTGACGAACGCGGCGACGTCGGCCAGTTCGCCGCTGGCCCGCCCGGTCGCCAGCAGCGACGGCATCATCTCGCGCACGAACAGCGACGTGGCGGCACGGTTGCGGTTGTGCAGTTCGTCGCCCATCTGCAACGCGTTGGCGATCACGGTGCGCAGGTCCAGCGGCCCGTGCACGGCGATGGCGTCGGCCAGTGCCGGGCCCAGCACGTCGCGCATCCACCCCAGCCGCTCGATGACCTCGTCGCCGTAGGCGCCGTAGCGCTGGACCTTGCCCAGTCCCTCGTTGAGCGTGCACCAGGCATGGTTGCCGAAGGCGTCGTTGACGACGTCGAACATCGGCATCGACGGGGACACGACGCCCGCCATCGGCCCCACCGTCGCCACACCGTGGCAAGGTGCCAGTTCGAGGTCGCCGGCCTCGCCGAGGGCCATGGCCTGTTCGGGCGTGTCGGCCATCCCCTCGAACAGCATCCCGGCGACCAGTGCACCCCGCATCGGCCCGGACGCCCGTTCCCAGGTCACCGGCGGGCCGGCGTGGAGGAACTGTCCGGTCTCCAGCCCGACCGCGTCCCGAGCGGTCGCGATGCCGACCCAGTGGGGTTCGGCCGCGACCAAGCGATCGAAGGCCACGACGTTGGCAGCGGTGGCACCACCCTCCGCCACGGCCGCCAGCACGCCGGCGTCCACGGTCGGCGGGCGCCAGTCCACCGCGGTGACGTCCACGCCCTGGTCGCGCAGCGTGCGCTCGAACAGGTCGACGCCGACGGTGACCACGTTCGGTGACTCGGACAGCAGGCGGGTGGTCATGGGCGCAGCCCCTCGATCAGCCCGGCGGCGACGCGTGCCGCCTGGGCGTTGGACAGGAACACGGCCGCGCCGGCATCGTGGAGGGCGGCGGCCTGGGCGTCGCGGTCCTGGGGGTCGCCGACCGACCCGCACAGCGACACCACCACGGCAAGGTCGGGGTTGGCGTCGCGCGCCGCGACCAGCGCGGGTGCCAGTTCGGCGGCGGGGTCGGGATGGGCACCGTGGCCCAGCACGACGTCCAACAGCAGCACCGCGGCGGCGGTGGCCTCGGCGGCGATGCGTTCGAGCCGCAGCGACTGGTCGATCATGGGATGGGGCCGGCCGACGGTGAAGTCGTCCTCGCCCAGGTCCACCACGACGTGGCCGTCCGCGGTCACGGATCCGTCCAGCGACGCCGTGACCGCCGACGCGACGTTGGCGGTCACCGGATCGCTCAGCAGGTCGACGACCACCAGTGCGGCCTCGGTCGCCAACGTGCCGCCGGCGAACAGCCCGACCAGTCGCCCGGTCCGCGGTGGAGGTGGGGGGTCGGCCGGCCACGACGCCGGGGAGGTGACCGCCTGCCCGAGGTGCTCGGCGATCCCGGCCGCCACGGTGGTGAGGTCGTCGTGTCCCGGCCCAAGGAAGGCGGTCCGGACCGGCGTGGTGGCGGCCTCGGCAGCGGCACGGATCGTCGCGGCCACGTCGTCGTCCGGGGGCTTGGACAGCACGACGACCAGTTCGGTCGCCGGGTCGTCGTCCAGCAGCGCGAGGGCGTCGCGGGTCGCTCGCCCGCCGACCTCGGCCGACAGGTCACGTCCCCCCACACCCAGGACATGGCTGACGCCGATGCCGGCGTCGTCCAGCAGGCAGGTGAGGTGCTGCGCGCCGGTCCCGGACGCGGCCACGATCCCGACCGGTCCCGGGGCGACCACGTTGGCGAACCCCAGCCCGACGCCCCCGACGATGGCGGTGCCGGCGTCGGGTCCCATGACCAGCACGCCGGCGTCGTGGGCGGCGTCCTTGAGGGCGATCTCGTCGGCGATCGAGACGTGGTCGGAGAACACCATGACGTCGACCCCGGCCGCGATCGCGTCGCGGGCCTCCTGCACCGCGTGCTCGCCGGGCGTGGACACCAGCACCAGTGTGGTGTCGTCGTCGATCGCATCGGTGGTCGTGCGTGGCGCCGGCGCCACGCCGAAGCCACCGCCACCACCACGGCCCCGGGTCGCGGCCAGTCCCGCGTCCACCGCGTCCAGCCCGGCCGCGACCGCGTCGTCGTCGACCGCGCGGATCGCCACGACCAGGTCGGACGGGGACGCATCCAACCCGTCGACGTCGAACCCCATGCCGGGCAGCAGGTCGAGGTTGACCGGTGTGCCCATCGCGACCAGGGCGGCCTGGACACCATCGGTGGTGGTGACGGCCTGCGACACCTGCATGAGGCTGACCGAGTCGGCGTAGATCCCGGTGCGGGTGGTCAGGTGGTGGACCATGTCAGGAACTCCCGAGGGACTGGAGGGTGATGGGCGGTCGTGCCGGGGCGCCCGCCGCGTGGCCCGGTGCCGTCGCGACGAGGTGGTGGAGGGCGGCGAGGATGCCGGTGGCGAGGTCGCGACCCGACGTGTGGCCGACCCGCGCGAGCGCGGTGACGGCCGTTCGGGTCCGGGCGAGGCCGTCGGGCCCGTCGCGGGCCGTCAGGGCGCGAACCAGGTCGGCCGCCGGTCGTGCCATGGCCCCGTCGAGCGCACATCGCAACAGGGTGGCCGACAACGGGGTCGTGTGCGTGTCCACGCGGTCGCGGACCCGGTCGCCGACCGGGTTCAGCCGATCGAGGTCGGCGGTCCGACCGACCGCCCTCGCCAGCACCACCATCGTCGCGAGGAAGCCGGCCAGCAGGTCGTCGCCCGCCGGCGTCGAGCCGGGACCCCGGCCCAGCAGGCGATCCACCACCGTCGCCGGCGACCCGTCGAACCGGCCCGCGGCGACCGCGACCAGGTCACGCCCCCCCGCGACCAGCCAGGAGTCCGCGTCGCGTGTCGGCGCGGCCAGCCGGTCGTCCAGCCCCGCCAGTCGCCGCGCGACGGTCGCCATCGTGGCCGCGCCCGGGACCGGTCGGCTCCGATCCCACCGGGCCACGACCAGCTCCACGTCGCACACCTGCACGCGCGACCCGCGGACGACCACGCGGTCCCCGACCGCCAGTCGCGCCAGCAGCGACGCCTCCCCCACCCGGATCCCGTTGGGCAGGCCCACCGCCCCCGGCCCCTCGATCGCCAGGACGTCGCTCGGCGAGGCACCCGGAACGCGTGGCGCGGGGGCGGCGGAGGAGGTGGTGGGCGACCCCGGGCAGGCGGCGGGGGGCCGGTCGTCGCCGGCGGGAGGTCGTCCGCGACTGCCCGAACGGTCGCGCGGCGGCCCCGCCGGGGGCGTGGTGTCCCCCACCTGCATCCCGGCACCGCGGTCGTGCTCCCCGACCTGCCCCGTGACCCGCATCTGGACGTAGGCGGCGCGGGGTCCGACCCCGACCACGACCCCGTCACGCCACGTGCGACCCAGCCGTGGGCGCAACCAGTCGCTGGCCACGCCGGGCGACGACGACCCCCGGTCAGGCATCAGGGTCCCCCGCCACGATCGTGGTCCCGGCCCGGCCCCGGACGACCTCGCCGGCCCGGTCCAGCGACCCGATGGTCGCGCGGGTGCCACCGGCGGCGACGAACCGACAGGCCGCGTCCACCTTCGGCCCCATCGACCCGGCCCGGAACTCGCCCCGGTCCGCGGCGGCACGCATCGTGGCCAGGTCGACCTCGCGCAACCAGTCCTGGTCGGCGGTCCCGAACCCGATCGCGACACCCTCGACGTCGGTCAGGATCGACAACCCGTCCGCCTCCAGTTCGTGGGCCAGCAGGGCGGCGGCGAGGTCCTTGTCGATCACCGCCTCGATCCCCTCCAGGCGGCCGTCGCGTTCGACCATCGGGATGCCACCGCCCCCGTTGGCGATGACGATCGCGCCGTGGTCGCGCAGCAGGCGGATCGCGTCGAGGTCCAGCGACTCGCGCGGGTGCGGGGACGGGACCAGCCGGCGCCAGCCCCGCTCGCCCTGGGGTCCGTAGACGTGGCCATCGGTCGCCCGGCGCGTGTCCGCCTCGTCCTCGCTGAACCACGGCCCGACCGGCTTGGTCGGGGCCGTGAGCGCCGGGTCGTCGACGTCCACCCGGACACGCGAGACCAGTGGCACCACCGGACGGGCGATCCCCCGCTCGCGCAGGTGGTGGGACAGCGCCGTCGTGGCCACGAAACCGATCGTCGCCTGGGTGTTGGCCACGCACCAGTCCAGCGGGACCGCCGGCACGACGTCGCGAGCCATCTCGTTCTTGATCAGGATCGCGCCGACCTGGGGGCCGTTGCCGTGGGTCAGGACGAGGTCCATGCCCTCGGCGACCAGGTCGGCCACCTGTTCCATCGAGGCCCACAGGTTGCGGGTCTGTTCCGGTGCCGAGCCGGTTCCCCCGGCTGGGGAGATGGCGTTGCCGCCCAGCGCCACCACCACCAGTTCACCCACGTGAGTTCCTCGTCGAGGCCGTGCCCACCCACCCTAGGCCCCACCCGGCAGACCGCATCGGCCGGCTCAGGAGATGCTGCCGGGGTGGTCGGCGATCGCCTCGGCCGTGATGCCGCGTTCCTCGTCGGTCCCGGGGAGCAGGTTGTCGAGGAACAGCCCCAGCACGGCGGCCACGGCGATCCCGGACGACCCGATCGACCGCACGATGTCGGTCAACCAGCCCTGGCCGAACAGGGTCCAGTCGGCGGGCACCTGGCCGAAGTAGTTGGGGACCGCCAGGCCCATGAACAACAGGAACCCCACGATCAGGAGGTTGCGCTGGCTGTTCATGTCGGCGTGCTGCAGGTTGGACAGCCCGACGCCGGCGATCAGGCCGAACAGCGCCATGTAGATGCCGCCGACGATCGGGGCCGGGATCGTCGCGACGACCGCGCCGATCTTGGACACGAACCCCAGCACGATCAACAGACCGGCGCCCAGCAGGACGACGTAGCGACTGGCGACCTTGCTGAGCCCGATCAACCCGATGTTCTCGGAGTAGGAGGTGGAGGCGAACCCACCGACGAACGCGGTGGCGACACAGCCGACGCCCTCGGACCCGATGCCCTTGGACACCGTGGTGTTGTCGGGCTTGCCGAGCCCGGCGATCCTCGACACCGCGTTGTAGTCGCCGATCGACTCGATCGACGAGGCCATGTAGGCGGCCAGGATCGCGATGAAGAAGCCGAAGTCGAACTTCGGCAGGCCCCACGGGAAGAACACGGCCTGCTCCCCGACGACGCTGCGGACCCAGGGCGTCCCGGACAGGGCGTCGAAGGTCACGTAGGCGCGGTTGCCCTCGTCGATCGCACCGGCCAGGGACAGCACGAGCGCGACCAGGTAGGTCGTGACCACCGCCAGCAGGATCGGGAACAGGGCGAAGAAGCCGTTGCGATCCGACAGCACCAGCGAGAACACGAACACCAGCACGATCACCAGGATGGCGATCCACCAGTTGCCCTGGGCGATCGTCGCCCCCGTGTCGGGGTCGACCTGGCTGACGACGTTGCCGATCGCGGCCCCGAACAGGCTCAGGCCGATCAGGGCGATCACCGGCCCGATCGTGATCGGGGTGATGTACTTCTGGAGCGTGCCGATCAGCCCGGTGTAGCCCACGACCGCCTCGACGATCCCGCCCAGGATGATGCCGCCGGCGATGTACTGCATCGCCTCGGCACCGGAGTGGGCCCCGATGATGGCGAAGAACGCCCCCAGGAAGGCGAACGACACCCCCTGCACGATCGGCAGCCGCGACCCGATCGTCAACTGCAGGGCCGTCGCCAGACCCGATGCGATGAAGGCCGACGAGACCAGGATGGCGGTCTGGGCACCGTCGAAGCCCAACGGACCGGCCAGGATCAGCGGGACCGCGATGGTGGCCCCGAACATCGTCAGCACGTGTTGCAGTGACAGCGCCAACGCGCGTCCGAACGGCTTTGGGACGTCGTCCACGCCGTAGTTGAGGTCTGCCGCCTGCGTCGTACTGCTCATGCCCGTCCTTCGCGTCGAACCAGGTGGCCGCGAGCGTGGGGAGCCGGTCCGGGCCGGGCGCCCACGTGCCGATGACAACACTAGATGGCGACGGCGGCGCGGCCAACGACGTCGCGCCGTCGGCCGGTCGCGAGTCAGTCGACCCGGACGATCGCGGCGACGGGCCCACCGCCCTGGGGACCCTGGTGCAGCGCGGCCACCGAGACGAACACCGCCGAGTCGCCGATCGTCGCGGCCGCGACCCCGCCCACGGCACCCTTGATCTGGCGATGGTGGTGGACGTCGGAATCATCGAGCGGCAACTGCCGCCGACCGCGCAGCGTGCCCCGGGTGTCGGCCTCGCACTTCATGAACACGTTGACCAGGCGTCCGTCCAGGTCGGTGTGGTGGGGACGTTCCGGCAGGTCCAGTCCGGCGGAGCGGATCGCGTCCCAGATGCCGTCCTGGTCGATCGCGTCACGCATCACCGCATGGCCGGCCCGGAACCGTGACCCGGCGCCGACGGCATTGCCGACCACCACGATCTGGGCACGGTCCAGTTCGACCCCCGACGAACACGACGCCACCGCGGAGAACAGGTCGGTGTCGTGGCCGATGGCGTCCGCGGCCGGCACGCCGTCGATCTCACCCAGCGCATGGGCGATCCCCAGTGCGGTGGTGCCGTTGGAGATGTCCATCGAGAACAGGGTGTCCTCGGTGTAGACCGTCTCGCCGCGAGAGTGGGCGTCCTGGATGGTCTCGAGCACCAGCAGCGGGGTCTTGGTCTGGACGTAGTGGACGTCGGCGACGTCGGTGATCCCGGCCTCGGCCATCGCCTTCTCGACCCCGCGGGCGACCTTCTCCACCATGGCCGGGCGGCCGATGTCCTCGGGCAGCAGTTCCTCGGACATCGCGATCCCCACCGACAGGGTCTTCGCGTCGCCCCCGGGCGCACCGTCGACCGGGCCGGAGACCTCGGCGAACACGGTCGCGTGCGGCGTGATGACCCCGTCGCAGCCACCCGACCACGCCATGGGGATCTCCTCGATCTCCGCCATGGACCGGCTGCCGTGCTCGTCCAGCACCCCGCGGAACGACTGATCGGCCAGGATCCTGGTGAAGTCGTTGACCCCGCCGTTGCCCTCGGTCTTGCCGATGACCGCGATGACCTCGTCGGCCGCGAAGACGCCGGACTCGATCAGGTCGGCGAGTCCACTGGCGTCCGACACGCTGGTGATCTCGACCTTATGCACTTCGACGGGCATGGATGACTCCGATACGAACATGACGGGTGGGGCAGGGACCCCCGACCCTAACCGCCACACCGCTCCCCCCGCACGCCCGGCCTGGCACAGGTCCGGCGGTGTCTCACACGCCCAGGTGGGAGCGGTCGTGCAGGACGGCGTCGAGGTCGCGGGCGAAGGCGGTGGCCTGGGCCGGGTCGACCAGCGCCGCGGCGGTCACGCGGATGCCCGGACCGGCCACCTGGCGGTAGCGGGCACCGGGGGCGACGCCCCAGCCGTGGGCCAGCAGACCGGCCATGACCGCACCTTCGTCCGGGACCGGGACCCACAGGTTGAGGCCACTGGGCGCCCGGGTGTTGATGCCGACCGCCCCGAGCGCGGCGACCAGGTGGTCACGCCGGGCCCGCAACGTCGTCGCCGCGCCGGTGACCGCGGCGCGTGCCTCCTCGGCGGTCAGCACCGACCAGGCCGCGTGCTGCAGGAGGCGGCTGACCCAGCCGGGGCCGAGCCGGAAGCGACCCGCGACCCGCGCCACCGTGGACGCATCCCCGAACACCGCGGCGATCCGCAGGTCCGGTCCCCACGACTTCGACAGCGACTGCACGAGCGCCCACCGGTCGGTGGTGCCGGCCAACGACGACAGGACCGCCCCGCTGGCCTCACCGCCGTGGTCGTCCTCGACCACCAACCCGTTCCACCCGGCCAGCACCCGGGCCAGGTGGTCGCGGCGCGCGGCGCTGACCGCGGCCCCGGTGGGGTTCTGGGCGCGTGAGGTCACCACCACCGCGTCGCAGCGCTCGCGGGCCGCGACCATCGCCGTGACCGTGGGGCCCTCGGCGTCCACGGCCAGGGGTACGGCCTGCAGCCCCAGCGCCGCCACCAGGTCGAGCAGGTTCGGCCACCCGGGATCCTCCACCCCGACCACGTCGCCCGGTCGGAGGTGGACGGCCAGCACCCGCTCCACCCCGTCCAGGGCCCCGGAGGCCAGGGCGAGGTGGTCGACCGGGACCCCGTCGGCGGCCGCGCGGGCCGCCAGTGCGTCACGCAGGCCGGGATGGAGGTGGGGCGCCGGGTCCTCGCCGTACAGGCCGGCCGCGACGTGGGCACCGGCCAGGTGGGGGGCGAGGTCCGGCAGCAGCGACGGGTCCGGGTCACCTCCCGACAGGTCGGTGGCCTCGGCGGGGATCGCCAGGCCGATCGCCTGCCGCGGCGACAGCACCGAACGTGCCCGCACCCGAGTCCCCCGGCGCCCGTCGGTCGTGACGATCCCGCGGTCGCGCAGGTCGCGGTAGGCCCGGGCGACGGTGCCGTTCGCGACCGCGAGATCGTCCGCCAGGGTGCGGATGGCCGGCAGGCTCGCCCCGGCCGCGAGGCGCCCCGTCGTCACCGAATCCTCGATGGATCGCGCCACCTGCGCGGCCGTCGACCCGTGGATACTCTGTATCGGCTTCATGCTGTGAATGTACCGATACGAACGGGCGGCCCATGGACACCATGCAGGACGACGGCGCCACCTCGGGTGAGTCCCACGCCCGCACGGCGGCCAGCACGCCCACTCGCGGGCGCGACCGCGCGACCTGGGACCGCGACGTGGTCGCCGGGATCCTGGACGCCACCCCGGTGTGCCACTTGTCCTACGTCGACGACCGTGCCGGCGGCCCGATCACCATCCCGACCAGCTTCGCGCGGATGGGCGACGACGTCGTGTTCCACTCGTCGTCGGGCGCGCACGTGGCCGCACTGGCGCGCGATCCGGACCGCGACGGGGGGCCCGGGCAGGTGTCGGTGTGCCTCACCGTCACGCTCGTCGACGGGTGGGTGCTGGCGCGCTCGGGGATGCACCACTCGATGAACTACCGGGCCGTGGTCGTGCGCGGGACCGCCCGGCTGGTCCCCGACGAGGCCGATCGACGGGCCGCACTGGCCGCCGTGCTGGATGCCGTGTGGCCGAAGCGGTCTGAGCACTGCCGTCCACCGGACGCCCGCGAGCTGGCGGCCACCTCGGTCTTCCGACTCCCGCTGGACGTGGTCTCCGCGAAGGTGCGAGCCGAGGGCGCTGTCGACGATCCCGCCGACATCGATGGCCCGTGGTGGGCCGGGGTCGTGCCGGTGCGCACCGTCGTCGACGAGCCGGTCCCCAACGCCGACCTCGCGCCCGGGATCACCCTGCCACGAGGGTCCTGACGACCCACGATCCGCCCGTACCACTGCTCAACCCTCGCTGTCGTTGCGGGACACGTCCACGGCCCAGGAACTGGCACTGGAGCAGGCCGCCGCGGCCGCGACCCCGACCGGTCCGGAGGTCGCACCCGTCACCGACGACCCCGCCCGCACGGCCGATCGGGACGTTCGGACGGCGACACCCCGCTCCTCCACGACCTGACCGCCACGTCAGGCCCCGTCGCCCGGACCGGCGGGGCATGCTGTCCCCAGGCCACCCCCGATCCAGGAGCCGACCATGCCCGAGACCACGATCACCGGGACGGCCACCGCCCCGGCGCTGGACGGCTACGTCACGACGCCGCCGGTGGGGGACGGACCGTGGCCCGGCGTCGTGGTCATCCACGACGCCATGGGCCTGGCGGACGACACGCGCCAGCACGCCGACCGCTTCGCGGCCGCGGGCTACGTGGCAGTCGCCCCCAACCTCTACACCGACGGCGGCGCGATCCGGTGCCTGCGTGCCACCTTCACCGACCTCGCCCACGGGACCGGCCCGGCGTTCGACGACATCGCCGCCACCCGCCGCTGGCTGGCCGACCGGCCCGACTGCAGCGGACGGATCGGGATCATCGGCTTCTGCATGGGCGGCGGGTTCGCCCTGCTGGGCGCCACGCAGGACTTCGACGCCGCCGCCCCGAACTACGGCCGACTGCCGGACAACCTCGACGAGGTCATGGCCGACGCGTGCCCGGTCGTGGCCAGCTACGGCGGCAGGGACCCCGGCCTGTCCGGCGCGGCCGATCGCCTGGAACGGACCCTCACCACCCACGGTGTCCCCCACGACGTCAAGGAGTATCCGGACGCGGGTCATTCGTTCATGGATCGCCACGACCTCCCACTGGCCGTGCTGGACCTGGTCCCGGGGATGCGTTACCACCACCCGTCGGCCGAGGACGCCTGGCGGCGGATCCTCGCCTTCTTCGCCACCCACCTGATCGACCAGTCCCACCCGCCCGGCAATGGCCAGCGATGACGCCCGCCGCGGCGATCGCCCACCCGTCGGACGTCCGACCGGCGCTCGTGCCGACGGCGTTCGCCGTCCCTGCGGTCGAGTCCTAGGCTTGACCTTCCGCGCGCCGTGGTGGCTCGACCACCCGCGGCCGCATCTGCATCCCACCCCGGCATCAAGGACCTCACGTGGCCACCATCTACTACGACGACGACGCCGACCTGTCCCTGATCCAGGGCAAGAAGGTCGCGGTGCTCGGGTACGGCTCGCAGGGCCACGCCCACGCGCTCAACCTGCGGGACTCGGGCGTCGACGTGCGGGTCGGGCTGCGCCCGGGATCGACCTCGCGCCAGCGCGCCGAGGAACAGGGCCTGGTCGTCAAGGACACCAACGAGGCCGCGGCCGAGGCCGACGTGATCGTGCTGCTGTTGCCCGACACCCACCAGAAGGCGGCGTGGGAGGACGGGCTGGCCGACGCGGTCGAGGCCGGCAACGCGCTGGTGTTCGGGCACGGCTTCAACATCCTGTACGAGTTCGTCCAGCCACCCGAGGACGTCGACGTCTTCCTCGTCGCACCGAAGTCCCCGGGCCACATCGTCCGGCGCCTGTACGAGCAGGGCCAGGGCACGCCAGGGCTGCTGGCGGTCCACCAGGACGCGACCGGCACGGCGTGGGACCTCGGCAAGTCGTACGCGGCCGGGCTGGGACTGACCCGTACCGGGTTGCTGGAGACCACCTTCAAGGAGGAGACCGAGACCGACCTGTTCGGTGAGCAGGCAGTGCTGTGCGGTGGGGTGTCGCACCTGGTCCGGGACGGGTTCGAGACCCTGGTCGAGGCCGGCTACCAGCCCGAGGCCGCCTACTTCGAGTGCCTCCACGAGCTCAAGCTGATCGTGGACATGATGTACGAGGGCGGCATCTCGTGGATGCGCCACTCCGTGTCGACCACGGCCGAGTGGGGCGACTACGTCTCCGGTCCGCGGGTGATCAACGACTCGTCGCGCGAGGCCATGGGCCAGATCCTGGCCGAGATCCAGGACGGCTCGTTCGCACAGGGCTTCATGGACGAGTGGGAGGCCGGCGCCGAGAACTTCGCCGGATACCGCAAGGCCGGCCGCGACCACCAGATCGAACAGGTCGGCAAGCAGGTCCGCAAGATGATGCCGTGGCTGGACGAGCCCACCGAGGAGCTGGAGGCCTGACCGCCGGCTCCCGACCCACCCGCTGGCGATCGACGGACCTTTCGGCCGTCGACGCGCTGGCGCTGGAACGCGTCGCGGTCGGGGCATGGGTGCCCGACGAGGCCGTCGAGGTGGACGGCTGGCTGTGGCGGGCCAGCGAGGGCTTCACCGGGCGTGGCAACAGCGCACTCGCGCTGGCCGCGCCGAGCAACGCCGACGACCTCGACCAGCGGCTGGCCACGGTGGGTGCGTGGTACCGCGAGCGCGACCTGCCGCCGTGGGTGGCCGTGCCCCTGCCGGTCCTGGCCGGCCTGCACGACGACCTGGCGGACCGCGGCTGGACGATGCACCACGGCGGCCGGGTGCTGGTGCGTGACCTCGTCGAGCTGGTGTCGCGTCCGGACGCGGCACCGGTGACCATCACCGTCGAGCCCGACGAGGACTGGTTGTCGCGCTACCACGACCGCGGCGGCGTCCTCCCCGACGTCGGCCGGCGGATGCTCACCCGCGGCGACCGCGTCGGACTGGCGTCGGTGCGTGACGGCGGCGAGGTCGTCGCGATCGGTCGAGGTGCGCTGACGGACGGCTGGCTGGGCGTCAACGCGGTCGAGACCGTCCCCAGCCACCGCCGCCGCGGGTTGGCCGGCGACGTGCTGACGGCGCTGGCCGACTGGGCTCGGTCGCACGGGGCAACGGCCGGGTTCCTGCAGGTCGACCTCAGCAACGAGGCCGCGCGTCGGCTCTACGAACGCGCCGGCTTCGTCGAGCACCACACCTACCACTACCTCGCTGCCCCATCCTCCGGCGTTGCGCGATGACGGGTTCGGATCCCACGGCGGTCGTGATCGGGCTGGACGTGGGCACGACCGCGGTCAAGGCGGTCGCGTTCGGTGTGGGGGTGGGGCCGCGGGCGACGGCCAGCCGGCCGTTGACGCTGCGTTCCGGGCCCGGCGGTCGCGAGGAGCAGGACGCGCCCGCGGTGGCGACGGCCGTGCTGGACGCCCTGGCCGACTGCGTCGCCGACCTTCAGGGGGTGCCGGTGGCCGGCATCGCCATCTCGACCGCGATGCACGGGCTGCTCGGCCTCGGGGACGACGGCCGTCCACTGACCCCGGTGGCCACCTGGGCGGACGGACGCGCGGTGGCCCAGGCCCGTCGGCTGGCCGACCACCCCGCCGACCTCCACGCGGCGACCGGCACCCCCATGCACCCGATGGCACCGGCGGCCAAGCTCGCGTGGTTCCGCGAGGAGGAGCCGGAGCTCGCGGCAACGGTGCACCGGTGGGTCGACCTCAAGGCGTGGGTCCTGCTCGGGTTGACCGGTCGGGTCGCCACGGACCGGTCCTCGGCGTCCGGTTGGGGCCTGCTCGACCTGGCCACCGGCGACTGGCACCCGGCAGCCCTGGACGCCGTGGACGTGGCGGCCGACCACCTCCCGGACCTGGTCGACCCGCGCGAGCAGCTCCCGCTGGCAGCCGAACCCGCCGCACGGATCGGGCTGCCGGCCGGCACGCCGGTCGTGGCCGGGGCGGCCGACGGACCACTGGGCAACATCGGCGTCGGGGCGATCGAGCCCGGCGTCGTGGCCCTGTCGCTGGGGACCAGCGCGGCCGCCCGCGCGGTCGTGGCGGACCCACCGCACCCGCACGACCCGTCCCTGTTCTGCTACGGCCTGGGTGACGGGCGCTGGGTCGCCGGCGGGGCCCTGAGCACGGGCGGGCTGGCCGCCTCGTGGGCCGCGCGAGCGCTCGCACCCGACCTGGCCGGCCCGGACGAGCCGGGGTCGGGCCCCCACCTCCAGCGCGTCCTCGACCTCGCCGACGGCGCGCCACCGGGGAGTGGCGGCGTCGTGATGCTCCCCCACCTGGTGACGCCCCGGGCGCCGCGCTGGGATCCCCTGCGAGAAGGTGCGTGGCTGGGCGTGGGACGGCGCCACGACCGTGCCGACCTCGTCCGGGCCGCCCTCGAGGGGGTCGCGCGCGACCTGGGCGAGGTGGTCGACCGACTCGACCGGCTGCACCCCGTCCAGGAGGTACGGGCCACGGGTGGGGCCTTCCGGTCAGCCCTGTGGCAGTCGCTGGTGGCCGCGGCCCTGGACCGACCGCTGGTGGTGACCTCCGACGTGGGCGGGACGGCGCTGGGCGCCGCCGTCCTGGGGTGGTGGGCGCTGGGCCGCGCCGACGACCTGGGCGCCGCACGGGCGGACCTGGTGACGACCGGCGACGGCGTGGGGACGGGCCACCAGGTCAGGCCGGACGCGGACCTGGTGGCCGCCGCACGATCGTCGCGCGCCCACCTCGACGACCTGGTCGCCCGCCTCACCGCGCCCTGACCCGGTCGCGGCCGGGCGACCACCCGGGAGACACACGCCCGAGGCTACGGTGATCAGCCGCCTCGATCCCATCGACCAGGAGCAGTCCGTTGCGCCTCGGAGCCCACGTCCCGACCGCCGACCCGCTGGCCGAGGCCGCCGCCCGCGACGCGGAGGTCGTACAGGTCTTCCTGTCCCCGCCGCAGTCGTGGAAGAAGCCGAAGGATCGCGACGATGCCGACGCGCTGCGCGCCAGCGAGGTCGCGGTCTACGTCCATGCGCCCTACATCATCAACGTCGCCACCACGAACAACCGCGTGCGCCATCCCAGCCGGTCCAACCTCGAACAGACGGTGCGGGCGGCCGAGGCCATCGAGGCCGCCGGCGTGATCGTGCACGGTGGACACGTCACCGACGACGACGATCCCGCCGCCGGGTTCGCCAACTGGCGCGCGACCCTCGATCGCCTCGAGTCGACCGTCCCGATCCTGATCGAGAACACCGCCGGCGGCACCAATGCGATGGCTCGCGAGGTCGAGCCGATCCTTCGCCTGTGGGACGCCCTGGACGGCACCGACACGCCCTACGGCTTCTGCCTCGACACCTGTCACCTGCATGCAGGCGGGGAGGAACTGGTCGACGGCACCCAGCGGCTGCTGGACCGGATCGGCACGATCGACCTGGTCCACCTCAACGACTCGAAGGACGAACGCGGGTCCGGCCGCGACCGCCACCAGAACCTGGGTGCCGGCCAGGTCGATCCCGACGCGCTGGTAGAGGTGGTCCGGATGGCGGACACCGACACCCTGTTGGAGACCCCCGGCGACGCCGCCGACCACATCTCCGACCTCGCCTGGATCCGCGAACGCCGGTGAGTCGCGGGACCGGCGCACGCGGGACCGATGCACCCGGGATCGGCCGCGTGAGGTCGACCGTCGGCATCCGGCCACGGCACCACGATCCGCGCCGACCCTAGAGTCGACCCTGACCTTCCCGTCACCCCGCACCGTCGACCGAGGACCCGCCCCGATGCCCCAGACCCCACCGTTCCGCGCCGACCACGTCGGTAGCTTCCTCCGCCCGGCCGCCGTCATGGAGGCCCGCCAACGACGTGGGGACGACGAGATCAGCGCCGCGCAGTTGCGCGAGGTCGAGGACGCCGCCATCGCCGACGTGGTCCGCCGCCAACAGGACGTCGGGCTGCACGGGATCACCGACGGTGAGTTCCGACGCTTCATGTTCCACCTCGACTTCCTGGAACAACTGGACGGCGTGACGGTCAGCGAGGGCGACTTCCTGGCGCGGTTCCGCCGCGACGACGGCACCGAGGTCGAGTTCTCGCCGCCGAAGGTGTCGGTCACGGGCACGATCGGCCACGGCGAGTCGATCCAGGGCGACGACTACGACTTCCTCGCCTCGCAGGTGGCCGACACGCCTCCGACCACCGCCAAGGTGTCGATCCCGGCCCCGTCGATGCTGCACTTCCGGGGTGGTCGCAAGGGCATCGACACCGACGCCTACCCCGACCTGGACGTGTTCTTCGACGACCTGACCGCGGCCTATCGCGCCGAGGTCGCCGACCTGGCCGACCGCGGACTGCGCTACCTCCAACTCGACGACACCAACCTCGCCTACCTGTGCGACCCCGAGGTCCGCCAACAGACCGCCGACCGTGGTGATGACCCCGACGAACTGACGCACCTCTACTGCCGCCTGGTCAACGACGCCATCCGCGACCGCCCGGACGACATGGTCGCGACGGTCCACCTGTGCCGGGGCAACTTCCAGAGTGCGTGGGTGTCCCAGGGTGGCTACGAGCCGGTGGCCGAGATCCTCCTGAACGAGATGATGGTCGACGGGTTCTTCCTCGAATACGACGACGAGCGCTCCGGGGACTTCGCCCCGCTGCGCCACCTGCCGGCCGGCAAGCAGGTCGTGCTCGGGCTGATGAGCTCCAAGCACGCAGCCGTCGAGGACGCCGACGAGGTCAAGGCGCGCATCGGCGAGGCGGCCCAGTACGCCGACCTCGACCAGCTCGCCCTGAGCCACCAGTGCGGGTTCTCGTCGACTGCCCACGGCAACACGATCGAGCCCGACGACCAGTGGCGCAAGCTCGAACAGGTCGTCAGCATCGCGGCCGACGTCTGGGGCTGACGGCCGCGGCCGACGTACGCCGACAGTCGACAGGCCACGCCCGGATCGACGGTTCCGGACGACTTGCGGGCATAGACGCCCTTCCGCCGTGGCAGGTGGAGACGACCCAGCCCCGGATCCCGACGTGCATCAGCCACCACGTCAGCCCCTGTCATCGTCCACCCGGACGGGTGGTTCCATGCCCGGACGGTAGTCCTCCATCCCGGGCAATCCGGCCTCGCTCCTCGACCAGGCGGCCAAGCTGGCGATCCCGCACCGTCGACGTCGGCACCGTCATGCCCGGGCGGGCACGAAGGCCTCGACCGCCGCGCGTCGTCGATGGTCCTCGACCAGTTCGACGTGGGAGCGGCAGCGCGCCAGCACCGCGGTCGCATCCACGTCTGCGGGCACGCGATCGGACATCCGCTCGTCGGCCAGCACCGTCCACAGGTCGGTCTTGGTCGAGACCGCAGCCCCGAGTTGTTCCAGCTCCCACAGGCGGGCCAGGGACGAGTACCCGACCAGTTGCCCGTTGCGTTTCGCGCGACCGGACTTCTCGACCAACCAGGCCCCACCCTGCTTGAGCCGGGACGGTTCCACCCCCAGGGACGCCGCCACGCGCTCCAGCGCCGCCCGGTCCAGCAGGGTCTCGGCGCGCAGGCGTCGCAACGGCGGCGCATACACACTGCCGCGGTTGTTGCGGAGGCTGCGAGCCATCAGCGCCAGTCCCCCCACCGAGCCGGCGAGATGGTCGCGGAGGTAGATGGCGAGGTGGCCGTCGGGGCCGTCGGCACGAAGCTCGAGCGGGCGGGGCAGGGACGTTCGCATGGCAGCGGCTTCCGGGGTGGTCGGGATGGCGTTCGGGGCCGACACCACGTCGGTGGGCCGGCAGGGACTCGTGGGCCTGTGTGCCACCTGCCACGGCGGCCCGTCGCGCATGCGTGGGCCGGTCGGGCAGCGCGGCGAACGGGGGTCCCCGGCTCGCGTCTGCGGCGGCACACTGGTGACATGACCGACCTCACTGCGGTCCGGGGTGACATCACCCACGAGACCACCGACGCCATCGTCAACGCGGCCAACTCGTCCCTGCTCGGCGGGGGCGGCGTCGACGGTGCCATCCACCGCGCGGCCGGACCGGACCTGCTGGCGGCCTGTCGCGAGCTGGGCGGGTGCGACGTCGGGGACGCGAAGGCGACCCCGGGCTTCGACCTGCCGGCACGGTGGGTCATCCACACGGTCGGCCCGGTGTGGCGTGGCGGGCAGGCCGACGAGCCCCACCTGCTGGCCTCGTGCTACGTCCGTTCCCTGGCCGAGGCGGACCGGGTCGGTGCGACCTCGGTCGCCTTCCCGTCCATCTCCACCGGCGTCTACGGGTACCCAATCGAACGTGCCGCACCCGTGGCCGTCGCCGCCGTCCGGGGGGCGACGACCGCGGTCGAGGTGGTGCGGTTCGTGTGCTTCAGCGGCGATGACCTGGGGGTCGTGGAGCGGGCCATCGCGGATGTCCACGGGTGACCTCGAGCGGCTTCGTCCGACCCGGACACGCGACGCCGGGCGACGAGGAGCCATCGGCCAAGCCGGATGGGCTCCGGTGTCGTACCACGGGTGCTTCCCACCTCGACTGGAACCCCGATGGCCGCACGAATCCGACACGCCGTGCTCGCGGTGACGGTCCTCGCAGCATCGGCGTGTGGCGGCACGGCCGAGCCCGCGGCGCCCTCGCCCTCACCGACGACGGCAACGGCCAGCCCGACGCCCAGCCCGACCCCCTCGTCGACGCCCAGCCCGACCCCGTCGCCGACCCCCAGCCCAACTGCCTCGCCGACCCCGTCACCGACGCCCAGCCCGACACCGATCGCGGTCGAGACCTCGGAACCCCAGCCGGCACCCGCGGCCACCCCGATCATCACGATCGACGACTTCGCCTTCGACGTGCCCGCCACCGTGGACGCCGGGGCCGAGATCGAGGTCCGCAACGACGACAGCCTGTTGCACACCATCACGGCCACCGACGGCGCGTTCGACGAGCAGGCGCCCCGAGGCGCCACGCTGACCATCACGGCTCCGTCCGCGCCGGGCACGTACGACTTCTTCTGCCAGTTGCACTCCGGCATGTCGGCAGTCCTCACGGTCGGCTGAGGTCCACCTCTCCGGCCGCACGGCCCGCTGCGCCGGTGGGCCGGGACGGCT
>JAGXFT010000147.1 GCA_024637135.1 Nitriliruptorales bacterium | reverse complement strand
GCCCCGGCCGCCGTCCTGGGCATCTTCACCTTCCTCGGCACCTGGAACGCGTTCCTGTGGCCTCTCATCGTCCTGACCGACCAGGACAAGTACACCCTGCCGATCGCACTGGCGCTGGCGGCCATCGGGGAGAACAGCACCAACTACGGACTGCTGATGGCAGGCTCGGTGGCCATCATCCTGCCCGTGATCGTGGTGTTCCTGTTCTTCCAGAGACGCTTCATCGAGTCGATCGCGATGACCGGCATCAAGTGACCTGGCGACGCCCCGACCGTGGTCCACTGACCACGGCCCCGGCCTTTGGACCAGCGACCGCGACCCCGGGACCACCCCCGCGCCGCCAGGAGACCGCCATGACCGACCAGCACGCGACCACCTCGACCGATGTCCGCGACCGCTGGCAGGCCGGGGCGCGGCAGGCCGCCGACGCCTCGGAGGCCGCTGGTCACGACGACACCCTGCCCGCCCCCACCGGTCTGGAGGCCGACGCCGGGGTCGGCCACGTCACGCTCGCGTGGGAGCCCGTCGCGGGGGCCATCGGCTACCAGGTGCTGCGTGGTCACGAGCCCGATGAGGTTTCGGTGCTCGACCATGGCGGCGGGGACCTGCTGGCGGTCCCGCGGTCGCCCTATGTCGACACGACCGGCGAGGTCGACCGGGCCTACCACTACGCCGTCGCCGCACTGTCGACGGTCGAGGACGGCCACGGGGCGGTCAGCCCGACGGTCGTGGCGAGCTCGACGGCAGCGAGCGACGCACCCCCGCGGATCGCCGCATCTGTGGACGCCACGGCCGCCACGACTCGGCTGGCCCGGCCGTGGTGGATGATCGGTGCCGAGCACGTGAGCCAACTGGGCTACGACGGCGGCCCGGGTCCCGACCACCTGGGCACCGAGTACGCCGCGGCCCTGGCCCGGATGCACGACGAGGTCGGGGTGACGCACGTGCGCGCCCACGCCATCCTCGACGACGAGAATGCCGTGGTGGTCGACGGGGACGATGGCCCGGTCGTGGACGCCACCACCGTGATCGACCTGTACACCCGACTGCGCACGCTGGGGTTGCGACCCGTCGTCGAACTGGGCTTCATGCCCGGCGCGCTGGCGCGGGACCCCGACCAGACCGTGTTCACCTACCAGGGCATCATCTCCCCTCCCACGGACTGGGACGCGTGGGGCCGGGTCGTCCGGAAACTCGTGGCGGCACTGGTGGACCACTTCGGGCTCGACGAGGTCCGCCAGTGGCCGTTCGAGGTCTGGAACGAGCCGAACCTCGGGGTCTTCTGGGACGGCACGCCCGCGGAGTACTTCCGGCTCTACGACGTGGCGGCGCACGCCGTCAAGGCCGTCGATGCCGACCTCCTGGTCGGGGGCCCGGCGACCGCAGCGGTGGGCTGGATCGGCACCTTCCTGGACCATGTGGTCGCGGTCGACACCCCGCTGGACTTCCTGGCCACCCACGTCTACGGCGTCCCGCCGCTGGACCTGCGCCCGGCGCTCGCCGCTCGAGGACTGGACGAGGTCGAGGTCTGGTGGACGGAATGGGGCATCACCCCGACCCACTTCCTCGCGTTGAACGACGACCCCTTCGGGGCTCCGTTCGTCCTGGCCGGCATGAAGGCCGCCACGGACGTGGCGGACGCGCTGTCGTACTGGGTCGCCAGCGACCACTTCGAGGAACTGGGCCGCCCACCCGCGTTGCTGCACGGCGGGTTCGGACTCCAGACCATCGGCAACCTGCGCAAGCCGCGCTACTGGGCCCTTGCGCTGGCCCATCAACAGGGCCCCGACGAACTCCCGCTCGACCTCCGCGGCGACGGGGCGTCCGGGCTGGTGGACGGCTGGGCGACCGTCCATGAGGACGGGACCGTCGACCTGCTGGTCTGGAACGGCACGCTCGACCAGTCGCGTGCCGCCGGTCATGCACCGCTGGACCGCGAGGTGGCACTGGCGCTCACGGGCGTCGGCGACCAGGCCCGCGTGTCGATCGCACGGGTCGACGAGACCCACTCCAACATCACGGCACACGTCGACCGCGACCGAGACTGGCCCGATGCCGACGGGTGGCGCGCGCTGGTCGAGGCGGACCGCCTGGACGTCGAGGACCGTGGCACCGTGGCGGCCCGCGACGGTGTCATCGAGATCTCGTTCCTCCTGCCCATGCCCGGCGTGGCCCGGATCCGCGTGCGACCGGGCGCGGACTGACCGCCGGACCGGGTCCGGGTGCGACCGGGCGCGGACTGACCGTCGGACGAGGTCAGTCGACCACGCCCAGTTCGGCCTCGAGTCGCAGAAGTTCGTCCTCCAGGTCGGCGCGGACGCCCGCATACGCCGGATCGTCCGCGACGCTGGCCAGTTCGAACGGATCGGATTCGAGGTCGAACAGCTCCCAGGCCTCGGGCCGCGGCTCGTCGCTCGCGCCGAGCTGACCACGCCCGTCGGTGTCCCAGCGCACCAGCTTGTGGCGGTGCGTGCGCACGCCGCGGTGGGCCTGCACGCGGTGGATCGAGTCGAGGTGCATCCAGTATCGGTAGTACATCGAGGTGCGCCAGCCAGCGGGCGTCTCGCCCCGCAGGAGTGCCACGATGCTGCGGCCCTGCATGGCGGCGGGCACGGACAGCCCGGCGAGATCGAGCACGGTGGGGGCGACGTCGACGTTGAGCACCATGTCGGCGCAGGTGCTGCCCGGCGCGATCCCGGCCGGCCAGCGCACGATGAAGGGCATCCGCAGGGACTCCTCGTAGATGAAGCGCTTGTCGAACCACCCGTGCTCCCCCAGGAAGAAGCCCTGGTCGGAGGTGTAGACCACCAGCGTGTCGTCATCGATCCCGGCCTCGTCGACGTGGTCCAGCAACCGGCCCGTCTGCACGTCGATGCTGTCGACGCAGGCCAGGTAGTCGGCCAGGAACCGGCGCCACCGCCACTCGCGTTCCTCACCCGACGACAGCCCCGGCGGGACCGGGACCTTCAGGTCGAGCACGTCCAGGTCCTCCATCCCCATCCGGGCCTCGCCGGCGGCCGGGGCCTGCCCGGTGTGGTCGTCGTCGAAGGTGGCGGGCACCGGCGCGTTGCTCAAGCCCACGGGCGTGCCCGGCGCCGGGTTCCACGGTCGGTGCGGCGCCTTGTGGTGCAACAGGAGGCAGAACGGGCCGTCCTGGCGGTCGATCCAGGCCAGGGCGAGGTCGGTCAGGACCTCGGTCACGTACCCGGGGTGCCGCCGCGGCTGGCCGCCCTGCCGGAGGACCGCATCGCTCCCGTGCAACAGGATCGGGTCGTGGTACTCGCCCTGGTCGTGCAGGATCGCCCAGTCGTCGAACCCCCGCGGGTCGTGGTCGGGGCCGTGGCCCAGGTGCCACTTGCCAATCAGGCCGGTCGCCCAGCCGGCGTCCTGCAGCGCGGTCACGAACGTCGGCAGGCGGTTGTCGAGGTGGGTCGCCAGCGTGGTGACGCCGTTGACATGGTTGTAGGTCCCGGTGAGCATGGAGGCCCGGCTCGGCGAGCAGATCGAGTTCGTGCAGAAGCAGGCGTCGAAGCGCATCCCCTCCGCCGCCATCCGGTCCAGCCGAGGGGTGCTGGTGAGGCTCGTGTCGTAGGCGCTGAGTGCCTGGGCCGCATGATCGTCCGACACGATCACGATGATGTTGCGCGGCGTGCGCATCGGGCTCCCATCACTCGGACAAGGCCCCATGGTGCCCTCGTCGTCCGCCGTCGAGGCTACGGGCCCCGACAGCGCGCCCGGGTCCCCCGGCTCGCCACCCGACACGCCTGCATCCCCTGAACCGGACGGCCCGCCGGTGCGTAGAGGTGGTCGGTGACCCCGGCGAGGTCGTCGGGGAAACCGGTCCGAGCGGGCGGACGGTCCGGTCGGGCAGTCATCCCCGACCGACCTGGAGCCTCCATGAGAACCCGACGCCTGCTCGTCCTCGCCACCGCAGCCAGCCTGGTGGCACTCCCGGCCCTCGCGGCGGAGGTCGACGATCCCCTGCCCGACCTGGTCCCCGTCCGTGGCGGCCCGGTCCAGGTCGAGGCGGTCGCCACCGGGCTGGTGGCACCGAACTGGGGCGTATCACCCCCGGGGCGTCCGGACGAACTGTGGGTCACCGACCAGCCCGGCCAACTGGTGGCCGTGGACCTCGCGACCGGCGCGACCCGCACCGTCGCGGACGTGTCCGCCCTGTTGCTGCCGGGTTTCGAGCGGGGGCTGCTGGGGCTGGCATTCCACCCCGACTTCGCGACCGACGGCCGGCTCTACACCTACACGTCGCAGCCGGTCGACGGACCCGCCGACTTCTCCACGATGCCCGACGGCGTCGCCGCCAACCACCAGTCGGTCATCACCGAGTGGCAGGTGGACGACCCGAATGGCGCGGCCCCGGTCGTGGACGCGGCCACGGCCCGGGAGGTCCTGCGGATCGACGAGCCCCAGGGCAACCACAACGCCGGCGCGCTGTCGTTCGGACCCGACGGTTTCCTGTACGTCTCCCTGGGCGACGGCGGCAATCGCGACGACGAGGGCGTGGGCCACTCCGCCAGTGGCAACGGCCAGGACCCGACCAACGTGCTGGGGACGATCCTGCGCCTGGACCCGGACGGGAGCAATGGCGTCAACGGCCAGTACGGCGTTCCCGCCGACAATCCCTTCGTGGGCGACGACAGCGCGCTGGACGAGATCTGGGCGTGGGGATTCCGCAACCCGTTCCGGTTCTCCTTCGACACCGCGACCGGGGACCTGTGGGTCGGCGACGTGGGCCAGGGCGACCTGGAGGAGGTCGACATCGTCGCGGCCGGTGACAACCATGGGTGGCCGCTGAAGGAGGGCACCTTCGCCTTCGAACCAAACGGGGACGAGCCCGGGTTCGTGACCGACGACGTGGTGGCCGTCCCCGGCCTGGTCGACCCGGTGGCGCAGTACGACCACGACGACGGGATCGCGGTCCTGGGCGGGTTCGTCTACCGCGGCGGCGACCTGCCGCAGTTGCGCGGGACCTACGTCTTCGGCGACTTCCTCTCCCCGGCCCGCGGGACCGGACGGCTGTTCACGCTCCGACCGAACGGGCGGATCGCCGAACTGCGCATTCGTGGCACGAACGACTTCACCGGCGCACAACTGCTGGGCTTCGGCCAGGACGCCGCCGGCGAGGTCTACCCGTTGGTGCGCGGCGGGCCCACGAGCGCGGGTGCCGTGCTGCGGCTCGAGCCGTTCCGGGGCTGACCGTTCGGCCCTGCCCGCCGACGATCGGCCGCCCCGTCGGGTCCACCAGCAGCAGTGGTGGGCCCGTCGGCCACCGAGTCGGACCACGAGCCGAGCGTTCCGGGTGGCGGGCGAGTGCTGCGGACGGGGATGCGGAACACGAACACCGAGCCGCCACCGGGTCGGTCGCGCACCTCCGCGTGCCCGCCATGGAGGTTCGCGACGGCTCGCACCAGGCTCAGGCCGAGCCCCAGCCCGGATTGACCCCGCCGCCCGTTGGCGTGGGAGAACGGTTGGAAGATGACGGCTTTGAGCCGGTCAGGGATGCCCGGCCCGTCGTCGGCCACGGTGACCTCTGCGACGTCGCCGTCGGTCGACAGCGTGACGTCTATGGTCGTACTCGACGGCGTGTGCCGGATGACGTTCCCGATCAGGTTCCTGACGCTGCGCGACACCAGTTCGCCGTTGGCGACGGTCTCGACCGGAGCGAGGTCGGCGACGACCCGGTGGTCACTGCGGTTGGAGAAGTCCCGGACGGCCGCCGCGACCAGTTCGTGCATCGCCACGGGCCGCCACTCGAGCGCCGCCCACCCGTCGGTGCCCGCCACCAGGTCCGACAGGAGGCCGACCGTCTCGTCGACCAGGCCACGGAGGTCGTCGCCCACTGCGGACAGCCCGTCGCGATGCTCGGCAGAGAGCCCGGTCGGGGCCCGTAACACCGAATCGATGACGGCGATCACGGCGTCGAGGAGCCCGGTCTGGTCGTGCTGGATGGTCTTGACCATCAGCGTGAGGGTCTCCAGGGACTGCGCGGGCGTGGGCACCTCGCCCTGAGGAGGCGGTCGGCTGGTCCTGGTCGCCATCACATCGCTGCCCGCACCAGGGCGCCGTTGCGGCGTGCGGACGATCTCGCGACGTACGCGGCCACTTCCGTCCTGTTGCGCATTCCCAGCTTGGACAGGACGTTGGACGCGTAGTTGCGGATGGTCTTCTCGGCCAGGCACAACTCGTCGGCGATCTCTCGGTTGGTACGGCCCCGGGCCATGAGTGCGACGATCATTCGCTCGCGGTCGGTGAGGCATTCCAGGACGTGGTCATCCGGAAGGCCGTTGTCGACCGGGTCATCGGTCATGGCGTCGATCATCCCGGGCTCGATCAGACGTCGACCGTTGGCGACCTGCAGGACGACGTCCACGATCTGACTTCTCAGGCGGTCCTTGATCAGGAACGCCGCGGCACCGGCGATCGCCGCCTGGAAGAACGTCTCCTCCTCGCGGAACGAGGTCAGGATCACATGTGCCACGCGTGGGTTTCGTTCTCGTGCGGCACGCACGAACTCGATGCCATTGCCCATGGACATGCACACGTCCACGATCGCCACGTCCACGCGGTCCTCGACGATCGCCTGCAGGGCCACATCGACGCGATCGGTGCTCACCACGACCTCGCCCCGATGATCCCCCTCCCACATCGCTCGGACACCCGCCCGGACCACCGCGTGGTCATCCAGTGTCAGCAGTCGAACGGGTGCCGAGGCGGCTGGCGGACCACAGGCATGCAGCCGCCGTCGGTCTGCCGTTCCTCGAGCGTGCGCGTTCGGTCCCATCGGCACTCCCCCCAGTTGAGCCCACGTGCGCCGAGGCCACGACCTCGTGCGCTTGTCGACCCGTCCACCTGCCCAACCCGTCCACACCACTGCTCTGTTCTCGGTCCCTCCATTGCAGTTTCGTGTGGTCAGTCCCTCCATGTCAACTACTGTGGTTCTGACACCTACCGTGGTTCTGCCGCCATGTTCATGGTTTCGTAAACTCCCGTCAACCCGATGTGCGCTCAGGCGCGCTCCCGCGCAACCAGCGGGCTCTGGGTGCCCGATTCGACGGCATCGGGACATCTGTCCCTGTACGGATGACGGATGACCGCTAACTTTGACGAACTCGTCGGGAACAATCGTCCTGACCTGCCGCATGTCACGTCCCAGGACTCATGATCGACATGGACACGAGTCACGGGGGCGACGGCGTCAACGTCGATCACGGCCCGTAGTCCGGGAACGAGACGTGCAGGATGAGCCTGATGCCGGCCCGCGTGCGGTGGACCTCGGAGTCGGCGATCATCAGGTGGTCGACGTCGGCGAACCACGTGACACCGGCCGAGTCCGGACTCGGCCGGGAGTAGCCGTGCCGTGGATGCAGTGCGGCGGAACGGCAGGTGCGAGGGCACGTTCGACCTGGCGATACTCATCACGACGACTCCCGTACCGGAGCACGTCCGGAACGCCACCCCACAGGGCGTCCCGATTCGGGTCGCCCGCCGCGGGTCCGTCCGCTCACGGTGTCGAGCGGATGACCAGTTCGTCCACGACGATCGACCCGCGGTCGACATCGTTCTTGTCGTCGAGCGTGTCGGTCACCCGGACCTGGACGGCCCCGCTCACGCCGGCGGACAGGCCGGCAGTCCATGACTGCTCCGTGCCGCTGTCCACCGTCACCAGCGGGGTCCATGTCGACCCGTTCGTCGACCACGAGAACACCATGTTCTCGGTGCCCAGCCGGTGGGCGCGCGCCCGGAACTCCACGCTGCTGCCCCCGGCGACCTGGAAGGTCCACCGGTGATCGAGCCGAGCTCGCCAGCGGTCGCCCTGGGTGTACCCCTCGCGCAGGGTCTGGACGTCCCCGTCGTCGAAGTGGGTCGAGGCCAGGTTCCCGCCCTGGACGGACCCGAGCACGGTGGTCTGGGCCGTGGCCCGCGCGTCGGACACGGCGACGTCGTCGTCGCGGATCACGACCGTGGCGGTCCCGGGCGGCACGATGGTGTAGGCGGAGGACACGGCCAGTCGCACCTCCACGCTCTCGTCGCCCTCCATGTCGGGGTCGTCGAGCGGCACGATCGGCATGTCGACCGTGTCCTGCCCGTCGGCGAACGTGACGGTCCCGTCCAGGATCGCGAAGTCGACTCCCTCGGTGGCCGTACCGCCGACGTCGTAGGCCACGACCAGGGATCCGGACGAGTCGCTGCGGGTGACCCGGACCACGCCTTGGTCGCCGGCCTCGTCTGCGTGACCGTCGGGCGCGGTCACGGCCACGTCGGGGACCGCGCCCAGCGGGTTGACCGTGCGGACGACGAGCCGGTCGACGGTCACCGTGTCCGTCCGGCTGTTGCCCGCGGTCCGGTCGGTGTCGACCACGCGCACGAGTACCTGGCCCCGGGTCGCCGGAGGCAGGTCGCCGACGTGGAGCGTGGGCGTGCCGGCCGTCGCGACCGTCAGGATCCGCTGCCACGACCCGCCACCGTCACGCGAGAACTCGAACGCGAAGTCGTCGCCCTCGCTGTTGGCGGAGCGGGACGCGACCACCTCCAGGAGCATCTCCTGGCCGTTGACCACCTGCAGCGCCCACCGGTGGTCCAGCCAGCTCCTGCGCGACGACGTTGGCCCGCCCGAGTGCTGCTCGGTCAGAACCTCGGTCACCCCGTCGGTGTCGGTCGTCGCGGCGAACGTCCCGGACAGGATCGCGCCGAGGGTCGTGCTCTCGGACTGGGCGAACTGCTCGACCACCTCGTCGTCGACCGTCACGGTCACGGTCGCCGAGGCGCACGCGCCCGGGGTGTCGCACACCTGGTAGACGAACGTGTCCGTGCCGCTGAACGACGCGTCGGGCGCGTAGGTGATCGCGCCGTCGGGTTCCACGGCCGTGCTGCCGCCCGTCGCGTCGGTCGTCACGGTCACCGAGCCCGGGTCCAGCGCGCCCTCGACGTCGCTGTCGTTGGCGAGCACGTTCACGGTCACGGCTGCGTCGACCCGCGTGCTGGCGGCGTCGTCGAGCGCGACCGGCGGGTCGTTCACCGCGTTCACCGTGACCGCCACGGTCGCGGTGATCGAGTCCAGGAGCCCGTCGGACGCCGTGTAGGTGAAGCTGTCGGACCCGTTGAAGTCCGGCGCCGGGGTGTAGGTCACGGTCCCGTCGGCCTCCGGCACGGCGGTGCCGTTGGCCGGTGTGGCCAGGTTGGTGACGGTCAGCGCATCGCCGTCGGCATCGGTGTCGTTGGCCAGGAGGTCGACGCTCACCGACACGTCCTCGTCGGTCGTGGCCGTGTCGTCAAACGCCACCGGGGCGTCGTTGACCGGCACGACGGTGACGGTGACCGTCGCCGAGTCCGTGCGCCCGGTGGTGTCACCGATCGTGTAGGTGAACGTGTCGTCGCCGCGGAAGCCGGTCGTCGGCGTGTAGGTCACCGTCCCGTCGGGGTTGAGCTCGGCCACGCCGCCGTTCGTCGGCGCCCCGATCGCGGTGACCGCCAGGGCGTCGCCGTCGGGGTCGACGTCGTTGGCGAGGACGTCCACGACCACGGCCACGTCCTCGCCGGTCGTCGCGACGTCGTCGACTGCCACGGGTGGGTCGGGCACGGCGGCCACGGTCACGGTGACGGTCGCCACATTCGAGTCGGTCCTGGCGTCGTTGGCGGTGTAGGTGAAGCTGTCGACCCCATTGACGTCCGACGCCGGGGTGTAGGTCACCATCCCGTCGGCCTCCAGCACGGCGGTGCCATTGGCCGGGCTGGACAGGTTGGTCACCGTGAGTGCCCCACCCTCAGGGTCGGTGTCGTTGGCCAGCACGTCGATGAGGAGCGGGACATCCTCGTCGGTCGACGCGTCGTCGTCCGCCGCCACGGGCGCGTCGTTGACGGCCCCGATCGTGACGGTGACGATGGCGGTGTCGGCACCGCCGTTGCCGTCGCCGACGGTGTAGGTGAACGTGTCGCTGCCGGAGAACCCGCCGCTGGGCGTGTAGGTCACCGTTCCGTCGGCCTCCAGCGCGGCGGTGCCGCTGGTCGGCGTGCCGAGCGCAGTGACCGACAGGGCGTCACCGTCGACATCGGTGTCGTTGGCCAGCACGTCGACGTTGACCGGCACGTCCTCATCAGTCGAGACGTCGTCGTCGACCGCCACCGGCACGTCGTTGACGGCGTTGACGGTTATGCTCACCGTCGCCACGTTGGACGTGAAGGTCTCGTCGGAGGCGGTGTAGGTGAAGCTGTCGACCCCGTTGAAGTCGGCGTTCGGCGTGTACAGGATGCTCCCACCAGCGGTCACGGCGGTGGTCCCGTTGGCGGCCGGTGACACGGTGTCGACCGTCAGCGGGTCGCCGTCCGGGTCGGTGTCGTTGGCCAGCACGTCGATGACGACAGGGACATCCTCGTCGGTCGACGCCGCATCGTCCACGGTCGTGGGCGCCTCGTTGAGGATCGGGGTGGCACACGCGACGTTGCTCCAGTCGGACGGACCCGGGAAGCCGGTCGCGCGGACCCGGTAGCAGTACTCGATCTCCTCGGTGAGCCCGGTGTCGCTCCACGACGTGATGTTGGACGCCAGGGTGCTAGCCGGCTCGAACGGCCCGGCCGGGCCGGCGGCCGAGCGCTCGACCTCGTAGCCGGTCTCGTCGGTGGCAGTGTCGACCCAGGTCAGGTCCACCGCCTCGCTCGCCGGCGTCGCGACCAGGTCGGTCGGCGTGGCCGGAGCCGGGGACGATCCGCAGGGCGTGCCCAACGTGTGCGTGTCCACCTGGCCGTGTTCCACGGAATGGAAGGTCACGGTCAGCCCGCCGGGACAGGCGGTGGCGAGCACCGCACCGAACCCGCCGCGGTAGTAGGCCTGGCTCTGGGGCAACAACGACGGCGCGGCGCTGGCGATCGAGGCCCCACCCAGGCCCGACACCAGGTAGGTCAACCCGTCGACCTCCAGGCGTTCGTAGACGTGGCGGTCACCCGACACCACCAAGTCCGCACCCCAGTCGGCGTAGGGCCACTGGGTGTCGGTGTCGGAACCGTTGGACGAAAACGGCGGATCGTGCACCACCACCACGTTCCACGGCGTGGTCGACGCGGCCAGGCCCGCCTGCAGCCAGTCGGCCTGGACCGAATTCACGTCACGCCCGTCGGGCTCAGAAGTGTGCGGGTTGAGCACGAACACGTGCACCGACCCCCGCACCACGTCGTAGTAGCGCTCGTTGCCCGAATCCGCCGGGGCGGTGTGCCCACCACCCGGCAGGGTGTGGAAGTCCAGGTAGTCGGGCAGACCCCCACCCGCCTCGATGTCCTCGTCACCCAACGCGGTGAAGAACCGGTTCAGTGCCGAACCATCCCCGAACTGGCCCCGGTAGTTGCCGATCCAGTCGCCGTAGAGCGGCCCGACGCTGCTGTCCTGGTCCCCCGGCCCATAATTGTTGTCCCCAGTCGTGACCAGGAAGTCCGGATCCAACCCCTCCACCATCGCCGCGACCGCCGCGGCATCCACCGAGCCGTTGCCGTAGTCACCGAAGATCCCGAACGACACCGTCGATGGCCCGGTGTCCCCCGGCGCCACCACCTCAACCGGTGCCAGATCGGCCCCCACCAGGTCACCGTCATCGACCGCCAACTCCAACTGGTAGGTGCCCGCCGCCGAGAAGGTCGCCGTGGTGTCCAACGCGGTGGCATCGGCGAACGTCACCGTTCCCGGACCCGACACCTTCGTCCAGGTCGAGTCCAACGAGCCGCCCGGCAGCCCGTCATCGGCAACCTCACCGGACAGGGTCGCAGCCCCGCCGAGGAACGTGGCATCCGCGCTGGCGACGACATCGGGCGCCAGGTTTCCGCCGCTGCCGCCGCCCTCGAATCGCACGTGCAGCGTGGGCGACAGGGCCGGGAAGCCGTCGTGGGCCTCGGCGGTCCTCTTGCCGCTCCCGGTGACGACCAGCACCATCGCGTTCCCGCTGTCCCAGCCGGGCTGGTCGACGACTTGCTGGACCACGTTCGCGAGGTCCGGGGTCCGCTGGGCCGGCCCGCGCTCCCCCACGAGGTTCCAGGCCGGTGGCGTCCAGGTCACCGACTGGCCCAGCACCGGTCGGCTGGAGATGTCGAAGGGCGTGACCCCGAAGGTCGGTGGGTCGTCGGCGTCCTGGAACGCCAGGTCCAGCGTGGTCGCCCGGCCATCAGTCTCGTCGGCCTCGAACTGGACCCAGGCCTCGGTGACGTTCACGCCGGGCGGCACGGGCACGCCGGCGAAGCGCACGCCGACGGTCTGGACGGTGGCCTCCTGGACCATCTCCAGGTCCGAGCTGCCCCGGTCCATCGTCCCGTCGGCGGCCTCCTCGGCGTCGTCGGTGTCGGCCGCCACCTGGACCGTGACCGGCGGGTCCCAGTCGGACGTGACGGTGACCGTCACCGTGGCCGGTGCCGAGGGGTCCAGTCCGTCGTCGGCCCGGTAGGTGAACGTGTCGACGCCCTCGAAGCCGGCGTCGGGCGTGTAGGTCACGGTCTGGTCGGGATTGAGGACGGCCGTGCCGTCCCCGGGCTGGACCAGGTCGGTCACCGTGAGGGCGTGGCCCTCGGCATCGGTGTCGTTGGCCAGCACGGCGATCGTGCGCGCGACCCCCACGCCGGTGGTCACGTCGTCGTCGACCGCGACCGGGGGCTGATTGG
>JAGXFT010000146.1 GCA_024637135.1 Nitriliruptorales bacterium | reverse complement strand
GGAGCACGGTGACCACCACCCCCCCGGCGGTCACCCGCACCGGAGAAATGCCACAGTTCCAACCAGTGGCTCCTTCCCCTGACCGGCCACACCCCCCCCCGGGTGGCCGGTCGGGGCCTTTCTACGGCCCAACCGGCTTCGTTCGGTTGGGCCGCTGTCGTGTCCGGGGCGTCGTCGACAGGCCCTGCATGAGTCGACCGCAAGCGCGTCGACGTCGGTGCGCCCAGCCCGGCCACGCGGCGCACGGTGGGCGCACTGTCGACGGCTCGACGGACAGGACCGGAGTCCCGGGGACTAGCGTGGCGATCCGGCGGGTGCGCGTCGGAGGCACGACGGATGATCCGGGGGGCCGGACACGGGTGCCGATCCACGTCAGGTGGATCTGCTGACCGCACCGGTCCGTCCGCTCCACCTCCTCACGATCAGGCAAGGACGCTTCATGAAACGACGAAATCGACTGCTCGCCCTGGCAGTGGGCGCGACCCTGCTGGCGGCACCGGGGATCGCTTCCGCCAAGCCACCGGCGGACGGCCCAGCCGCCCGCAACGCCCGCACCACCGAGGTCCAACTGCTCGCGATCAACGACTTCCACGGGAACCTCGAACCGCCCTTCCTCCGGCCCACCGGAGACTTCATCGGCGGGGTCGAGTACCTCGACACCCACATCGCGAACCTCGAGGCCACCAACCCCAACACCCTGGTGGTGTCTGCCGGGGACCTGATCGGGGCCAGCCCGCTCCTGTCTGGCCTGTTCCACGACGAGCCGACCATCGAGGCCGCCAACCTGTTCGGGCTGGACTTCAACGCGGTCGGCAACCACGAGTTCGACGAGGGCGTGACCGAACTGCTGCGCATGCAGGACGGCGGCTGCCACCCGGTCGACGGCTGCCAGGACGGCACCCCCTTCGACGGTGCCGACTTCCAGTTCCTGGCCGCGAACGTGGCCTACAACGACGGCAGCGGGACCATCCTGCCGCCGTATGCCATCAAGCGGTTCCAGGGTGTGCGGATGGCCATCATCGGCATGACCCTGGAGGGCACGCCCTCGATCGTGTCGCCGTCGGGGATCCAGGACGTGTCCTTCGCCGACGAGGCGGACACCGTCAACGCGCTGATCCCGCAGTTGAAGAAGTCGGGCGTCGAGACGATCGTCGTGCTGGTGCACGAGGGCGGCTTCCCCAGCGCCTTCGACAACACCTGCCCGGGGATCTCGGGTCCCATCGTGGACATCGTCGAACGCACCAGTGACGAGGTCGACCTGTTCGTCACCGGCCACACCCACCAGGCCTACAACTGCGTCGTCGACGGTCGTCCCGTGACCAGCGCCTACCAGTACGGCGGCATGGTCACCGACATCGACATGAGCCTGAGCCGGGCCACGAAGGAGCCGGTGTCCATCAGCATCAACAACCGGCTGGTGACCCGCGACGTGGCAGCCGACGCCGAGCAGACCGCCAACATCGCCAAGTGGAGCGTGTTCGCAGACGAGGTCCGCACGCGCGTCGTGGGCGAGATCACGTCCGACATCCTGCGCGCCAACAACGCTGCGGGCGAGTCTGCCCTGGGTGACCGCATCGCCGACGCGCAGTTGTGGGGCAGTGAGGGGGTCGGTGCGGAGATCGCGTTCATGAACCCTGGTGGCATCCGCGCCGACCTGATCTACGACAACCAGTCGGCCGGCGAACAGCCCGGCGAGGTGACGTTCGGCGAGGTCTACACGGTCCAGCCGTTCGGCAACACGCTGGTGACGATGGACCTGACCGGTGCCCAGATCGACTCCCTGCTGGAACAGCAGTTCGACAACCCGCAGGCCGGCAGCATGCGTGTCCTGCAGGTGTCCGACGGCTTCACCTACACCTGGGACGCCACGGCGCCCACGGGCAGCAAGGTCGACGCAGCATCGATCATGCTGGACGGTGCGACGATCGACCCGGCCGGCACCTACCGGATCACCGTCAACAGCTTCCTCGCCGACGGTGGGGACAACTTCAGCGTGTTGACCCAGGGCACCAACCGCTTCCAGGGCCCGATCGACTCCGAGATCTTCGCCGACTACGTCGGTGAGTTCTCGCCGCTGACCCCGGGTGCGCAGGACCGCATCACCCGGGTCCCGTGACCACCTGACGACCACCTGCTCCACCGAGGGCCCGGCCACGCGCCGGGCCCTCGGCCGTCACCGGGCGGTTCGCGCGGGCGGCGCCGACGTGGGGCCCGGTCCACGGCGCAGGTGCCAACGCAGCAGCGCCGCCGCGAGGCCGGCGAGCCCGGCGGCCACGAGCCAGGCCACACGTGGCGAGGACGACTCCGCCAGCAATCCGAAGCCGAGTGGCCCCAGGGCATTGCCGATCGCCAGGCCAGCGAGCCCGATGCCGGTCGCCGATCCTGCGGCTCCCGGGCGCAACCGGAGCAGGCCGAGGAACAGCAGGCCCGACCACGCCCACCCGGCCCCGAAGGTGCCCAGTGTCCCGACCACCAGCGGAAGCGTGCCCGGGAGGGACCCGACCGCCATGGCCACCGACCCGACGGCGAGCATGGCGGACATGGTCGCGACGGGTGATCCCGTACGTCGGTCCGCCCGGATGCCGGCCCCCAGCCTCGCCACGATGCCGGCGACGCTGCCCAGCGACAGCAGGAGTCCGGCCGCCGACGGTGACAGGCCGCGCGCGACCGCCGTGTCGGTCAGGAAGATGCCCACGCCGCTGGCCGCGGCCGAGCCCAGCGCGGCCGCCAGGGCCAGGACCCAGGCGGCCTGCATCGACCCCGGGACGGACGGCCCCGAGTCGCCGGCCGGTCGGTGGGTGTTGCGGGCCACGGCCGGGGCCGGGCGACGCGGGCGCTCGTCCGGTCGTTGCCACGGCGCCACCAGGCCCACCAGCAGGACGAGGACGGGGACGATCAGGGCGAAGGCCCACCGCCACCCGATCGTGAGCGCGATGGTCGGCACGGCCAGGCCCGCCAGCAGGCCCGCCGCGGGGACGGCGGCCTCCTTGACGCCCAGCGCCAGTCCCTGGCGCCGGGACGGGACCCGGGACTGGACGAGCAGCGCCAGGCCCGGGTCCATGAACCCGAACCCGAGGCCGGACAGTGCCAGCGACCCGGCGAGGGTGGCCCCGGAATCCGCGACGGTGGCCACCCCCGTGGCGGCAGCCACGCTCCAGGCAGCCCCGAGCAGGATCGAACGGGTCGCGCCGAGGCGATCGGCGAGGCGACCGGTCAGGGGCGAGGCGACGGCGCCCACCAGGAATGCGGCGGCGACGGCGGCGCCGAGGTCCGCCTCGCCCAGGCCGAGGTCGGCGCGCACTTGCACGGCCAGGCCACCCACCAGGAAGACCGGCAGGGCGGCCAGGACGAGGCCCACGCCGGCCGTCGCCACCGCCCGGGCGGTCCCGGACGGCGTGTCGTGGCGTTGGCCGACGGGCACGCGATCGTCGCCGGGCGCACGGGCAGCGTGGTTCAGGACCATGCCTCGGTCGACGCGACGCGGCCGCCGGCGAGCACGAACTCCGCGTCGAGCTGGTCCAGGACGGCACGGCCGCCGATGACGAACCGGGACATGGCTTGCTCCAGTCGGGGCGTTCGTAGGGACTCTACGACCTGCGCGCCTCGATCGAGGCGCGCACCACCACCCACGTCGTCACGGGCCTGGACCCCGACGAGGGTGCTCGGGGCGGCATGGTGATCCGGCACCGACGTCGCTTCGAGCGGACGCCGTACGTCGACGGACCTGTCGTCCCTCCGTACGGGAGCCAGACCGTGGACGACCAGCCCGCCATCCGCGACGCGGACCGTGCTGGTCACCGCGACGCGGTCTCAACGATGATCGAACCGATCTTCCGCCAAGGCGACACCGACGCGATCGACCCCCACAAGGCTTCGTCAACGCCTACGTCATGCATCGCAGCCTGTGACCAATCCGCAATTGTCCCGTGGATCCCGGCAGATGAAGAGCTGGCTCGCCAGAATGGCGGTATCAGGTAGATGGTGGTAGTCACGGCGGCTGGGCCGGCTACTCCCGACTTGGGGTGAGGGCGACGGCCCAGGTGCCGGGGCGGTCGGGCCCGGCGGCGACCTTGTGGATCGTGGCGGCCGCGGTCGAACTGTCGATGGTCACCTCGCGTGTGGTGACGCTGCCGTCACATGCGATGGGTGGGATCGGCTCGGCGCCGTCGATGTCGACGTACATGAGCCAGCCACCGTCGCAGCTGGTGTACATGACGACGGTGCCGTCTTCGAGGGCGGTTCCGCCGAGGCTTCCGGTCAAGCCGGTGGGTGCGGCGGTCGTGCCGCCGCCCGCGCCGATGATGATGTCGGCCTGGTCGATGCCGAGTTGGGTGTCGGGGTCGACGGGTTCGGTGCGGGGTTCCAGTGGCGGGTTCATCAGGGCGGTTGACAGGTCACTGGTGGCAAAGGGGAGTTCACCCGCGTCCAGGAGTGCGGTGAGCATCCGGTCGATGCCCGTGGGGGTCGACGAAATCACGGTGTCGGTCGCTTGGCTGGTGTCGGGGTTGGGGGTCACGGTGAGCGTCACCGTGTCGTTGGTGGTTGCGGTGGTGACGTCGACGGCATCGGCCCAGGGGGTCAGCCCGGCCACGTCGTCGCCGAGGTCGTCGCCACCGAGCGACCAGGCGGCTGCGATCGCGTCGGCGATGTCGTCGGGTTGGTCGTCGGTGAGGTGCATGGCGATGGTGACGATGGACTGGCCGTCCTGGTTGATCGACCAGCCGTAGCCGACCGCGTCGGCGGTGGTCGAGGTGACGTCGTCGGGGCCGATCGGTGTGGGCGCCTGCGGGTCGACGAGCGGGATCGTTCGGGGGTCGGCCGCGAGCGTGGCACCGATGACGTCGGCGTCGTCGAGGGCCTGGGCCACGGCCAGCAGGGCCGGGTCGTCGGCGAGCGTGGCCGCGTCGGGGTCGCCACGGTCGTTGACGACGTCGCGCAGCGAGGCGAGCGTGACCGTGTCGCTGTCGACCCGCTGGGAGAGGCTGGTGCCGTTGGGGCGCGCCACCGTGGCGTTGTCCAGCGCAGCCGACATGGGGAGGCCACGTGTCCCGAACGTGCCGGAGGGGGCGTTGGCCAGCGCGTCGTCGTCGGCTTGGAGGCCGACCGTGGTGTGGCCGGGCACGAGCCAGGTGCCTTGGTCGTCGACGAGGCCTTCGACATCGACGAACGCAGCCAGGTCCAACACCGTCCACCCGGTCTCAGCGTCGAAGTCGGCGAGGTCGTCCGGGCGGGCCAACCCGAACGAGGCAGGCAACGGCACGAGCACTCGAGACGACTCGGTGGTGACACCTGCAGCACGTGACACGCGCAGCGAACTCATGGTGTGGGTCCACGTCGCCACGGCATCGCCGTCGGAAACCGTGGCCGGCGCGGCAGCGCCGTTCAGCCCGGCCGCGCGAGCCAGGTCGGCGGTGGTGATCGTGGCTCGCCGGTCCGCCAACGCCGACGCCGGGATCTCGCCAAGGGCACCCGCGACCGAGTAGTCGACATCCGACACCAGCCCACCCTCGACATCGCCGGTCCCGGCCGGCTCCGGTGCCGGTCGCGGCAACGGCAACAGGTTGATCACCGCCACCACCGCGACCAACACCACGGCCGCCAACGCCGGGGCCAGCCACCACCAGCTGCGGTGGGTGCGTCGACCGGCCGGTGAGCGTTCGTGCGGGCCGGGCTCGGGCGCGTCAGGCACCTCCCACCGCGCCACCATCTCGTGGAGGTCCTCGCGGAGTTCGTGAAGTTCGTCATCGTGGACTGGGGTCATGATTGCGTCTCCATCTTGCTGCGGAGGCGGATGATGGCACGCGACAACCGCGAGGTCACCGTGCCCTCGGGGACCCCCAACAGATTGGCCGCGGTGGCCGTGTCGTAGTCCAGTATCAACCGCACCACGACCACGTCACGCTGATGTTCAGGCAGACCCAACACCGCGTCACGCAGCAGGCTGTCTGGCAGCTCGGGGCCTGGCGTGCTCCCCGACGACAGCTCCATCACCGGACGCAACAACTCACGCCCAAGTCGCCGCCACCGCGACCGTGCATGATTCACCGCCACCCGAAACACCCAGCCGCCCGGCGCATCCAGCGACGACACGTGATCCCACCGAACCCAAGCCCGGGCCAGCGCCTCGTCCACCGCCTCGGCCGCACGATCGAGGTCACCGATGCTGGCCGCCACGGCACGCACCAATCGAGGACGCTGCTCCCGATGGAAGGCCCCGAAGTCCAGCCCCATCCCGATGTCCGGTGCCAAGGTCATACCCATGCGTGCTCGCGGTCGTCGCTCACCCACAGCACACACGAACCGCCCCGCCCACTCCATCAACTCGATGATCGTGCGCCGAGCGCACACTGCCACACGGTTCCCCTGGAGGCCACCAGCCGGAGGCCGCTGTCAGGCGATCTCCGAGGGCTGCTGCTTCGGCGGAAGCGCCAGCCGGGAGTGTCGATACCGGCGGCTCTCGGATGGTTCTGCCGCCCCGACGCGCTCTGGGCGCAGGTGGCCCGATGACCTCTTCGGGGGGGTGCGACCCTCTCCTGTCTCGCCTCTCCGCGACAATGCACATCTGCGCCGAGGCAGGGCCGGAGCCGTCGTCATCCCGACGGCTGGGCGAGGTGTGAGTTGAGGCGGCGACGCATCCGCCAGGTCGTCTGGCGGGCCAGGGCACCCACGACGTAGTGGCCACGCCCCAGTCGCCAGACCCGACCACGAGCGACCTCCCAGCGCAGCGCGTCTGACACGTCCTTGCTGGCGCGGCCCCGGGTGACGCAGCCATCACCGTCGAGCCCGGCGACCAGGTCTGCCACCGTCAGCACGCCACCGGACTCGTGCAGGGCGAGCACCAGGTGGCACCGCAGCAGGTACCCGGTCAGCACCACCGGATCGGCGGTGTGTGGGGTCGGTCCGGGTCCGGTCGTGGTCATCCTCGACAGTATGGCTGGTCCCGTCGTACCTGGTCCGGCGCCGTCCACAGCTTCGGCGTTGTCGCTGCGAGGCGAGACGCAACACCCCATTGGCCCCCAGGCCCCGCGGTCGAACGTGTCGGTATCCCCCGGCTCTCCGAGGGTTCTCGGGCCGGCCGTGAAAGTGGCCAGACCCCGTAGATCTCGGGAGGTGCTGGGTGAAGACCAGGGCGGCCCACGGGGACGGGTGAGGACGTTGGACCCAATCAGTCCTGGCGAGCCGAGCCGGGCCAGCGGACACGTGGGAGCATGACGGCTGGGTGGCGGGCGCGGACGGCGCTGGTGAGCACGCCCGTGCCGTACAGGGCGTCCTCGCCCAGGCGCAGGAGCGTGTAGGGCACCAGGCCCATCCGGCGGCCCGGACGAAGGCGTTCGAGGACGATCGGCGCGACCATCGCGGCAGTGGCGGCCGCGGCCACGGGCGAGCGACTGCTGCGCGCCAGCGCGAGCCAACCGAGCGGCCACCACTCGCGTCGCAGCGCATGGCCGATGGCCACGGCGTCGGCCACCAGTCCGGTGCCCACGATCCGGCCGGCCAGGCGG